>JAKRSB010000148.1 GCA_022402525.1 Thermosynechococcaceae cyanobacterium MS004
AGAGATCGCAGGATCACCCGCAGGGCTTGGATTTGTAGAACAAGTGGGTGATCCTCTATCAACCCCCCCAGAAGCAGCGACAACAGCCCCCAAGAGTGAGGTAGAAACCGCCCCTCAAAGCAGCCAACCAGAGCTACCAAACTTCTGGCAGTCGGATCAAGAAGCGGGGTAGCCGTTTTTCCTCCCCTCCACTGCGGAACAGCCCCCAAAAACTACCATTGAACCAGTCGCCCAACTCTAGGCCAGAGGTTGAGCCGGATTTTGCTGCCAAAGGAGAAGAAAAGGCGCTCGCCGCAGGGCGTTCCGAGGGGCTGCTGTGAAAAGTGAACGGGATTGCAGCGGCCAGTAGCAGCCCCTCGAACAGCCAAAAGGGTAGCGCACTTTGTTCGGCTAGGTCACAGAAAACGTAGCGGCACTGGGGACACAATAAAGACCTTGGTGCGTTTTCTGCTCCCCTGCCTCAAAGCTGAGACATTGCACTCCATGAGTCGAGCAAAATCTTGAAAAATCGACGAAAATCGACGAAATCTTTGTAAAACTCCTTGATATTTCTATATAAACCGTGTAATATAGAGATTATAAAGTAATACAACACCAGGAGGGTGCTAGCGCAGCTCTAGCTAAGGCAGCGATCGCCGTTGGAATGCAGCTAGAGCTTGCCCGCATTTGGGAGGTTGATCGTTCCCTAGAGCGCCAGCTCAAAAATCAAAAAAAAAGCCCCGCGTTTTTGTTCAATCTGCCAGGAGAAAATCAACAATGTACAGCCCAAATCCTGAACAACTTGCAGCCCTAGCATCCGCTAAAGCCCACTGGGGAAAGCGCTGGAAAAAAGAGCTTAGCGAGTGCTGGCTTATCGTCCGATACCCCCATCAATTAAGTGATATCAGCAATCTGCTCCAACAGGTGCGAAATCAAGGAGGGCCAGCTTTCCTCAAAACTTTTCGCTTCCCAAGAGCCAAAAAAGTTTGGGTAGAAGCTGCACCGTTGTCTCGTGGTGGTGAAATACGGGTGCTGGAGAAAGCCCCAGAGCGATCGCCTATCGAGAAACTAGACCAGAGTATAAATCGGCTTCTGAAGGAGTCCAGGGAAGGAAAGACCCTTGCTGAAAAGATTGTTCTAGAGCGTGAAATTAAGGCGCTCCGGCAGCAGAAAAGGGAATTGATACTTGCTGCTATTTGACCGGAAACTCTACCCCGCTGAAGCGCCAAAGCAGAAGCGGGGCTTCCCGTCTAAAAGCTAAATCAGTCATAGACCACTTTTTAAGGACAGAGCAATTCTTACAGACACACGCTGAGTTTGCAGCAGCTCATTGGCTGTACTTGCTAGAGGTAGAGGCTCAGGTCAAAAAACTTCTGCAAAAGTCTAAAAATTCTTTCAAAAATCTTTCTAAACCCCTTGTTTTTTCTATATAAACCGTGTAATATAGAAACATGGATGAGGAAAGCAAACCGCCTCTCCGGTAAACAAAAATCCAGCGTTGCACCCAATCCCCAAGCCAACTGAATCAGCAGAGAGCGGAACTGCCCCAAGACCGCCCGTAACCTGTTAGCCGCGACCGAGAGGAAGCACCGGACAGAGGAAGAAACGCCCACGACAAGGCTCAAGCCCTGCGGACTCCCACAAATAAATATTCAGTTGTGAGAATTTCGCACATAGCAAAGAGAGCGTCCCGACTACCAATCTAGACCTGCTCTCTTTGCTGGTTGAACCCCAATTCAGGAGTAAGTTGATCATGCCACAAACTCAAGAAACCGCTTCATCCAATGGCGCTTGTATTAGCTGCCAACACTTTGATTCGAGCCGGAGCGTTTGCAGGAAAAGAACGCACCGCGAATACTTTCTGAACTCATCTATAACGGTCTGTAATGACGCTGCACCGTCAGATTCGGCCTGTAATCTCTACAAAGCAACCCGATTGGAGCTACCAAGTCTCAGCGCAAGGAGCAAAGAAAATGCCGCTTGAACTATCGCTCGACTACGAGCAAGAACAGCGGGAAGAGCAAGGACGGATTGCTGAAGAATGCCGCGAAGAAGGCGATTCAGCCCCAGGCTATACCAGCCCGTCCCTGTTCGATGTGAGCAGCCCCCCTTATTTTCCTAAATGGTTTTTGGCAAGTCATTCAGATTTTCCTGAAATCCCATGTGGACAGGGTTCAAGCCCCGCTGCCGCGATAGAGGACTGGATTGAGACAAATCTTTGCCCATGTGGGAGGCAGTTTTCTGGCGACTGCAATTGCCCGTTTTAAGAATTACTTTAATCGCTAGTCCTAAGCTTCAGCCCCTCCACTCGCTACAGGAGCAAAAAAAAAATGACCACAGCAACAGCAACCCAGATCGCAGAACTCAACGACCGCTTTCGCAAGGGCGATCGCGCTCTCGGTAAGACGGTCGGAAGCTCAATTTTTAGTAATCTGACCTTTGATCAACAGTTAGCTTTATCCCGCTTGGTACGGGCATTCGATGACTTCACCCCTGAGAATGACCCCTATCGAGAGCATGACTTCGGCAGCGTTGAGTTTGAAGGCGATAAGTGGTTTTGGAAGATCGATTATTTCGACCAAAACTTTGAGTACGGCTCCGAAAACCCCAGCGACCCCACAGTAACGCAACGGGTTCTTACCATCATGCACTCGTCCGAATACTAAAGCCCACCGCCAAGGCTAGAGCGATTCTTTGGCCTTGGCGATAGTTCTTCATCCCCCCTCAGTCACCTTTCAGGAGAAACCAATCATGTTTCAAAAAGCGACCAAAACCCAGTCACGCCTACGCCTCGCCCTTTCTGGCCCTTCTGGGGCTGGAAAGACCTACAGTGCTCTCAATATCGCGCAGCATCTCGGTAAAACCATTGCGGTGATCGACACCGAACATGGCAGCGCTAGCAAGTACGCAGATCTATTCGACTTTGATGTTTGCGAATTAGTAGACCACCATCCAGCAAAGTATATTGAGGCTATCAAAGCAGCAGCCCAAGCTGAATACGATGTGATTATCATCGACTCTCTCAGCCACGCATGGTTTAAGGAATTGGAGCTTGCGGGGAAAGGCTTTGACGGCTGGAAAGCTGTCCGTCCGCTAGAACGTGCCCTAATTGACGCGATGCTTTCTAGCTCCTGCCACGTCATTGCTACTATGCGCTCCAAGACGGACTATGTGATGGAGGAATACACCAAAAAGAACGGGGATAAGGGTACAGCGCCGAAGAAGATCGGCTTAGCCCCGATCCAGACTTCAGGAATAGAATTTGAGTTTGATCTCGCAGGAGAGCTAGATCTAGAGCATATCCTGACGATTTCAAAGTCTCGTTGCCCAGCGCTCAGCAATCAGACCTTTCTAAATCCAGGGCAGGAATTAGCTGAATTCCTGACGGCATGGTTAACGGATGGGGCACCAATGCCCGAAACCCACCAGCAGAAATGCGATCGCGTCCGAGTGGCACGGGAAGCAGCAGGACTTGATACCGAGTCTGTCAAAGCTTTGCTCGTAAGCCAGTTCAACCGCACCTCGCCAAGTCAGCTAACCACAGCGCAGGTTGATGAATTGGTCGAGCTGATTCAGACCCAGACCCCGCAGAAGACCCAGAGCAAGCCCAGATTGCAAGCCGTTCCAGTGGCATCTTAGCGGCCTAGAAACTCCCCTGCGACCGTTCCTTGAGCGGTCGCAGGGGTAAGCCTTGCACTCAGCACCATAGCACCAGTAAAAAATCAGGAGACAAAATCATGAATTCAGCAAACTTGATTGGCAGACTGACCGCCGACCCAGAGATTCGATATCTTGAATCGGGTGCAGCGGTTGCAAAGTTTAACCTTGCGGTAGGCCGCACCAAGGAGGAGACAGATTTTCTGGAGGTTGAAGCGTGGGAGAAGGTCGCTGAAGTGGTGGCGCAGTATTGCAAGAAGGGATCACTGATTGGGGTATCTGGTTCTTTGCGCCAAGAACGCTGGAAAGACAAGACCACCGGAACAGGTCGCTCGAAAGTAGTGATCCGTTGCAGTCGAATCGAACTACTCGGCGCAAGGCCGGACGGGGAAAGCCAGGGTACTGCTGTTCCTTCCTCGGTGCCCCAGCCAGCTTATGCAGCCCAGGA
>JAKRSB010000149.1 GCA_022402525.1 Thermosynechococcaceae cyanobacterium MS004
TTTGTTCCTGTCGTTCGGACAACCTTTACTTTCTAGAGATTCTAAAACTCTGAGAGAGTGGCGTACTCCTGAGGGGTACGCCACTTTTTTATGGTGCTTTACAGTCTGGATATTAAGAGTGATGCGTCAGAAGATCATCCATTCAATCTCGTTTTCGTCGGCCTGATCAAGTGCTGAAAGGTTAATGCATCAGTTCTGTGGATCTGATTTCTAAGTTAAAGGCGATAGCGCATTGCGTCACTCACTTTTCAAAGGTCTTGCATTTGGAGAATTGCCCAACGCGTAGAAGCTAGCACCCAAAATTCAGCGCCATTGGCTCCATAAGACTGACCTCTGGGAGGGTCTCTTACACCCTTGCTCAATTTATCCGATGCTCAAATCTGAATTTGGAATTGCTGCCGCAAAAAGCCTGCCCTGCAGGGTTTATGGCAACAATGATAGACTCTGGAAGAGGAAGCTTACGCAACAATGACGGCCTAACGTCTGGAGTTGGATATTCAGTCCTCCCGTGAAAGGTATGCAAATAGACAAAACGCTGCCTTTTGCTGCTCTTTGGCTGTGCTGCTCTTTGGCTGTGCTGCTCTTTGGCACTGTCATGCTTGCCAGTTCATGCTTGCCAGTTCATGTCTGCTAGCTGTCCATTAGCTGTCTAGGCTTTAACGGTTCAGGTTTGATTATCTTGTCTTGTTAGGGAATCATCAGCAAATCCTGTGCAGAAATCTCCGCCAGTGCCCTCGTTTCTGGACTATCCCTTTTGGCTTTCCCAGGCTTTGCTGTCCACGGTGGGGACGGATCTATCGGTGCTCCATGCAGACCAGATTCCAACCCAAGGCTCCTTAATTGTGGTGAGCAATCACCGTAGTTTTCTGGATCCGTTTGTGGTGATGGCTGCGCTGAATCGTTCTGTGCGGTTTGCTCGTCATCGGTATATGGGTCGGGTGCCGTTGCTGCGAGAAATGGTGCAGGCATTGGGCTGCTTTTCCCTTCACGTCTCTAAGCAAAGCCAGGACGGGCTGTTTTCTTCTTCGGTGCCGCTGCCTCAGTCTCAGTGGCTAGGGATTTTCCCGGAGGGCGCGAAGCCGATGGTACAGACGACTCAGCCCCAAGAATTAGGCGAATTTCATCGCGGGTTTGCCCATTTAGCACTGCGATCGCAGGTGCAGCCGCTGGGCATTTTGCCTGTGGCGATCGCCTCCCATGTTGAGGTTCAAGAAACCACCGTTCCACTTCAGGTGCTGAGCTGGTTTGATCCGTCCGAGCCGCTCTTTCAGCAGTCAGGCTGGCATCCTGCTGTCTTTTATCGGCGCGTGAGTGTGGTGGTGGGGCAGCCGCTTTGGATTACCCCAGCGCAGCAGCAGCAGTACAAAGGCAAGCAAGCCAAGGCGATCGCCGCTGACATTACCCGTACCTGTAAGGCGGAAGTAGCTGCACTGCTGCGTGAGGGGTATCAAAGAGAATCAGGGTGTTGAAATGAGAGTAGAAAAGATTAGACAAGAGCGATTAGACAAGAGACCATAGGCCATAGACCATGACTTCATCCCGTGACCCAAAGGTATTGCTCCCCCCATTGCCGCCTCAGTCGGCCCCTATTTTGTTTACGCCCGAAGTTGCAACGAAGGGAACCACTTCCGCAGAGCGTTCTGCCCCGCGTCCCCTATTTATCTTTTTGCCAGGGATGGATGGTTCCGGGCAGCTTCTGAATCGTCAGCTTGAGGGATTAGGGCGCTACTTTTCGATTCGCTGCCTATCGATTCCAGTGGATGACTCTACCGCCTGGGCGGATTTGGCCCATAGCATTACAGCCCTTGTAAAACAGGAGCTAGCTACCCAAGAGGCTCAGGCTGTTTACCTGTGCGGCGAATCCTTCGGGGGCTGTCTGGCCTTAGAAATTGCGGCGATCGCCCCTCAGCTTGTGCATCGGCTCATTTTAGTCAACCCCGCCTCAGCCTTTGCTCGGCTGCCGTGGATGGGTGCGGCCAGCCTGCTGGCCCCCGGATTGTCCCCCTTGCTCTATGACTTGTCCGCGACGGCCCTGGTGCCGCTGCTCATTGCCTGGAATCGGGTGGAACCAACGGATCGGCAAGCGCTGCTCCAAGCCATGCAGGCGCTCTCGCCCAAAAGTGCAGCCTGGCGTTTGGGGCTACTGCAAAAATTTAATCTCACCACGCTGCCGCTGACTAAAATCACCCAGCCCACCCTGATTATTGCGGGAAGTCAGGATCGGCTGCTACCCTCAGTTTCGGAGGCGCAGCGGCTCGTAAAGCTTTTGCCCAGCGCAAAAATGACGGTGCTGCCAGAGAGCGGTCATGCCTGCCTGCTGGAAAAAAATGTAGACCTTGCAAAGATTTTGCAGCAGCAGCATTTTTTATACTCCCCATCACATTTCCCATCACATTTCCCGCTGCATTCCCCACTTCATCCTCACTCCCAAACCAAGCAGCCTCTCTCCTCTCCTCTAAGTTGGATTGAGGCTTAGAGAGTTGGGTCAGCCTTGCGTTCAGTCTTGTTTGGGTTTAATTTCCCTAGGTTTAAAATCGCCTAAGCGGAGTGCGCGAATGGTTACGGAGATCTGATCAATAACCTGATCAATCTCAGCCTCTGTATTAAAGCGCCCCACACAAAACCGTAGCGAGGCCGCAGCCAAAGCCCGATCCCGCCCTAGGGCCAGCAGAACGTGGGATGGGGCGGTTTTTCCTGACCCGCAGGCTGAGCCAGAAGACACTGCCACCTGCGATCGCAAGCTCAGTAGAAGCGCTGCTCCATCTACCCCCTCCACGCTCACGTTCAAAGAGCCCGGCAGTCGCTGGGTTGGATGGCCGTTCAGGTGAATCCCCCCCAAGGGTGCAAGGGCAGACCAGAGGCGATCGCGAAGCTGGCGCTGGTGCGCTAGACCTTCCTGCTCCTCAGGGGAATCTGCCAACTCCACCGCCCTCGCAAACCCCACAATTTGATGGGTTGCCAAAGTACCCGAACGCAGTCCCTGCTCCTGCCCCCCGCCGTGGAGCTGAGCGGCAAGCTGCACCCTAGGTCTGCGCCGCACATAGAGCGCCCCCACTCCCTTAGGCCCATAAAGCTTATGCGCCGTCAACGACATCAAGTCTATAGACATGGCCTGCACATCCAGTGGAATTTTGCCGATCGCCTGGGCCGCATCGGTATGAAACAATACACCTCGCTCCCGACACAGTGCCCCAATTTCACCTAAGGGCTGAAGCACCCCAATTTCGCTATTGGCCGCCATTACGGACACCAGCACCGTCTCTGGCCTTATCGCCTCGGCAAGCAGATGGATATCGAGTAGACCATCGGGCTGCACGGGCAGATAGGTAACCTCAAACCCAAGGCGCTCTAGGTAGCGGCAAGGCTCTAGGACGGCACTATGTTCGGTCTGAAGGGTGATAAGATGACGACCCTTTTGGAAATAGGCTTCGGCGATACCCTTTAGGGCCAGGTTGTTGGCCTCCGTTGCGCCACTGGTAAAAATAATTTCACTTGGGTCATCAGAGCTTGCCCCAATGGCGTTGCTCAGCACTTGGCGAGCCTGCTTGACCGCCGCTGCGGCCTCCCAACCGTAGCGATGGCTCTGGCTCGATGAATTGCCAAACTGCTCTGTGAGATAGGGCAGCATTGCGTTCAGTACCCGCGCATCCAGAGGGGTTGTGGCATGGCCATCCAGATAGATTAATTGAGAATGGGTATTATTCGCCGTATTATTCGCCATCTAGAGAACGCCTTTCCAAACGGTGTGAAGCGAGAGCGCAGCAGCAGACCCGTGCATTTTTACAGGGAAATCAGGGAATCCTTAGCGAATGCAGGATAATTAATGCAGGGTAACGTTAAAAAACGTCAGGGCAGGCAGTACAGCGGACACAGCAAACAGTACCAAAGAGCATACCCTACTGGTTTTAACCCGTTATGCTTGAAGCGATCGCACTGCATATGGTGCTGGGGATCTAATGTTGGCGGTAAGTGTTGGCGATCCAATGTTGACTGCACTGCTGCAAAAGAGAACTGCCACTATCCTCTAGAATCTAGCGATAAATCGTGCCATGAACCGTTCAAAAGATCAGTTTTTAGTGTTTGGATCTCCAGCCATTGAAGATGCTGAGATTCAAGAGGTGATTGCCAGCATGAAGACGGGCTGGCTAGGCACCGGGCCTAAGGTAACGCGATTTGAGCAAGATTTTTGTGCCTATAAAGGCGGCAAACACGCGATCGCCGTCAATTCCTGTACCGCCGCGCTGCACTTGAGCCTTTTGGCAGCTAACCTCCGCCCAGGAGATGAGGTAATCACAACGCCGCTGACCTTTTGCGCCACGGTGAATGCCATCATTCATGCGGGTGGCACCCCCGTCTTAGCGGACGTGAACCCAGTGACCATGAACATTGACCCAGAGCAGATTGAGGCCAAAATCACCCACCGCACCAAAGCCATTATTCCAGTCCACTTTGCGGGTCGCCCCTGCGATATGGATGCCCTCTGTGAGCTAGCACAGCGCCACGGCATTTTTCTCATTGAAGACTGCGCCCATGCGATCGAAACCCAGTATAAGGGCCGCCCTGCCGGAACCTTTGGCGACTTTGGCTGCTTCAGCTTTTATGTCACCAAAAATATCACAACCGGAGAGGGCGGCATGATCCTCACCCAGACCCAGGCCCAGGCCGATCGCATCAAGGTGCTGGCCCTCCACGGCATGAGCCAAGACGCCTGGAAGCGATTTAGCGACGAGGGCTATAACCACTACGAAGTGGTCGAGGCTGGCTTTAAGTACAACATGATGGATATTCAGGCCGCGATCGGCATCCACCAGCTTCAGCGCGTCACCCCCTATTGGCGTCGCCGTCAAGAAATTTGGCAGCAGTATGATCGGGCCTTTGCGTCCCTTCCCGTGGTCACTCCCGCTGCGCCTGAACCCAATACAGTGCACGGGTATCACCTCTATACCCTCCTGATCGACGAGCAAAAAACAGGCATCAGCCGGGATGGTTTTCTGGTTGCGATGCACCAGCAGCACATTGGTACAGGGGTTCACTACAGAAGCCTGCCTGAGTATCCCTACTATCAGCAACGCTTTGGGTGGCAGCCCTCAGACTATCCCCATGCCGCCCAGATTGGTCGCCAAACCGTCAGCATTCCCCTCTCCGCGAAGCTCACGCCGAAGGATGTGCAAGATGTTATTTCAGCCGTTAAGGACAGCCTTGTCTTGGCTCCAGCTATTGCGGTGTGATTTAGAGAGCGGTGATGTTCGTCTCTCAATTGCTTCTCTCAATTGCATCTCTCAATTTCATTCTTCAATGTTGATTGAGCTTTTCCCATGCGCTTCGTCTTTTTAATTCCAGACTTAAAGAAAGGGTGGCCCTGGAATACGATTAAAACCCTGGTTGACTTTTCTCGTAGCCAAGCCGTCCGGGATTGGGCGCTGCGTCAATGGATTGCGGTGGATGAGGTGTATGGCGGCACCATGAACATCATGCGCCACTGCTGGGTTGCTCGCCAGTGTGGGGTTGATGCGGTGCTGGCGACGATGAGCGGCAAGGATAATTATGGCGATGTTTTTGGCTTAAATCGATCGCTTCCATTCATCCGCTGGCGCGATCGTAGGCCAGATGATATCTGCGTTGTCCCAGATTTTGTCACCCAGTTGATCAAGGACGTGAAGGGTCTGGCGATCGCCTATGAGCAGTCTCCCCTTCAGACCAAAACAGACTTTGACTACCTAGATGATAGAGTCACCCTCTGGACTGACTCAGAGCGCATGAAAGCCCTCTGCGCCCAGACCTATCCCGGCAAGCCAGCCGAGATTGTCCCCAACATTGTCGATGAAGCGCTCTTTCCCTTTATTCCCCAGGCCGAGCGAGAAGAGGGGCTCCTCTTTGCCTTTCCCCGCAAAGGCAAGGACTTTATTGAAGCAACCCAGTCCCTATACCAACAGCAAGGCGGAACCTTTTGGCGATTTGAATGTATTGATGGACTCACCCTGCGGGAACTGGCCCAACAGTTCCGGCGACCCCAGGCCTTTTTGGCCTCAGCTAGCTTTGAGGGATGTGCCCTCCCCCCTCAGGAAGCGATGGCGGCGGGCATCGTTGTGGTAGGTAAAACGGCACAAGAGGCTAACTTTTGTATGCAGCATGGCAAGACGGCTCTCACGGGAGACACGCCAGAGGCGGTGGTGCAGTGTTTATTTCAATTGGAGTCAGCGCCCCTCAGAACAACCCTGACTCACAATGCCTACGACTACATTCGTCAATTTTTTCCAGAAGGACAGCCCAAAATATTTTGGCAACAGAAAATTCAAGAATTTGCCCTCAAACAGCAGTCCCTTTAAGCCAAAACTCAGCCTCAACACAAGTTTCAAAGCGGCTTGCAGTGATATGAGAGACAGTCTAAGTAGACTTGCATTTCAGGAGCATTTAGTCAAAAGGCTTTGCCAATTTGAGTGTTCTTAATGTAGTTCTTAATGTGACTGAAAACCGCTATAGCGTAGAGACTAACCCAAAATTTGTGCCAAGAACTGGCGGCTGCGCTCCTCTTTTGGATTTGTGAAAAATTCCTCTGGGGTAGCCTGCTCCACAACCTGACCGCCATCCATGAGCAGGATGCGGTGGGCAACCTCACGAGCAAACCCCACTTCGTGGGTCACAATAATCATGGTCATGCCGGACTCCGCAAGCGATCGCATAACGTCCAGCACCTCTTTAATCATTTCCGGATCTAGGGCAGAAGTGGGCTCATCAAAGAGCATAATTTTCGGCTCCATAGCCAAAGCACGGGCGATCGCCACCCGCTGCTGCTGTCCACCAGAAAGCTGCCCTGGATACTTCTGCGCCTGCTCTAGAATGCCAACCCGCTCCAAAAGCTGAAGGGCTTTCTCCTGGGCGGCTAGCTTAGGTAAACGCTTGACCCAGATGGGCGCAAGGGTAATATTTTGCAGCACCGTGAGGTGAGGGAATAAATTAAACTGCTGAAACACCATCCCCACCTCACGCCGCACGGCCTCTAGATGTTTCGGATTTTGGGTCAGCTCCACACCATCAATCACAATGCGCCCCTGCTCGTGGGTTTCTAGTCCGTTGAGGGTGCGGATGAGCGTAGACTTACCGGAGCCAGACGGCCCCATCAGCACCACGACTTCTTGAGGAGAGACCTCTAGATCAACCCCCTTCAGCACCTGGAAGGAGCCATACCATTTTTGAATATTGTGGGCCGTAATCATGGGCGGAAGAGTTGGGTCAGATGTAGCTTCCAGCAGATCGGTCATGGCAGTTTTGCTTATTTGCTAGGTATTTTGCGATGTATCAAGACTTGTGTGCTGGCCGCGTATAGGCTGACAAAAATCAAATGGTTTAGGTGAATGGGTTAGAGGACGGGTTTCAGGATGAATGGATTCAAGAGAGCGCTGCCTTAGCGATCGCTAAAGCGATGCTCTAGTCGTCGGCTGGCAAGAGACATACCGTAGCAAAAGACCCAGTAAATCAGACCCAGCACAAGGTAAACCTCGGCATAGCGCCCCAGGTATTCGGGCTGTGCGGTGATGCTGCGGGCAATGCCCGTGAGCTCTACTAGACCCACAATAGAGAGCAGCGCGGTGTCTTTAAATAGACCAATAAACTGCCCCACGATGGCCGGAATCACCGCCCGTAGCGCCTGGGGCAGAATAATCAGCCCCAAGGTGAGCGGGGTGGAAAACCCCAAGGCTTTGGCTGCTTCCCACTGGCCAGTCGGTAGAGACTGTAAGCCGCCCCGTACGGTTTCCGCGAGGTAGGCGGCGCTAAAGAGCGTCAGTCCGGCGATCGCCCTAGCCAGTGCATCAAGGGTAATTTGGGGGGGCAGCAGCAGGGGAAACATGACCTGTGCCATAAATAAAATGCCAATCAGGGGAAGCCCGCGCACCAGCTCAATGTAGCCAATGCTCAGTCCGCGCAGGATCGGCAGTGAACTGCGGCGACCTAAGGCCAGCAAAACGCCTAGGGGAAAGGACAGCACGATACTCAGGGTGGCCACCAACACCGTCAAGAGTAGACCGTTCCAAAAGGTGGTGCTAACGGGCGTGAGCCCCGCCCCCCCACTAATGAGCCACAGGATTAGCCCTGCGCTGACCAGCCAGCCCAGAGGTAGCCAGGGCTGAAGCCGAGGCCATAGCGCTTGCTGTCTGCACCAAGTCGCCAAGCTGCTGCTGCCTAGCGCAACGAGCGCGATCGCCCCCACCCAGCCAAGACTTGTTCCATCGGCCTGGGACACCAGCGCAAGGAGAATAGCGCCAACCCCGACTAGGGCCACCCGAAGTAAGTGTTTTCGCTGCCAGGACTGGAGTGTACCCCAAGAGAAGGTCTTCACCCCCACCATTAGACCCAGAACAAGCCATAGCCGCCAGAGCTGCTCGACGGGGTAGCGCCCCACTAGAATCAGCCGTAGATTATCTGTGACCACCTGCCACTGGGCCAGCGCGATCGCCCAGTGTGTAAGCCCACCCCCAACCCAGACAATCACCCAAAGACAAAAAATCGTCAGCAAGATGTTGTACCAGGTGCTCAGCAGATTCTGCCGCAGCCACTGCCAGGTGGCCCGGAGGGAGGGCAGCGATGGAAGATTCAGCTTTTGTTTTAGGGGTAAAGGCTCCATTAAGGTCAGCGCTCAACGATTTGGATGCGGCGGTTATAGAAATTCATCGTGAGGGAAATGATCAGGCTAATGGTGAGGTAGGTGGCCATGAGTAGCAAAATGACCTCCAGGGCGCGTCCGGTTTGGTTGAAGGTGGTGGAGGCAACCGCATACAGATCCGGGTAGCCAATGGCGATCGCCAGACTAGAATTTTTGGCTAGATTGAGGTACTGGCTCGTCAAGGGCGGCACGATAGTGCGCAGCGCCTGGGGCACAATAATCAGCCGCAGCGTTAGGTTGGGGTTAAGGCCAAGCGATCGCGCTGCTTCCCATTGCCCTTTAGGCACGGCAAGAATGCCGCCTCGCACAATTTCGGCAATAAATGCGGCCGTGTAGAGCGTTAGCCCCAGTAGCAGGGCAGAATACTCTGGCGTTAGCAACACCCCAGCCTGAATGGTGTTTTCTCGCACCGACGGCCAAGCAAAGCTAAAGGGCGTTTCTTTCGTGATGACCCAGGCGATCGACAGCCAAAATAACAGGGTAATGACGGCCAGAAACCAAGGCCGAATTGGCTCCCCAGACTCAATGCGGCGGCGGTGCTGCCTATGCCAGACCCATCGCGATAGGGTGATCCCCAGCCCCAGACAAATCGCCCAGGAAATTGCGCTCAGCCGGACGGCAAAGCTGGGCAGCAAAATACCCCGCTGGCTAAAGGATAAATCGCCCAGAATTGACAGCCGTTGCTCAAAGGAGGGGCCACTCACAAAAGCCGCAAAGTACCAAAACACAAGCTGAAGCAGCAGTGGAGTATTCCGCAAAACTTCAACATAGACTCCGGCTAGCTGCCTCAAGAGCCAGTTGGAAGACAGCCGCGCAATGCCCACGCCCACGCCAATCAAGGTCGCAAAAACCAACCCCAGCACCATAATGCGGAGGGAATTGAGTAGGCCAACCCCCAGCGCCCGCAGATAAACATCCGTGGGGCTGTAGTCAATCACCGATTCGCCAATGTTAAAACCAGCCTGGGAGCGCAAAAAGTCAAAGCTAAAGCCCAACTGCTTTTGCTGTAGGTTGGCGGTGAGGTTCGTACCCAGGTAAAGCACCCCCAAGGCGAGTAAGGCCAGCACTAGCCCCTGGGCCAACCAAGGCCAAAATCTAGGATGCTGCCAAAATTGCAGCTCAGAATTTTTTCCAGAATCCTTCTCAGAACCCTTTTCAGAACCCTGCTGGAGCGATCGCGATTCAGTTTCCATCAACCCTTCGCGAGTAGAAACCTTTAGACTCTAGCAAAGCCATCGACATTTGCGGAGTTTGCTCAAAACGTAAGGGTTGTTCGGATAGTACCAATGTAGAGCGGCTCGCTGCTGCGATGCTCTGGATTCTGAATGATGATCAGCCCTGGCGTAATGGCGAGGAAATCGTTGATCTGCATTCGGTAAAACAGCTCTAGATGGAGTGCCGCATCAGCGTCGACCTCGTTTGGATCAAATTGATTGCGGAGGACTTGGGGCGGGGTGCCCACAATGAATCCGGCCAGGTTGCCTTTGCCGCCCAGATCAACAAGTCCCAGGCTGGCAGACCAGGTGAAGATGTCCGCCGTGGGGCGCGCCTCCAAATCTTGGGCAGTGGCCCACAGGTAGCCGGTGCGGCCGCCTAATACAACATTGGGCGCAATTTCCCAAGAGACTTCAGCGCCCAGGCCTTGGGTGAGAATTGCCTCCGATTCATCATCAAAGGGATCTTCGCCCAGTTCGCTGCCGGTTCCGGTGCCAGCGCCGTTAAAGGAGCGGACGTAGGTTAGGCCCAAGCGCAGCGCTTTTTGGGGCTTGAGGGTGATCTGGGCGATCGCGCCATAGCGTCCCCCAAAGAGTCCTTGCTCTGGGTCATTACCCCGTGGGGCCACGTAGCCGAGGGCCAAGTTGACCTGGCGGGTCACATCGTAGGACAGCCCCAGACCAGGGGAGTCCGCCAGCCGTCGAATCGGGTTTTCTCGACCAAAGTTAGAAATGGAGCCACTTCCGCTGCTGCTAAATAGCGGATTAACCGTGGGCACAAAATCGCCCAGCCCCCCACCAATGACGAGCAATTTTGCCTGAAGATTTGGCGTGAGCTTTGTCTCATAGTCCAGCCGATCCATTTCGACTTTTTGGTTGGTGAGGCCATCAAAGCCAAGGTTTGCCATTTGGGTACCCGTGACTTCTTCAAGTTCGGGGATATCCCGTGACTGGAGCCGGAAGCGGAGGGTGTCTCTACCGGTAAAGCTGGTGGTGAAGTTCAGCCGTATTCGATAGCCTAGACTCGGCCTGCTTTCTAAGGGTTTATCCCGATCTGCGCGCATTGTGCCAGCCACGCCCACGAGGCCCATCACGGCTTCTCCCTGGAGGAGAGTGGTGGGAGAAAACTGCTGGGCTTCTAAGGTGTTAACCTGATTTTCTAGCGCGCTGACTCTGGGTTGGAGCGTAGATTGACCCAGGTTGAGGTCAGCCTGGAGACGCTCAACGCGGGTTAATTCTTCTGGGGGCTGAGGTTGCTCTGCTCTCAGGTGAGGCTCAGCAAGATCATCGACTCGTGGAAAGGGAGTCGCGATCGCCCTTCCCTGCGGCAAGCCGATCAGACTGCCCAGTATTCCAACGGGCACCATGACCCACCGAATCATTTTCATATCTGCTCCTCAACCACAATCTAGTCACTGCTGCTGACGCTTCACATTAGCCATCAATCGCCCCTGCTCTCCCCCGATCGCCCCCAATCGCCCCCGATCGCCGCAGCGAGGCTCGCCTCACACAGATGCAGGAGGATGGGGGTGATGCCTCGACGCTCCGGCATCTGGGCGCTGATGGAGAGATGGCGCACTAAGGTCAGCAGTTTGTAAATCTGAACGGCGATCGCTGAGGCTCCCGTGAATCGACAAAACGCTTCGCTGAGTGCAGCCTCTTGGGCGGCAAAGCCGTGGAGATGGCCGTGGGTACGCAGGCTTTGCTCTGTAAGGTGGGCAACAAAGTTGCCCATATCTAGCGCCGGATCGCCTTCACAGTAAAGGTCAAGGTCTAGTAGGTAGAGGCGATCGCGATTGGCAGCACCACTGACTAAGACCTGATCTGCATAAAAATCGCGGTGGATACCCGTGGGGGTGGCTGCGGGAAGCCATTGGGCAAGGGCAATACAGCGTTGCTGCAAGGCTTCTAGACGTGGCTCCCAGTCCGGAAAGTGCTGAAGCACTAGGGGAATACGCGCTTCGAGAATGCGAAGCTCATCGGCGGGGGTATGTCGCTTGCGGGTTGGCACGCCAGCGCGATGCAGCTTGGCGATCGCCGCTGCAATCTTGGGGCAGAGGCTTACGCTCTGGGGCTGGGCGAGGGCCTGGGTGGCAAGGGTACCTGGAATATATCGCTGAAGCCACATCTGCACTTCAGGTATCGTGCCGAGGGGTTCGGGCACGGAGATGCCGTCGGGGCTGGCATCGTCGAAGCCCTGCTGCCAAAGCTGGGTTTGGAGGCCGTAGCTGGGGGTATCAAGACCCCGCGATCGCACTTTGCCCAAGAGCGTCATCGGAGGGAACCCATCGGCAAACGCAACCTCATAGGCAATGAGGCAGCGTCGCCCTGGCTTATGGCGCATCACGCGCAAGGATTGCAGGGTGACGGGTCGCCCTAGAGCTTGCTGGAGCTGGGGCGTAATCCAGTGGGGGTCAAGGGCAGGAGCCACAAAAGCGAGGGCTGGATCTGTGATGAGGGCTGTGGAGTCTAGAAGTGAAGCTGTCATAGCGATTGTGGTTAGGCAGACCAAACCAATCCATTTGCTTTGGACGACAAGGGCTGCAAGAGGGTCTGAATATGCTCTAATTGCTGTGCTGTCTGGATTGACCAGTCTGGGGCACGATAGCGAAAGGGTTCGTACAGGAGCTTAAACAGGTGGAAGGCTGTATAAAGCTGCAAGATATCCGGCGTGAGGGGTTCCCCGACGGTGCGATAGCCCTGAAGTAGCCCTTGGGTGGCAGCATGGCGGCGAGAGGCAGAGAGCTTTCCCTGAAGGCCGTCACGCGCTAGCTGGGCCAGAAAGCTGCCCAAGTCACGGGCGGGGTGTCCGATGGCGGCTCGGTCAAAGTCTAAGACGGTGACGGTATTGCCCTGGATTAGCACCTGATCGGGCTTAAAGTCTCCGTGGGTGGCGCACCGCTGCTGGGGAATGCGTAGGAGTCCCTCGGCAATCTGGGCGGCGATCGCCGCGAATTGCGGGGCACCTGCGGGGTAGAGGTGACATAGATCGGGCACCAGCCCGATCATCTCAAAGGCTTCAGTGGTGCAGTCCTGCTGCTCCCAGCAAGAAGGGGACTGGTGATGGAGTTCTGCGAGGGCAATGCCCACCTGGATTAAGCTGCGCTGGATCTGTCCTGGGTCAGCGGTGCGGATCAAGTCAGGCAGGGGGCGATCGCCCACCCAGTCAAAGGCCAACATTTGGTGGAGATCGCTCTGGCCGACGAGGGGGGCAACCCGTAAAACCTCACGGGACTGGACAGTGCTGTTGCAGCGATAGGCGGCGAGATAGTCTTCTGGGCTGTAGGCTTTGATGGCCCACTGCCGCTCCTGACTCGTGAGTTGCCCTACATAGCGCCGCTCTGGTTTGTAGTTCAGGGGTTTGAGGGTTAGGGGAGAGAGTGCTGCCTCAGCGGGGAGGAGGGAAATTAAGACCGAGGGTTGGGCGTCGGGGTTGACCAACTGCGGTAAATGCTGAAGTCTCTGGTCCACGGGGAACGGGGCGATCGCAATGCCTAGGTCTGCCATCTTTAAGGCACTGAGCCGAGAAGGGATGAGGCGATCGCTACAACCATATTTTCTTAGCTTGCCAAACTGTTCCGTGGAAAAGGCTTTGGCGTAGATCCAGTGGGTCTGCTGATTGAGGGTGACTTGGTAGGTCACTAGGCAGTTGGTGTAGGGCTTATAGCGCAGATAGGTGCCCTGAACAGCCTGGATATTGAGATGGGGGTGGCGACTCTTGAGTAAGCCCAGCAGGGCATCATCATCCAGCAGCATCGCCAGCCCTGGAATGGCGCGATCGCGTTCGATGAGGGTTTGGTCAGCGCTGTGCAGCATGGTAGCCCTCCGATTTGTAGGGGATGGGTTGGGTGTCCCGCTGCGATCGCTTGCCCTGCTCTAGCTGAATCCGATACAGAGCAGCATAGGCCCCCTGACGCGCCAGCAGTTCGCGGTGGGTGCCCTGCTCTAAGATTTCGCCCTGCTCTAGATACAGCACCTGGTCTGCGGTGGCGGCGAGACTCAGGTCGTGGGTAATGATCAAGGTGGTGCGCTGCTGGGCCAGTCGTGCCAGGGCATCGATGACGGTGCGCTCATTTTCTTTATCGAGGCCAGTGGTGGGTTCATCCAGCACCAGAATGGGGGACTGGCGAATGGCGGCACGGGCGATCGCAATCCGCTGGCGCTGCCCACCAGACAGGGTAACGCCCCGTTCGCCCAAGGTGGTGTCATAGCCTTGGGGCAGGTTCAGGATAAAGTCGTGGGCGTTGGCCAACTGGGCGGCCTGCACAATCTCCTCTCGGCTCGCGGTGGCGTTGCCGTAGGCGATGTTGTCCCACACGCTGGCGGCAAACAGCAGGCTATCTTGTAAAACGACGCTGATTTGCGCCCTGAGAGAATCGATGGTGTAGTCCTGGATGTCTCGACCATCGATGAGAATGCGGCCACGGTTGGGTTCGTAGAGCCGCAGCAGCAGGCTGGCTAGCGTTGACTTGCCGCTGCCGGAGAGGCCCACAATCGCCACCTGTTGACCCGGATTGGCCGTGAAGCGAATGTCACGCAGAATGGGATGGTCGGCTTGGTACGCGAAGTCTACAGTCTCAAACCGAATCGCGCCGGACAGCCGTGGTGCGGGTCGGGCATGGGGGGCATCCACGATGGCTGGGGTCTGGTCGAGTAAATTGAGGATGCGCTCTCCAGCAGCGGTGGCTTTGGCGAGCCGCCCGGTATATTTGGCAAAATCACGCACCGGCTTAAAGGCATTTTTGAGATAGCTCAAAAACACGAGCAAATCCCCAGGCGTCATGGCTCCGTGGGTCACAAGGTGAGCACCCCGCCCCAAAATCAGCGCCGTGGCGATCGCAATAATCAGATCCACCGTGCGCTCTAGCTGCGCCTCTAGGCGCTTGGCCTTGACCCCATCCCGTAAGCTCTTTTTGCTCTGCCCTACGAAGGCTTGGGCAAAGGTTTCTTCTAAGGATAGGGTTTTGACAATTTTAATCGCACCCATGGTTTCGGCAGCGGTGGAGGCCATTGCCCCCTCCTGACGGCGCTGCTTGCGCGACACTTCTCGGATGCGATTACTCAGCCGAATCGTCGTAAAGGAAAATAATGGAATCGTGAGAAAGGCCAGCAGCGTCAGCTCTAGGTGGAGCCACAACATCAGCGCCAGCATCCCCACCAAAATCAGCGCATTCCCCAGCATGGGTAGGAGGGCCGTCACCACGACATCCTTGAGCATCCCCACATCGCTAATCACCCGCAGGGTGAGGTCGCCGCTGCGCGCCTCGTTGTGAAAGCTGAGGGACAGGTTTTGCAGATGTCGGAATAGCTCATCCCGCACTTTAGTCAGTACCCGATTGCCCACCAGGGCAAACCCCACGGTGCTGCCGTACTCCGCCAAAGAGCGCAGCCCCGTAACCACAACCAGGGCGATCGCACAGACCCACAGCAAGGCATTGGCCGAGAGTCCATCCAGCCAAGGGAACCCCGTTGCGCGATCGCCTGGGGGTGCCGCAATCACCCAGTCAAATACAAACTTGAGCGGCCAAGGCTCCAACAGTCGCAGCCCCACCTGAGCCACCAGGGAAAATACCGCGACCCCAACCAAAAGCCACTCCTGACGAATGTGGTGCCGAAAGCGCCGCACAATCTGCCACAGACTAGGCGCAATCTCTCGTAACGGCTGCGGTTTTACCATGTTTATACAGCCTCCCGGATTAGCAACGCACGACGTGCCAGATCCAGTATTTGAGCCACCCGCTGGTGCCAGGTATGCTGCGCCAGAATGGTGTCCTGCGCGGCCTGCCCTAAACGCTGTCGCAGGGCAGGCTGCTGCTGAAGCACGACCAGCGATTGAGTAAGGGCAGCAGCATCTCCCGCTGGACACAACAGTCCGTTGACGCCAGACTGAATAACTTCCCGGAGCTGACCCACATCACTGGCCACCACAGGCAGCCCCGCTGCCATATACTCATAAACCTTCAGGGGCGAAAAATAGAATTGTTCCAGAGCAGGGTAGGGAGCCACCGCCACATCCATCTTCGCCAAGAGGGGTGGAATCGCATCCGGCGATACCTTGCCGCTCCAGTCAACGGCTTGCCCTACTCCTTGTTGCTCTAGGCTGTCCTGAAGGGCAGGTCGGGCAGGCCCATCCCCCACCATCAGCAGCCGCGCTTGGGGGCAGGAATGGCGAAGCTGGGTAAACGCCTTTATTAACGTGGGTAGGCCATGCCAACCTTTCATCGTGCCCACAAACCCAACCGTAAAGGGTTCTAAATCTCTTAGATCGCTGTTGGCTATCGGTTGCTGACGCTGAAAACGAGCTGCATTGACCCCATTGGGCACCACCTCTACCCGCCCTAGGGCTTGGGGATAGGTCTTGAGGTAGTCCGCGACCCCCTCCGAAACTGCTACCAAAACTGCTGCCGCCGCAAACACCCGCTGCGCCACCTGCCGCGCCTTTTGGGGATGGATGAGCTGCCGATGCTGCGCCTGCTCCTCAATCAGCGGCGCATTCACCTCCAATATCCCAGGAATACCAAAGGTTTGGGCATATTCCATAGCGGTAAAGCTCCAGAGGGAATAGCGCTCATAAATCAGATCAAAAACACCTGCCGTTTCCAGGGCAAATCGAAGTTCTAGGTTAGTGGCTAACTCTGCCTGTTCCCGCAGGGCGCGGTCTGCTTTGGGCACCTGAGGCAATCGATGAATAGGGATATCCGCCAAATCAGCGGGGGCTTCGCCCCCCAGACGGGCTGCAAAAATGGTGACCTGATGCCCCTGGTTTCGCAGGGCGCGCACCACCTCTTGGACATGGATTGAGCAGCCTTTACAGCCAAAAATCGGGACGCCGTAGTCAGCGCAGACATAGGCAATTCTCATGGGTGTACCTCCTGGAGCGCTTTAGGGTCAGGGGTCGTGAGACTCCGTTCAGATGCAGGGAACTGTTGAAAGAGCCGCCGAAGCTGCGCTGCATTTTGGTGGATGTCAAACTGCGCTTCAATCAGGCTGCGTGCCTGAGCCGCTAGGGTGACTCGGCACTGATCGTCTCGCAGGAGCTGGGCGATCGCCTGAGCCAGAGCAGAGGGGTCATGCTGGGGCACAATCAGCCCCGTTACGCCGTGGCGCACCACCTCAGGAATGCCCGTTACATCTGTAGACACACAGGGCGTCCCCAAGGCCATGGCCTCTAGCAGCACCGTGGGCAGGCCGTCCCGGTTGCCGTCAGCACCCACCACGCAGGGGGTGGCCAGCACCGCTGCCTCCTGCACAACTTGCTTCAGCTCCGCCTGAGGCTTTGCCCCCACCAGTTCAACCCAAGGCTGCAGCCCCGCCTGGTCAATTTGCGCCTGAAGTGCCCCGGCCAAGTCACCATGACCGATAATCTGGCAGCTAAAGTGGGGCTGAATTTGGGTAAGCAGACCACAGGCCGTAATTAAATCCTGAAACCCTTTTTTCTCCACCAGTCGCCCCACGGCCACAATTTTTGGGGGACGGTTTTGAGGGGAAGCATACTGAAACTGGCTCAAGTCGAGGCCGTTATAAATCCGCTGCACCTGGGCGGCTGCTTCGCCATACTGCGCTTGCAGGTAGCGCAGATTGTAGTCGCTCACCGTCACGATCGCTTTGGCATCCTTGAGCTTGCGCTGGAAATCATCGGGCTGGACAGTTTCGTGAAAAATATCCTTCGCGTGGGCGGTAAAGGTGTAGGGAATCCCGCTGAAATAGCTGGCAAGGCGCGCCACCGCTGTGGCGGAGGTGCCAAAATGGGCATGGAAGTGGGTCACACCCGTCTCAACCGCTCGACAGGCCAGCCGAATTGCCTGGTCAAGATCATGGGCATTTTCTCCTTGGGCATAGGCCAATCGTGACCAGAGGTCGGGTAGCCGTTGTGCCCCTGCCTGCACCGTTGCCCAAAACTGACTACCCGTGAGGCTATAGGACAGAAAATACTCTACCGGAGCCTTCACCTGGGCAATGATGTCTTGAAAATGGGCGTCCACCGGAGGCCGCAGGGCAAAAATGGCAATCTCTAGGCCAGCCGCCTCATGGGCCAGAATTTCTGACACTACAAAGGTTTCAGAAAATCGAGGATAACGTTTGAGAACGTAGGCAATCTTCATGGATTAAATTCAGGGATTAAATTCAGGGATTAAATTCATCACTTAAAGGAATAGCGGGGCTGAAAAGCCGCGCAGGGGAAACAGCGGCATATTGCGTTTTGTGGGTTAGCTGACCCTGTTAGCTGACCTTGACAGAAGCTAAGTTTCGGCAAAGCGTCATGGTGGCAGGCTGGGCAGAAGGCTTGCGGGTCAGCACCTCCGCCATCAGCGTGGGGAGGCGAGTCAGTCCCTTCAGGTCAACGCGATCGCGCACCTTCCCCGGCACCCGATCACCATCGCGGGGCGGGACTGGCTGGGCGGCAATATCTCTCAGCCAATGGGCGATCGCCTGGGGGCAAAGCTGATCGGGCAGCAGTACATCCACCAGTCCTAATTCCTGTAGCCGCTGGGCGCGAATCCACTGCTCCTTGCGAGGCTTCACACGAGGCACAATCAGCGCCTGGACTTCAAAAGACAACACTTCACAGGTGGTGTTGTAACCACCCATCGCAACGACCGCTTGAGCATTCTGAAGAAGCTGAGTTGGTTCAGCACAATGATCTAAAACGGTTAGGTTAGGATGCCGCTCAGCCTGTTGATGCAGCGTCTGCCTTGCCGCCTTGGGCATAAATGGGCCAGCCACAATCACCCCTTTCCAGCCCATCGGCAGGTCAGCTTGGGCAAAGGCGATCGCCACTTTAGCTCCATCCTGACCACCCCCTACCAGACATAGAGCCATTTTTTCGGGAGCGGTTACTGCGCCTTGGGTTGCAGACGCCCGTGAACTTAGCGCATGGATTGGTTCATGGGGGCCTGCATGGGCCTGTGTATGGGCCTGTGTATGGGCCTGTGCCTGTGCACGGGGTTTTCTCAATCGTTCACGGGCATCTAGATAGCCCACATAACGAATCTTGGCAGCAATCTCTGGCGGGAAATGGTAGGACGCAGCAAGGTCATATACCGCCGGATCGCCATAGATCCAAATGCTGTTGTAGTATCGGCGGATCGCAGCTTCATTCTCTGCGGCGTTCCACTGTCGCCGAATTGTTTCAGGCTCGTCCAAAACGTCTCGTAATCCCAAGACACAGCGAGTCTTGCGCTGCCGTCGCAGAAATTCTAGGGCCAAATCTAACTCTCGCAGCGCGCCCCTTGGCACATTGTCGACAAGGAACACATCGGGCTTAAACGCCTTAACCGCTGAGCGAATGATCTTAGCTCGGAGCAGTGTTAGCTCCTGGACAGGAAGATCGAGGCGTCGCGCTTCGTACTGCCCATCCATATTTTTTTGCCAAGCCGGCAGCGCCAAATAGTCAATGCCGTCTGGCAAGTCTAAGGTGCTCCCCTCCACCATGCCGCTAATCAGCAGCACAGAGCAGTTGGGAATTGCATCTGCTAGGGTTTGGGCAATCAGTAGGTTGCGTCGCTTGTGCCCTAGCCCCATGGTGTCGTGAGAATAAATGGCGATGCGCGCGCCCGCCAGGGAAGCTTGATTTTCCAGTAGCTGATCGCCTGATAATAGCGTTTGTACCGACTCTGCGGGGTCTAGAACTTGGTGTTTAGCCATAGGGATACTCTCTTGAATTTAGGATATCTCCGCAGGTAAATCGGGCGGATAAATTAGCAAATCTGTCTTAGCGAATCTGCCTTAACAGAGCTGAGTTAGCAAATCAATAAATTAGCTTTTTTAAGCTACATCTTGGATTGCTAGCTTGAAATTTTTAACTTGAAATTTTCAATCTAAAATGTGCGACTGAGCGACATTTAGTCAGCACCAAGTAGTCAGTTATCGGAAATAGCTTTGGGACTTCGCCCCTCAAGGTCATCACACGATGCCATTACACGATGTGTCATGAAGCTAGTTGTTCGTTAAGAATAGATTAAAGAATAACGAGTCTTTGCAAGACTATCATGATGTTTTCCTAAGACTATTTAAGAAATTTCTTAGATTAGTAGAGAACCATTTGATTTTGAAGCCAAACAGATATCGTTTATCGACAAAATACAAAAAACAAAGAAAGCAAAGCATTTTTTGACAGAAAATTTTGTCAAAAGGCTGGATTTGACAATGTTTTAATTGTCAAATATCTTTCTTAGGAAAGAGGTCGGAACGCTGCGTGGATCTATCTAGAAGACTGACCTATCTAGAATGATTTAACGCTGCCAATACGCCGTTAAGCAGATAGCGACTGCTACCTAGTCAAGCGTGTTTATTGCAGGCGTTTTATTGCAGGCGTTTTATTGCAGACGTATGTATTGCAGGCGTATGTATTGCGGGCGTTATTTGTGCCTAGACCCTAGCCCTAGAGAGCAGTTCCACTTTCTAAGAAAACTCTTAGGGTTTAAAGCGGTAGCCTACACCCCTAACGGTCTCAATTTTGCGGGTGCCTAGCTTTTTCCTGAGGTAGCCAACATAAACATCCACCACATTAGAAGATGCATCGTAGTCATAGCCCCAGACTTCGTTGAGCAGAGCTAATCGACTGATGGCTTCTCCAGGACGCTGCATAAATAGCTCCAGCAGCGTAAATTCACGGGTGGATAGCTCCACCAGCTCTCCTGCTTTAAGCACCTGCCGCTGACGGATATCCAGCACAATATCGCCTGCTGTGAGGGTAAGCTGTGCGATCGCCCCTGAGCTATTTCCCTTTCGCAATCGCGCCCGAACCCGTGCAACCAGCTCTTCAAGCTGAAAGGGTTTAGTCATATAGTCATCGGCCCCATGCTCTAGGCCGCTGACCTTGTGGGAGATATCGTCGTAGACCGTCAGGATGATGATGGGGATGGCTTCACCGCGACCGCGAATCGCTTTTAAGACCGCGAGGCCATCCTGATCGGGAAGCCCTAGGTCAAGAATCACCAGATCAAAGGTATTGCTGCTGGCCAGGTAGATGGCACTCTGACCCGTATCAACCGCCACCGTAGAAAAACCGCTGGCTTCTAGGCCCTTTCGTAAAAAGGAGACAATGCGAGGCTCGTCCTCAACGATCAGAATTTTAGTCATGACAAGGATTGATCCTGAGGGACCTCTAGGGGCAGGATTAGAGTAAATTTTGTCCCGTTTTGCGGATCGCTTTTGACTGTTGCGTGACCGCCGTGGGCTTCTACAATAACCTGCACAATGGAAAGCCCTAACCCTGCCCCATCCGATCGCGGGCGACTGCCAGACCCGCGCGCAAATCGCTGGAAAATTCGCAGCTGGTCAACAGGGCTAATACTGGTTCCGGTGTTTCTTACCCAAAATTCGACCTGGTCGTCAGCCAGTAGGGAGCCGATTTCAATGCGATCGCTTTCTTGGGTATGCTCTACAGCATTTTTGATCAGGTTCATCATGGCCTGGGTAATGCGATCGCGGTCTGCCACAATCCGCACTCCGGCCACTTGAGCCAAAGACCAATGCCGAGGGGCGATCGCGATCGCCTTTGCATAAATTGTGCGCGTCAGCTCCTCCACCCGAACCATCTCCAGATTTAAAAAATCAGGCCGCTCTGACTGAGCCAGCAGCAGTAAATCTCGCACCAAACGACTCATGCGCTGCAGCTCATCCTGAATCAGCCAAGCCGTCTCTTGATGCTCAGGAGTGATATTTGGGCTTAAAAGTTCCAAATGACCTTGAATGACAGTAATTGGGGTCTGTAGCTCATGGCTCGCATCATTAATGAAGTCTCGCTGACTGGTAAACGACGTTTTAAGCCGATACAGCATTTCATTAAAGGTTTGAGCCAGTGCCGCAATCTCATCCGAGCCCTGCACCGGAACCCACCGCTCTAGGGCTTGGTCGGCTGACTTAATTGAGCGTGCTGTTTGGGTCAAGACTTCTAGGGGCGCTAAGACCTTTCCCGTCGCGATCCAGGCCATCCCCAGCGCCCAGGCAAAGGCGCACCCCATCACCGCTGTCATGATTAAAACCACCCGATCCAGGTCTTGGTGTCGCTTAGTGAGGGAATAGGCAACCACAAATACTCCACCCGCTCCCTTCCGAATGGGATAGGCCAGATAGATCAGGGTACCCGTGGTGGTGGTCAACCTTCCCTTTTTAGACGATACGACGCTTGCAAACTGAGCGAGGGTCTTATCGCTAAGCGGCAGTGAGGTAGACAGATTGTCTGGGCTAGAGGCATACAGCTTGCCCTTGAGCAGCGTAATAAAATACTCATCTTCGTCCGGAATATTGCGCGTCAAAAATACATCAAACACAGCCGCAAGATTATCCCCAAACGGTTGCCCAGTTTGGGGATCACGCCCTGCCAATAGGCGCTTGAACTCTGCCACCTCTTGATTGAGAGAGCGGTCGATGCGATTGGCAAGCTGGAGCAGCAAAATTTGCCGTGCAGCGAGCGTAGACCCTGCGATCGCCAAGAAAACCAAACAAATCAGCCAAGCTAAGATTTGAGCTTTTGCACTACCAAAGAACCGAGGTTTTGCCATCCTAGCGGAACTCTACGCTCCATTTCACGCATCTAAGCCAAGATACAGCGGTTCGTCGGGTTTAGGGAAGTTAGAAATATGCGGGGTAAAGATTTGGGGGTTCACGCCATTGATCCAGAATTCTGGATCAATGGCGCTGGATCAATGGCACTGGATCAATAGCGTAAGTAAGACAGCAGACGGGTGTTTTGTAAACCAGCATGAGGTAAAAGCGCCTAACCCTTGACGCAAACCACCTGCTTTAGCGTTGCTACCACATCAACCAAGTCCGTTTGATTCGCCATCACCGCTTCAATCGGCTTATAGGCACCTGGAATTTCATCCAGAATCCCAGCATCTTTACGACACTCAACCCCTTGAGTCTGCTCAATTAAATCATCCAGCGTAAAGTAATTTTTGGCCTTACTGCGGGACATGGTGCGCCCTGCCCCGTGGGAGCAGGAGCAGTAGCTTTCGGCATTTCCCTTTCCCTTCACGATGTAAGACTTAGCCCCCATCGATCCCGGAATAATGCCGTAGTCTTCCGTTCTTGCCCGCACCGCCCCTTTACGGGTCACGTATACCGCTTCACCGTAGTGGGTTTCCTTTTCAGCGTAGTTGTGATGGCAGTTTACCGAAAGTAGCGGCTTCGTGGGCTTTCCACCCACCAGGTGCTTTTCAACAATGCGCTTAAAGCGCGCCATCATCACATCACGGTTGTAGCGGGCGTAGTTCTGGGCCCACTGCAAGTCGCGCCAGTAGGCGGCAAACTCAGGGGTTCCAGAGACAAAGTAGGCCAGATCTGGATCGGGCAGACGGTTGTCAGCCAGTCGCGCCAAGTCCTTCGCGGTGCCAATATGATTCTGGGCAAGCATATTGCCAATATTCCGCGAACCAGAGTGCAGCATGAGCCAAACTTGGTTCTCCGTATCCAGACAAACCTCCAAAAAGTGGTTGCCACCGCCCAGGGAACCCATTTGCTTAAGGGCTTTGTTTTCTAGGTGCTTAACCCCAGCATGAAGCGTCTTAAAACTGCTCCAGCCTTGCCAGTTGTAGACGGCTTTCTCAATCTCTTTGTTTTCATTGAATCCTACGGGAATTTCTGCTTCGATATCCAAGCGGATTTTTTTGAGCTTACCGTCTAGCTGGTCAGCAGAAAAAGAGGTTTGGATGGCGCACATCCCACAGCCAATATCAACTCCAACCGCTGCGGGGATAATGGCTTCTTGGGTGGCCAGCACAGAGCCGACCAAAGCCCCTTTCCCTAGATGCACGTCGGGCATCAAGGCTACATGCTTATAGACAAAGGGTAAGGAAGCCACATTTTTAGCCATTGCTGTTTCCTGGGAGCCCAGATCGTGGTTTGCCCAGGAGAAGACTGGCTTTGGGGTAGAAAGGTTTAAACGTTCGTAAGGCATGGGTTTATTCTCCTAAATTTTTTCCCAAATCGTTTCCAAATAACTTGAATGGGTTTAATGAATGGGTTGAGTGAATGGGTTTAATCAATGGGTTCAATCAACTGTTTTGGTTCAGCACAATGGGGCGTAGCGGCGCGCTGAGTGAGCCATGTTTCCACGGGGACACTCAACGGCTCCAATCGGAGTCCGGTTTTGCTAAATTTCAACACCTGCTTTCGGCCTTAATCTGATGCCTTAAATTAAGGGCTTAATTTAAGGACGCTTCAGGGTTGGCGGGCTGCATTTTCCAGAACTGATCTGAAAAAGCGATCGCCGGATGCACAGGAGCCTTTGGGTTTTGCCTCGGAATCATATTGGCCTCTTGCGGCAGGCGATCGCCTTTACGAGCGTTACAGCGAACACAGGCTGCCACCACGTTGTTCCAGGTATGTTGACCGCCCTTAGAGCGGGGAATGACGTGATCTAGGGTCAGGTGTTTGCTACTGCCGCAGTATTGGCAAGCATGGTTGTCTCGGCGAAGCACCTCTCGACGACTCACGGGAGGCACTTTCCAGCGACGCTCTGGATGGCTGTTAATCAGGCGAATATGCTCAGACACCTGTAGTACGATGCTGGGCGATCGCAAGACCCATTGTTGGGCGCTACTGAAATCTAGAGATTCCGCTTGTCCAGTGACGAGCAGCACCACAGCTCGCTTGAGGTTAATGCGAGCCAAGGGCATATAGTTTTTGGAAAACACAATGACTGAATGGTGCAAAACCTGATTGGACGGTTGGATTTGAATGTCCTGCATGGCAATCACTCCTCAAAAAAGAACCCCCGCTTCTATCTGTTAAGAAGCGGGGGTTGACTGCTAAAAAGCTTTACCTTATGTGGGTAACAGATCTAATCTGCACCTTCCGCTCCTATTCAATTGATCCGGATTAACCCATCCGTTAACGCCGCCTGAAATAGTTTCTCTGCCTAGGGCGAGAAGGCTCAGACGATACTGAGCATTCAACGCCAACAGCACGAGTTTGCCGCCAAACCCTGAGGGTTCCTGGCGATGCATGGCGCGTTGTGCTGCTATGGCGAAAAAGGATTTCATGGAAGTCGGATCAATTTGAGCATTGTCGTTTGTCCATACTACACTTGTAATATTCTTTTGTCTATAAGCTTTGATTCAGCAGTGTTTATCCAAAAGTTTTGATTCAACAGTTTTGATTCAACAGTGTTTATCCAAAAGTTTTTGTTCAGAAGTTTTTGTCTACAAGCTGTAAGCTCTGTTATTCCAAGTCCATAGGCAAAAATGCTGCACATCACCCATACCATCAGCATTCCTTTCAGCGAGATTACCCTAAGCGCGATTCGCGCTCAGGGTGCTGGGGGACAAAATGTTAATAAGGTCGCAACGGCTATTCACCTGCGGTTTGATATCAATGCCTCTTCCCTCTCGCCACTCTATAAAGAGCGATTGCTAAACTTAGGCGATCGCCGGATTACCAAAGACGGCATCCTTATCATCAAAGCCCAGGAGCACCGCACCCAGGAACAAAACAAGGAAGATGCTTTAAAGCGACTTCAGGCGATCGTTCAGGGCGTTACCATCACAACCCCAAAGCGTAAGTCCACGAAGCCAACCCGCAGCGCCAAGCGCAAACGCATGGATAGCAAGACCAAACGAGGGCAGCTCAAAGCACTTAGAGCCAGAGTTACTGAGTGAGAAGGTGAATATCGCAGTATCCTAAAGGCTCAGGATTAGAAATGCTCCATGTCGATTAGCGCTTTTATGAGTAACGCTTTGATTAAACGAGTTCTCGTGACAGGTGCCACGGGACGAACGGGATCTCTGGTGGTTCAGAAGCTACAGCAGCGACCCAAGGACTTTGAGGCGATCGCCTTTGCGCGGTCTGAGGCAAAAGCAAAGACACTCTTGGGCAATACCGAGGGATTTATCTTTGGCGACATCAATGATTCCTCTACCCTACAGCGCGCTTTGGAGAGAATTCAGACGCTGGTAATATTGACCAGTGCAGTCCCCAGAATGAAAGCACCCCCCAAGCCTGGGGAAAGACCGGAATTTGACTTTGAGCCAGGTGGCACTCCAGAAGCCGTTGACTACATCGGTCAGAAAAATCAGATCGATGCAGCCCTCAAGGCTGGCGTCGAGCATATTGTCCTCGTCGGCTCCATGGGTGGCACCAACCCAAACCACCCCCTCAATCAGCTTGGCAACGGCAACATCTTGGTATGGAAGCGCAAAGCAGAGCAATATCTCATCGACTCAGGCATTGACTACACCATCATTCGAGCCGGGGGGCTGCTTGACAAGCCCGGAGGAGTTAGGGAACTCCTCGTCGGCAAGGACGATGACTTTCTCAATCATCCGCCGAATGGCATCCCCACGTCTATTCCAAGAGCAGACGTGGCAGAGGTTGTTGTTCAGGCACTCCAGGACGCCAACGCCCGCAATAAAGCCTTCGACCTGATTTCAAAGCCAGAGGAAGATCCTTCAGCGGTGATCACGACCAATTTTTCGGCACTCTTTGCCCAGACCACCCCAGGGCTTTAGGCGTAAAGCTTATCAACCGCCCCTCCTCTCCCCGCGATCGCTTTAATTGTCGAGTTAATGTCAAAGTTTGATATTAAACTTTGATATTAAAGTCAAAACCTGTCGATCTTATGGAAGCGCTCAGTGTTGCGTAATCTTCTCAAACCTTCTCATATCCGCCCCCTTCTTAAACTTTCACAGATGATTGACACCCTCATCGAAGTGATTGGTGGCCTGATCTCTTGGTTAGTGATCATGACCATTGGGGTTGGTTTCTATAATGTGGTTGCTCGCTATGTCGGACGACTCATTGGCGTCAAGCTCGCTTCTAATACACTCATTGAATTGCAGTGGTACTTGTTTTCATTAATATTTTTATTGGGATTTTCCTATATTCTCAAGCAGTCAGCGAACGTGCGAGTAGATTTTTTCTACGCTAACTGGAGCGAACAACGACGAGCCTTAATTGATTTTTTGGGCACCGTATTTTTCTTAATTCCCTTTTGCGTGATGGGCATCTGGGTGAGTATTAATCCGGTTTTACAGTCATGGGGCTATTTGCCTGACGGGACATGGGGAAGCTGGGAACTATCTGCCGATGCGGATGGGTTGCCCCGTGCACCCATTAAAACGATGCTGATCGTTGCTTTTGTCTTACTACTCGTTCAGAGTATCTCGCAAGCTATTAAATATCTAGCCGTTTTTAAGGGGTATACCCCAGCAGCGCAAACCATTCAAAAAAATGCAGAACAGTTGCCCCTTGAATAGTATGAATGGAACATTGTTTTTTAACAAAATTTCCAGAATAAAGTTTTCTAGAATAACTTAAAGCCTATGTCCAACAATAATAAAAAATCAAAATATTTCTTATTGAACGTGAGTTCGACAAAAAACAACCGCCCCTCATCCTCCCATCCTACTTTTCCCTAGGGAGAAGTAGGGGCAATGAAATTTCAAGCTTCTTAAGCCCCTCGCCTTTGGGAGAGGGGTTTGGGGTGAGGGGCTTCAAGTGCATCATCGAACTCACGTATATTGAGCAACTGTTTATTGAGCAACTAAGTTATGGGCTTTGAATGGCTAGCGATCGCAATGTTCATAGGATTCTTGGCAATCCTGATGAGCGGCTATCCCGTGGCGTTTTCCTTTGCTGGAACGGGGCTTGTCTTTGGATTAATCGGCTGGCTTGTAGGTGCCTTCGACCCCAGTCGATTGCTGCTGCTGCCCAATACTTGGTTTGGCATAATGTCCAACTTCACCCTATTAGCCATTCCCTTTTTTGTCTTTTTGGGCGCAGTGTTAGAAAAATCTGGAATCGCCGAGGAACTCCTTGAAACCATTGGCATTGCCTTAGGCTCGCTTCGGGGTGGAGTGGCAATCGCTGTCATTATTGTCGGCACCTTATTGGCAGCAACCACTGGAGTTGTTGCAGCAACCGTCATCATCATGGGGATGCTGTCGCTACCAACCATGCTGCGCTACGGCTATGACAAACAGCTAGCCGCAGGGGCCATTATTGCCTCAGGAACACTGGCGCAATTAATTCCGCCGAGCTTGGTGCTATTGGTCTTGAGCGATCAGCTAGGGGTATCGGTCGGCGATCTTTTCTTAGGCGCGTTAATTCCCGGTCTGATGCTTTCAGCCTCCTATATCCTGTACGTTTTAGGCATCGCATTTTTCAAGCCCAATCTTGCTCCGGCGCTGCCCCTAGAAACGAGACAGATCAGCAGAACAGCTCTGGTGCGTAAGGTCATTAAAGCCGTATTTCCGCCCGTTTTGCTCATTCTGGCCGTTCTGGGAAGCATCTTTTGGGGTTTGGCGACACCAACAGAAGCAGGGGCGGTGGGGGCGGTTGGAGCCTGTGGGTTAGCGGCCCTCAATCAGAAACTGAATTGGGCGCTGATCAAATCAGCAGGACAGTCTACCGCTAATGTGACGGTAGTAGTGGTGATGATTTTATTTTGCTCGTCATTTTTTAGCCTGATTTTTGATGCCTTGGGTGGTAAAACACTCATTACGGGATTGTTGGTGAGTTTGCCAGGGGATAAGGCTGCTTTTTTGATTGTCAGCAATATTTTGATTTTTATTCTTGGATGGCTGCTGGAGTTTGTCGAAATTTGCTTTATTGCGATTCCTCTATTGGTGCCTGCCGCCCAGCAGTTGGGGCTAGATATGGTGTGGTTTGGGGTGGTGATGGCGATTAATTTACAAACAGCCTTTATTTCACCCCCTGTCGGGTTTTCATTGTTCTATTTACAAAGTGTGGCTCCCAAGGAAGTCAGTACGAGAGATATTCACAAAAGCGCATTGCCTTTTATGGCTTTACAAGTTGCGGTACTGCTCCTGGTGGTGAGTTTCCCCCAGACGGTTCGCTGGCTCATCGATCTGTCAGCCCAGCAGCCCGTCCTATGATTTGAGTTTGGCGTAGTTATAGCGGGCAAAGCTGCCTTCATTGATGTTGTTCCAGGCATAGATGCGATCGCGAAACTTTTTCCACTCCGTAAAAACAATCTTAAAGTCGGGATCTTTGGCAGCAAATTCTTCGTACAGCTCAAAGGAGGCTTTTTCAGCTGCTGCCAAAATTTCATCACTGTACTGACGGAGATTGACACCACCTTGAACCAGGCGTTGTAATGCTTCGTTATTGCGGGCATCGTAGCGCGAGAGCATCGTCAGATTTGATTCATAAGCAGCCGCCTGTAAGGCCGCTTGATATTCAGGGGGTAGGTTTTTCCATTCATTGAGATTGATCTGTAGTTCCAGGGTTGGCCCTGGCTCCCACCAGCCAGGATAGTAATAGTATTTAGCGACCTTGTGCAGCCCTAGCTTTTCATCATCGTAAGGTCCCACCCATTCAGCCGCATCGATTGCGCCGGTTTGCAGCGCTTGAAAAATTTCGCCCCCAGGTAAGGACTGGACGGTGACGCCCAGTTTGCCCATGACTTGCCCACCCAAGCCCGGAATGCGCATTTTCAAGCCTTGGAGGTCGCTGACCTTGGAGATTTCCCTCCGAAACCAGCCGCCCATTTGCGCTCCGGTATTGCCGCAGGGAAACTGAATCACTCCAAATTTGCGGGCATAAAGATCTTGAAGTAGCTTTAATCCACCGCCTTCGTATAACCAAGCGTTCTGCTGCTGGGCATTTAAGCCAAACGGGACAGCCGTACCAAAGGCGACGGCGGGGCTTTTGCCCACATAGTAGTAGCCAGCCGAATGACCGCAAGGCACTGCCCCTTGAGACACTACATTCAGCACTTCTAGGGGTGGCGCTATCTCTCCGGCTGCTCTAGGGGTGATTTTAAATTTACCCCCGGTGAGCAATGCTAAGCGATCAGCAAATACTTTTGCCCCGCCAAAAATTGTATCTAGAGAGATCGGCCAGCTCGTTGCCATTTGCCAGTTAATGGTTGGCAGGGAAGTATTTGAGCTTGATGCAGTGGTGGCTGTTTTACAGGCGGATAAGCCCACTCCTGCGGTAGCGCTTGCGATCGCAGTTTGCAAAAATTGCTTGCGTTTCACTCCGTTAACTCCTTGAGTTATGCTGAGACACTCTCATTCAGCATCCTTAACAAAATAGCTTCAATCCGCCACTCAAGTTATGTTTGTTTGTAAAGACCCTAAGCCATGCCAATCCGCAATGAATGATGGCTACCTCACCCATGGTCTGGCACCACCGCTGACAACTTTACAGTCCCAGACAAAGAGGTTCCTCCACCAGCGGCAGGAACCTTTTCAAACTTCAATCGCTCAAACTTAGCGCCGCTGCTGGTCGCTGAAACGCTCTGAGATGGCAAGGCTAACGTGGCAGCTAGGGCAAAAAGTAAGACACCGAAAAAGGCGATCGCTTTAGAGCCTCGATGAAGACTGGGTAGAAACTGAAACGCTATCGAAATCCCTCCAACAAGTTTCTCAAACTTCAATAAAAATCGTTGATACTAACCCTCATTGCATGGGCTCAACTAAAGAGCTCAATTAACTGGCTCAATTAACTGGCTCAATTAAAGAGCCCAATTAACGGGTTCAGGCAACAGGTTCAGGCAACGGGTTCAGCAACGGGTTCAGCAACGGGTTCAGCAAGAGAATCACCAAAAACCTTAGTGAACTTCGGTTTCACGAAAACCGACTGTCCGGGCTGCAGGTTTAATGCATCAAACTTTTCACGGCCAAAGTGGGCCGTTAGCAGTTGACGATCTTCCAAGAGCAGCTCGACCTGCACTTCCCAGCCCAGGTGAATGACCCGATCCACCGTCGCCGGAATCGCGGTGCCATTTTCATTCGTCAACACTTCAATATCGTGGGGACGAATGAATAGATCGCCACCGTTGGCATGGCCGTCTTTGAACAGCTTCGTGTTCCGAGACAGCACATTCACTGGCCCAATGAAGCTCATCACAAAGGAGCTAGAAGGGTTATCGTACACGGCGGCAGGCGACCCAATCTGCTCAATGCGCCCCTGGTTCATGATCACAATGTCATCTGCAACTTCCATCGCCTCTTCTTGGTCGTGAGTCACAAAAACGCTAGTCACATGAAATTCATCGTGGAGTCGTCGCAGCCAAGAGCGCAGTTCTTTTCGCACTTTGGCGTCCAAGGCACCAAACGGCTCATCCAGCAAAAGCACCTGGGGCTTAACCGCGAGCGCTCGCGCTAGTGCTACCCGCTGCCGTTGCCCCCCAGAAAGCTGGCTAGGATAGCGATCGCCCAGCCCCTGAAGCTGCACCAGATCCAATAGCTCCTCCACCCGCGCCTTGGTTTCATTCTTAGGTGATTTGCGAATCTCTAGGCCAAAGGCAATATTTTGGCGAATGGTAAGGTGCTTAAACAGCGCATAGTGCTGAAACACAAAGCCAATATTGCGCCGTCGCACATCTAGGTTGGTGGCATGTTCACCATCAATATAAATCCGGCCTGAATCAGCCGACTCTAGCCCCGCAATGACCCGCAACAGAGTAGATTTGCCTGAACCAGAAGGCCCCAGTAGGGCAATCAGGCTACCATCCTTCACCTCAAGATTGATATTGTCTAAGGCTTGATAGGTGCCAAAGTGCTTCTCAACGTTTTCAATCAGAATACTCATAGATCCTTGATGTCCTTGTGACAACTCCAAACAAAACGAGCAAACATCGCTCTAAACCTGACCCCTTGATCTGACCCCTTGACCCCATGCCCCGACTTAATGCCCCCCGCGTTGCGCCGTGCGACGCTCTAATATTTCTTTCAAAATCAGGGTGATGACCGCCAAAATGGCGAGAATAGACGCTGCCCCAAATGCGGCTTGGGTTTCGTAGTTTTTGTAGGCTTCTTCCACAAACAGCGGTAGGGTTTGGGTTTTGCCGACAATACTCCCCGACACCACCGACACCGCCCCGAATTCTCCCAAAGCGCGGGCATTGGTTAGCAGCACCCCGTAGAGCAGCCCCCATCGAATGTTGGGTAGGGTTACTCGCCAAAAAATCTGCCAGTCTTTTGCCCCCAAGGTCTTTGCTGCCTCTTCTTCCGCTGGGCCTGCATCTTCAAGCACAGGCATTACTTCTCGCGCCACAAAGGGCAATGTCACCACAATCGTGGCTAAGATAATCCCCGGTGGGCTAAAGATGAGCTTGAGCCCCCAACTGCTGATGGTGGGGCCAAACCATACCCCGTTTTCCCCGTAAAGCAGCACGAGCATTAGTCCGACAACCACCGGAGAGATGGCAAAGGGCAAGTCGAGTAGGCTAATTAAAAGCGATCGCCCTGGAAATTGATTTCGTGCAATCACCCAGGCAGCGCATAGGCCAAAGATGGTGTTCAGCGGAACTGAAACACCTGTTGCCAGCAGCGATAGACCTACAGCGGACTGAAAAGCTGGAGAGCCAACGGCTTTCAAGAACTCCCCAATCCCCTTATGAAAGGCCTCATAAAAGACCGCAATAGCAGGGACAAACAATACCAGAGCTAAATAAACGACAGCAATGGTAATGAGTAAAGGTGGCCCAAAAAAAGAAGCAATCCCCTTGCTAGGCCGAGCTGGCGCAACACTAGGCATAGCGACGACCCCACTGCTGTAGTGCGTTAATCACAAAAAGCATCGCGAGGGAAATCAGCAGCAGCACGGTACCAATGACCGTCGCGCCGCCATAGTCGTAGGCTTCTAGCCGCTGAAACACCAGCACTGGCGCAATCAAATCCTTAAAAGGGATGCTAGAGGAGATCAAAATCACCGAGCCGTATTCTCCGACCGCCCGTGAGAAGCCCAGCGCAACCCCTGTCAAAATGGCCGGAATCAATGGCGGGAGAATGACCTTAAAGAAGGTCTGCACCTGAGTTGCGCCCAAGGACCAGGACGCTTCCTCCGCTTCTTTTTCCATTTCTTGCAACACAGGCTGAAGGGTTCGCACAATAAAGGGAAAGGAAATAAAGATCATGGCGATCAAGACCCCTAGCCGCGTGAAGGCAATTTTGATGCCAAAGGGGGCAAAGAACTGACCAATCCAGCCTGTTTCTCTGTAAACCGTGGCCAGCACCAACCCCGCTACCGCCGTGGGGAGTGCAAAGGGCAGGTCAACAGCAGCATCCACAATTTTTCTGCCAGGAAACTTGTAGCGCACCAGCACCCAGGCCACTAGGGTTCCCATTACGCCGTTAATGAGTCCTGCGGCCAGGGAGGTAAAGAAGGTCACGTCGTAGGCTGAAAGCGCAATGTCTGAGGTGGCAATTCGCCAAAACTCAGCAGGACTCACGGTAAGAGCCTTACCGAATAAGGCTGTAATGGGCAGCACCAGCATAATCAGCAGGTACGTCACAGTGATAGTCCAGGGAAGTGAAACACGCTGCCAAAGGGCTGGGGTTTTCCGCTGGGGTGCTTGCGCCAATCGCGCAGAGAGCTCAAGATTTGTAGCCAATGGGAACTCCTCTCCTAAAAGACATCTGTAAAAAAGCGCCAATAAACACGCTATTGAAATGACCAGCTTTCTTGGGTGGTAGCGTTATCGCTCAGAATTTCAATGTGCAGCTCTGCCAAATAGGCGATCGCGCTTTGAATTCGCTCTGGAGTACCGTACAGCTCTAGGTCAAACCAACCCGACTCCTGGGTATTCGTTGCCAGCAGGGCACTCAAAATATTGACCTCTAGCTCAAAACGAGTCGTCAGGGTTGAGATGACAGGTTCCTGGGTGTACTTTGGCGGAATCTGGATTTGAATATGCTGACGAGTACGCTGACTGCCCTGACCTGCTGTCGAAGGCGGAATGCCATCGATTCGATCAGCAGAGTCACGGGGAGAGCTGGCAAAGCTGGGAGAACTAAGCGTCATCGGAGTGCCCTTTAGAGATGTGTAGGATTGAGCGGTGAAGACTGAGCGGCTAAGATTTAGCAGCTAAGGTTTAGCGATCGCCGCCTGGGTTTTATCAAAGATCCCGCCATCCGAGAAAAATTTCTTATCGATTGCTTCCCACCCACCAAAGTCTTGGACGGTGATCAGCTTAGTGACTGGCGGAAACTGCTTCTCAAATTCCTTCGCAACCGTTGGATCAACAGGTCGGAAACCCACCTTGGCAAACTCGCGCTGAGCATCCGGAGTAAAGAGGAATTGAGCAAAGGCCTCGGCTATCTTGCGAGTGCCCCGCTTATCGACAATCTTGTCCACAACGGCAACAGGCCCTTCAATCCGGATATTGATGTCCGTGGGCACGGTATAGGGCTGTTCTTCCCCATTCAGCTTGGCAAGTAGAATCTCATTTTCGTAGTTGATCAGTACATCGCCCTGCCCCTGCTTATAGAACACATCCGTTGACTCACGGGCATCCTTCGGCAAAATAGGCGTATTCCTGAGTACACTTTCGACAAAGGCTTGAGCCTTAGCTTCATCTCCCCCCGCTTGGATGACCGATCCCCAAAGTCCCAAGAAATTCCACTTGGCACCTCCAGAGGTTTTGGGGTTGGCGGTGATGATTTGAAAGTCACCAGTGCCCAACTGTTCCCATTTTTCGACTTTAGGTTTGCCAGGACGGGTTACGAAAGTCACCACAGAATTGGTCACAATTCCATCATTGGGCACTTCCTTTTCCCAGCCTGGATCAATCAGGCCAGCCTGCTCAATTTTTTTGACATCTCCCGCTAGGGCTACCGCTACGATATCTGCCTCTAAACCATCAATGACGGCACGGGTTTGTGAGCCAGAGCCACCATAGCTTTGCTTAAAGGAGACTTCCTGCCCAGTCTTGGCTTTCCAGTCTGCAACAAACTTCGGAATGATTGCCTCATAGGCTTTCTTGGTCACTGCATAGGAAACCAGGGTCACCTGATTCTCTCCACCACCCGCTGCCGCAGGAGAGTCTGTCGCGGCAGGAGATGTTGCAGTTTCAGTACCGCCACCACCACAGCCCGCTAGAAGCATTCCAACGCCACCGATCATCACGACAGCCCGCTGCAGAGCCGTGGTAGACATCTTTTTTTGGAACGCTGGACTGGATGGGTTCATCTTGAAACTTCCTTTCATAATCATCAACGAACGCTTTTGAATCGCATCATAACCCCCATTAAATCACATACAGAGTAGAATTTAATCTCAATACAATTCAAATTCACTTCAAACCTCGTCTCATTCCGCGTTGACTCTAACTAGAGCCCATCACTGATTAGATTACACAATAGACTCTTTCAAAAGCAGGCCGCATTACAGCCGCATTACAAATGAGATTGAATCAAAACATGGGCGCTAGGTTTTCGCGAGATGAGGGTGCAACAATTCACTGTGAAACATTGCACAATCGCGGTGGAAGTGAGATCGTCACAGAGAGATCTTCACTGTCCAGACCCTGCGGGCAACCCTAAAACTCAAGGGGACGTGCTTCAGCATGAATGCTCTACAAATTCAAAAAAACAGTTGCGCAGATTATCAACAGTGGCAATGGGACAGTGGCAATGGCGACCTGATTGCCGCTTCGATGCGTTTCACGCGGATTTTCCGAATAATATCGGGAACTTTGTTGAGCTGCTTAATCTGCATCGGCACCTGTTTGGCGATCGCCTGGACATTCTGCTCCTAAATGGTGCCAAGCTGAACCCCAACGTTTTTGCACTAGAGGTCGATTGCTTTTTTGAGGTTGCTCCCCTTGAGGGCGACAATGGTGTCCTTTGCTTCGTAGTAAACAATCAAAAAATCGACGTTTTCCCTACGTTCTGGGGTGGGGTCATGCCTGCCATGACAAAATCAGCCCGTCCGGTCTGGAGGGCTGGAATCAGTCCCTTGAAATCTGACGCTTGAATTTTGAGCTTAAGTCCCAGTTCGCGGGCGAGGGTGTTGGCAATATCTACATCAAAACCCACGATTTTTCATTACCTCTCCTTCTCCCCAGGAAAAAGGAGGATGGAAGGATGAAGGGCGGTTGTTTTCCGTCGAACTCACGTTGGATCAGGTTGGTTGCCAGCGTATCTTGTAGCAAGCGTCAGCAAGAGTATGCCATTTTAAGGTTGCCTAGATTGGACAAAGTGCCGCAGTCGCAAGCCGTTTCTTAGACAAGCCGTTTCTTCGATCAGTCCTTAGAGCAGCCACAACCCCTCCTTATCGCCGTCCGGGCCAGGAACCTCATTCCCTACTCCCGCTCCCGACCTATCCCAGCTTGCAGTGCGCCTCTCCCCCTCGCTCAATCCAGCCACGGATCAGACCAGAAGTAGACTGTGCGGCCGCACAGTTCCCGGCTCCGTCAATCACAATCACCCCACCATCTCCGTTCACCTTGCGGACTAAATAGTCGATACCAGCCTGGGATGCCGCCACCGCGTCCAGGCCCTTAAATTGCACAAAGTCAGAAATTGTTTTGGCCAGCACCGTCCGCAAAAACTGCTCCCCGTAGCCCGTGGCTGAGACTGCACAGGTTTCGTTGTCGGCAAAGACGCCAGCCCCCACGATGGGCGTATCTCCCACACGCCCCCAGCGCTTATTCACCAACCCACCTGTGGAGGTGGCCGCCGCCAGATTGCCCTGAAGATCACGCGCCACCGCGCCTACGGTTCCCAACTTTTGCGAGGGTTTAATGCGCTCGTGATCTAGGGTCATACGCCCTGCGGCTTGGGCTTCGGCAAGCTGCAGGATTCGGGCTTCGGTAATAAAGTATTCGTCTGGATAGGTTGTGACCTCACAAAATTTTGCAAATTCTAGGGCACCATCTCCCACCAGCAAGACATGATCTCCCTGCTCTAAAACGCGCCGCGCTAAGGCAATCGGGTTTTTAATGTGTTTTACACAGGCCACAGCTCCCGCCCGCAGGTCGCTACCGTTCATGAGCGCCGCATCCATCTCGACCTTGCCCTCCGCATTCAATACAGAGCCTTGCCCTGCGTTATAAAGGCGATCATCTTCTAACAGCATGACGCAATGCTCCACCACATCTAGAGCGCTGTCGCCCTGCTCTAGACGCGATCGCCCTTGCTCAAGGATGGCGGTAATGCTCTGCTGAAAGGTGGCTTCGCTGGCCTCGTGCTTGAGATCCTCTAGGGCACCTGCTCCGCCATGAATCATTAGAGAATAGGAATTAGACATGCTTTGATTTTTACGGTTTGGGTGTTCGGCTTCAGGGCTTGCTTAGTGGTTTGTCTGGGAGCCTGTTTAGGGTTAGTCCGCATTCAACCTAATGTCCAACTGGAATCAGCTCCTCCAATATCCTAAAGCGAATGTGATTAATGGCTAAATCCCCCAGGGAAATATGCTCTGGCTTATCGTCGGCCTTCATCTTCGTAAACGAAATGCCTTTACCAATTTCCGTGTGATACCAGGCCAGCCCCATAAAAAACCGCTCTGGATAGGGGCCACGGTCTATGATGTCGTCTACATTAGACTCCATGGGCAGCCAGCCCACGCCAGGCACATAAAACTCTAGCCACACATGGTTATAGTCTGGCTCTAGGGGTAAGTGGCGCAGCTCAGGATGGGGGGGACATTTATAGCGTCCAATGGTACGGCAGGCAATCCCGTTCAGACGCGCTAAAGCCAGCAAGACTCCCACATATTCCCCGCAGGAGCCAACGCCTCGCGCCAGCGCAACATCGGGGGTATCAATACGGGGCTGGATGCCATAGGACAGGCGATCGTAGACATAGTTGCGGATTTTAAGGATCTTCCGCAGCACGTTTGTTTCCGTCCCTACGGCTTCCTTGGCGGCCTGAAGAATGGTGGGCGTATCCATAGCCAAATCGTCATCGTCTATTAAGTAGCGCGCCTGGAGATCAGGGGGCAGGGTTAGGCTGGTATCAATGTCCTCAGGGGTCAGGGAATACTTGAGTCCGTACATTTCAATGACGGCCTTCCAGCCCAACAGTCCGCCTTGATGGGGCAAGACCTGATCAAACTTAAAAACCGCGACCTTTTGTCCCTCTTGTTCTTCAAGGGTGAAGGGGTGACCAATGGGCTCTACATGGCGGACGCGCTGCCGGAGGGTATCGGAGGGGAGGGCAATGCGCCATTCAGCGTTATTGAGGGTGACGGCTTCAAGGGGCAATAGCTCTTCAACGTAGGACAGCTCGACTAGAAACCCATTAGAAAGGGAATAATGGGCGATCGCCTTGTGGTGAATATGAAGGGGATGAATGAAAGTGCGATCGCGGAAGGTGAGCTGATAGGGAAATTCCGAGTTGGGATCATCTCGAATGTAGGGCTCCTCATCAGCGTAGGCAATATAGGGAACTGGCGTTTGGTTTTGGGCTTGGATTAGGTCTTGATCTTGGATTGGGTCTTGGCTTTGGCTTGGGAATGGCGCAAAAAAGGTAATTCCCGTGGGAGAACTGAAGGGAGTGAGGGCGCTGAACTGGATCTTGCCCGTAGCGCGATCCAGACAGTAGACCGTCTGCTCCTCGCGATCGCAGACCCAGAGTGCATCCTCAAACACCGTCATGGTTTCAGGGCCGATACCGGGCTGAGGCAGACGCTCCAGGGACTTGCCCGTACTGCGCTCATAGGTGTGAATATAGCCAGACTTCTGACAGCTCACGTACACCGTAGACTCCCACACCGCAACTCCCGTGACGGGGTAGGGCAAGCGAGTAAAGACCGTTGGCGTCAGGGTTTGGCGATCGCACCAAATCACCTCCTGCCCCTTGGCAAACCAGAGCGTATCCTGCCAAACCATTAAGCCCGTCACGCCAATCCAGGCAGAGACACTATGGGGGTTTAGGATCGTCGTATTGTTGGTTCGGGGATCAATTTGGATGAGATATCCCCGCACGGAGTCAACGGCCAGTAGGTGTTCTCCATCTGCCGCTAATCCTGACAGGGCATAAACCCCAATGGGGCGAATTGTCGCGTACTGCAATGAAATATCAGACAGTGGACTATCAGGCTTCGGCATAGATCCAGGGCTTACCACATATTCCCCACACTATACCCTCCAAAACATTCACGCGCTGACCTGTTTTCTTGGGATTGACGGGCATTCTCTCATGCCCATTCGTACCCATTCGTACCCATTCATGCCCACCCACACTCATTTCCAGAGCATTGCACCCAGTCGCCACACAGCAACCCCATTTTTCTCGGAACCTTGACCCCAGAAGCCTTCCTTTCGCTTCTCATCTTTGATTTTGTTGTCTAGGATGCAATTTGAGGATCATGTCTGTGTTTAGGATGAATCCTAGGATTGTCATCGGTTCAGGATATTACGGTGCCAAATAAATTTGCGCTAAATGAATTTGTGCTAAATGAACTTGCCCTAGATGCTTTACCCCTAAGCCTGACTGAACAGCGCCACCCGAACAGCGCCAATACACCGCCCTCAAGAACTAAGCGTGCAGCCCGTTATCGAACCAAAGGATCTGGCGTTGAATGAACGTTGTTTATGACCCACATATGGATATTTTGCAAATTACGTTCAGCAAAACAACCATTGAGGAAACAGCCCAAATCGCGCCGGGGGTGGTGCTAGATTATGACGAGGACGGCCATGTGATCGGCATGGAGCTGAGAAAGGCCTCTACCTTTGTAGACAGCCCCTACGTGATGTCTTACCGAGTGGGGGAAGCGAATGTTGATAAGCCCCAGCCTAGTATTAAAGAGTTTTAGCGAGAGCTGATTCTGTGTAGGGTGGCTCCAGCACCTGCACAATTGCTCAAAAGTTAGCCACTAACCCAGCCCCTGACTCAGCATCAAGGGGCTAGTCATTCATCCAGGACTCTTTTCCAGTCAATTCAATAACGTGGTCTTTGAGGGAATACTCGTGGGCTACTAACAGCTGCTCAATGTCCTCCCACTGGCGATCGCCAAAGTTTCTTCTGAGTTCGTAAAGGCGCTGTTGCCGCCCCACACAGCCCCGTGCCACTAGAGCCCGAACTTCATCCTGCACATCTGTAATCGAATATTTCTGAATGGTCGCAATCATGATCCTATTCCCCGCAAAAAATGAAGTGACAAAGTAGAAAAGCCCTTAGCCCTGTTCTCGTCTTTGTTCTGTGTTGCTTTTGTTCTGTATTACTTTGGTCACGTACTGGTAGAAAATTTATTGCTAGAAAGTCTGTTTGTAGAGAAATCTCATTTCATTAAGAGCACCAGACAATCCATGAAATCAGGTCATCAAGAGCATCAGACACCCACACATATCAGCTCTATTTTGCTTCGAGCACTCCATTTAGGCTACTCCTCAATCGCCCCCAATATAAGCTGACCTCTTGTGAATCACAACGCTCAGAAGTAGTGTTTACAACATGACTGTATTGTACGTTACTGATTCACGGTAGGATGCATTGCAAGTCACGAATTCATCATCTTTCTAGGACTGTCTTAGCGAAATTGTCGATTGACGGGGGTCAAGGCGACCATCGCTTAGGGAATTAATCAGGCAAATGGGCTTGGTAAATGGGCTTAGATAATGGGCCTAGACCAATCTGGGGCAGCTCTATAAGCGTTCGGATTCTGCGGAGTGCACTTCCAGCGATATACTGCATGAGGTCAAAGACTGGAAGAATCCCGTGGACTGATCTCTCTGGGGATATTTTTTCTGAAACCGCGCAAGTCTTGCAACGCGAATAGTCAGACTTCTGCCATCACGGCTCAGTTAAGCTATTCAATCAAGCTATTCAATCAAGCTATTCAATCAATCAAGCTATTCAATCAAGGCTTTATGGCTTCTGCGCCCTGGACTCGTCGCCATGTTTTAACCCTTGCGGACTTTACCGCTGCGGAACTGGATATTGTCCTGCAAACGGCCAATAGCTTTAACGAGGTACTCCAGCGCCAGACTAAGAAGGTTCCAGCACTTCAGACGAAGCTCGTGACAACGCTTTTTTTTGAGTCTTCTACGCGCACCCGCAACAGTTTTGAGCTTGCCGCAAAGCGCCTTTCGGCGGATGTCCTAAATTTTGCCCCCGGCACCTCTTCTTTAAGTAAGGGCGAAACCATTCTCGATACCGCTAAAACCTTTTGGTCTATGGGTGCAGACCTCATGATTATTCGGCACCAGTCCTCTGGGGTGCCGCAGATGATTGCGGCGGAGATGGATCGGCTGGGGGGACGGGTCGGTGTCTTAAATGCCGGAGATGGCTGCCATGAGCATCCTTCTCAGGGACTGCTCGATTTATTTACGCTTTGTACATTTCTCGATCCAGCACAGCCCCGCACCCAGCTCTTAATGGGCAAAAAAGTGGCGATCGTGGGCGATATTTTGCATTCACGGGTGGCGCGCTCTAACCTCTGGAGCCTGATCACCAGCGGGGCTGAGGTACACCTTGCCGCACCCCCAACCCTCTTACCCCAGGAGTTTGAATCTTTTGGCGCAAAGGTTCACTGGGAACTTGCCCCTGCCCTTGCAGATGCTCATTTTGTCATGACGCTTCGGCTTCAGCATGAGCGCATGACACAAAACCTGATTCCGAGCTTGCGGGAATACCATCAGCGCTACGGCATTACCCGCGATCGCTTAAAGGGCTGCCAGCCCACGGTTAAAGTACTGCATCCTGGCCCAGTCAACCGTGGGGTCGAGCTGAGCTCCGACTTAATGGATGACCCAGTTCTCAGCCTAGTTTCTCAGCAGGTCACAAGCGGCGTTGCTGTGCGGATGGCGCTGCTCTATCTCATGGGCAGCGGGACAGGAGGGTTGGGGCTATAGCGCCATAGATTCTATAGCGCTATAAAATCTAGAACGGCTCAGGTAAACAGGCAATGGCCATGCAGGATGATTCCTCCGCAACAAGACGCCCCCAAATTTTTCATGGCGGCTGTCACTGCGGCGCAGTGAAGTTTCAGGTGAGGGTTGAGCAGTTTGAGATCATAGACTGCAACTGTTCAATTTGCCAAAAGAAAGGCTTTTTGCACTTGATTGTGCCGCCTGAGCAGTTTGAGCTACTACAAGGGGCTGAGGCATTGCAGACCTACCGCTTCAACACCGGCGTTGCTCAGCATCACTTTTGCGGCATCTGCGGCATTGCCCCCTTCTATCGGCCGCGATCGCACCCTCAACATTACGATGTCAATGCTCGCTGCCTAGATGATGAACCCTTAGAGGTTTTGCTTCAGCACTTTGAGGTTCAGCCCTTTGACGGTCGCCACTGGGAGCAGAATATACATCAGCTCACGGATCAGCCGCCAGTCGAGGGGCATGAGCGTTTAAGGGAAAGCTAAAGCGTAAAGCAACGCTAAAGTGCTGGACTAAAGTGCTGGACTCTCAGGCTTGAGCTGCCGCTCCATGAGCGCTTCAACCGCTTCCCTAGGCGTAATTTCACCCTCCAGAAGTCGATGCACCTGTTGGGTGATGGGCACCGCAATTTGTTTTTCTGCCGCCAGCTCTATCAAGACATGGGTTGTGTTTACGCCCTCCGCCGTCCCCTGCAGGTGGGACAGCACCGTCTCTAGGGGCGTACCCTGGGCGAGCTGATACCCGACCTGGTAGTTGCGACTGAGGGGACTGGTGCAGGTTGCCAGTAAATCTCCTAGCCCAGACAAGCCATAGAAGGTTTCCACCTCAGCACCCATCCGTACCCCCACACGAATCATCTCCGGTAGCGCTCGCGTAATGAGTGCTGCCCGTGCATTTTGACCCAAATGCAGGCCGTCACAGACCCCCACCGCGATCGCCATTACATTTTTGAGGGTGCCGCCTAGCTCAGTCCCCAGGCGGTCTGCGTTGGTGTACACCCGGAAGGACTCTGACGAAAAGATCTGCTGCACGACCTGAGCTGCTGCCCCATCTTCGCTAGCCACCACAGTGGCCGTAGGCAGTCCTTGACCAATCTCAATGGATAGATTAGGGCCAGATAGCACCACGACGGGGTGGTCTGGGAAGGCGCTTTTCCAAATTTGGGAGGGTGTTTTGCCCGTAGCAGCATCCAATCCCTTAGTGGCGCTGACTAAAATCGTGTTTGGGGGTAAAGCAGCGGACTGGAGCCGATCTGCAACCTCCTGAATCCCCGTCATGGCGATCGCCACCACTACCACTTTTGTCCCAGCAACTGCCGCATCTAGCGTTAGCGTCCCCCGCCGCGACCAGATTCGGACTTCTTGCCCCTTCGTCTTTGCCAGCGCCCCCAAGGCCGAACCCCAGACTCCAGACCCCAAAATGGCGATCGGGCAGCGAGCCGAAACGCTATCCAACTGAGGCGCTGTGGTCATTATTTTTCTCCCCCTCTCACAATTCTCCTGCGCAATATGTCCCCAAGATGCCCTCAAGATAACCCTTTGACCTTCCCCACGGCGCGTCTGAAGCTAACCAGTCAATCCAACCTAACAATCTGCCTGAAACAACTGGACTGAAACAATCTGCCTGAAACCGTCGGAAAAGCCACTTGGAAAAATTTTTATATTTTTTTATAAGTTTTTTTATAATTAGAAAGCGGTAGAGTCTTTGATTTAATATTTTTGGATCAAATGTTCTTGGATCCAATTTTCAGGAAACCTTGATAAATCAATACTTCACTTAACCTTCAGCGCTTAGAATCCCTTCAAGGCTCAAGCTTTTGGAAGCCACCTTGCCAAAAGGGACGTCTACTCGCTTTGTCTTTTAGGCTTCATTGTTTTGACTTCATTTCTCAGACTTCATGTTCTAGCTTACGTTCCAGCTTACTTTTTCACCAATCGGTTTTACTTCATCGTTTTATCTTGCCTCTATCCCCTCAGATAAGCCTTGTCTAATGTATCAAAAAGAAACCAGATCCATTCGCAGTCAGTTTATGCGTCAGCTCCAAGAATGCCAAGACGACGTGCTGCGGATGGGAGCACTGGTTGAGCATTCTTGCTGGCTAGCCCATAAAGCGCTCATTGAGCGTGACCTATCTGCGGTGGACGAACTGACGCGGCAGGATGAACAAGTTGATGTTTACTACCGTCAAATTGAGGTGAACTGCATCAGAATGTTGGCGCTCCAGTCCCCGGTAGCAAGCGATCTGCGCCTCATTGGCACCCTAATGCAGATGGTGCGTGACCTAGAGCGTATTGGGGACTACGCCGAGGAACTGGGTGAAGTGGCGCTCAAGCTTTTACCCTACCCTCCCCTTCCCTACATCCAGGATCTAGATCAGATGTCGACAGTTTGTCGTTCAATGCTGGCCATGAGCCTATCAGCTTTAACGGACTTAGATGCTGAGTCGGGTCGCCTCATGAATATTACCGACGATGAAGTGGATGCCTGCTATGCTCGCGTCTATGAAAATCTTGCCCAGTCAACAGTTCAGGGTTCTGTGGAGCCACTCCTTTTAGTCACCCTTGCGATTCGCGCCCTAGAGCGGATGGCGGATCACGCCACCAATATTGGCAAGCGCATTTCCTATATTGTGACGGGACAGCGCTAATTAAAAGGGAGGATTGGAAACTATCGCTGCCAAGTCCCGCGTTCCAATTGCAACAGGCGATCGCCCTTTAAAACTTGTAACGTCCCCTCTTCCGTCACCAGATAGCGGTAGTCGCGGTTGCGAAATTCGTACCCCAAAAATCGACAGGGCGTGACCCCATCAGCGCAGAGCGTATGGCGGGTTCTCCCAGAGAGTCGAATCGATTCACCTGTGCGCAGATTTTGGCCTAGATAGCTAACGTTATTACAGGTCACGCTTCCTTCTTGGCAGTGACGGGTAATCGAAATCTTAAAGGTTCGAGTCAGGAGTACGCTGGTTGCCAGGAGGGCTTTAGGCTGTAAGGCTGAGTTTTGTTTGCTTGATTGGTGTTTGCTTGAGTGGCGTTTGCTTGGATTTTGTAAGATTGAGTTCTGCAAGGCTGAATTTGCCGTCTTGATAAATGCAGCACGCGCATCGGATTTGAGCTTGAGGCTGTAGCGATATCCATCTCGATCCCAGGTGAGCTTAGAGAAGCAGTATCCCGTGCTGCAATTTTCTTCCTGGTCATTTTGGGTGAAGTAGCCGCGAATGTTATAAAGCAGCGTGACGACCTGACCCGTCAGTCGCGTAAAGTTGGGCGGCAGCTTTTGGCCAGAGATACGGCCTAATGTACAAACTGCTGCGCCATTACAGCTTGGGGTGTAGTCCAGGCTGATGTTGTAGGCGCTTGGATTAGCGGTATCGATAGACCCATAAATCTTATCTGCCACAGGAAACTGAGTTGGCAGTAAGAGCGGGACTTGGGTACGAGTCTTCAGCGCCGGGAGAATGGATTGATAGTCTGGCGCATTGTCTGGCGCATTGTCTGGCGCTGATTGGGCAATACGGATGACCTGCCCTGTAGAGCTGACACTATCGCTGAAATGAGTCAGATGATTGGCCTGAGTTGCTAGTGAGGGGATGGCGTGGCCCCCAAGGGGCACAAGCATTACCAGTCCGCTGATCCATACTCTTCGAACGGGCAAGATGTCCATCAGTTGCACACAGTTGATAAGAAAGACCCTTAACAAAGCACTGGAAAAATAGGCGATCGCCTCGCCTTGCGCCCAGCTTCAGGCTTGATTACGGAAGGCCGCTCTGGCCTTGCCAAGCCTGAATGACAGCCTGTAAATCCTGGGGTAAATCTTCAAGCTCAAGGTCATCGTACTGCACCGTGGTCTGTCCATTGGTGAGGGTTATTCTAAAAAAGTCGGCTGCGCCCTGGGGGCCCGCATACCTCAACCCGTTAAATTGACCAAATTTAAGCTTTTCAATCTGTTTCTGAAAGGCTTTTACTTCTCGCTGCGAAAGGTTGCGCAGGATACGCTGATCCGTCGTGGATGGGCCAGTCTGCACAATGCGCCCATCTTTGTGCAAGGTTGTGGTTTGCGTAATGCCAGCAAATCCTCCAGTCCTAATTTCTTGGAAGACTGCTTTTTTGTCGAATGTTTGGCTGCGGGTAAGGAGTGGCTCATTCAGCGGGATTTGGGTGGCGGGCGGCGCAATGACTCGGCCCAATCTACCACCCGCCACATCAAGACGCAGGGCACTGCCCGATGAATTGGTGCGATAGACCCATTCCTGGCGCTGATGGGTGAGGGTCACTTCCCAACCGCGCACCAGCACTGCGGTACACATTTGTCCGGCATTGCCCAGCCCCAGACAGCCATCCGACCAAACTTTAGGAATGGCTTTGCTCAGCACAAGCTGATCGGGCTTAAGTCCTGTTTGCTGTGTCGCAGCTTCTAGCACCGCATTTTGGACAGCCTCTGGAAAGGCAGGATCAATTTTGGCTGGAGTGGCGGAAATTGGAGGCGGAGAAGATTGCGCGATCGCCTGAGGAGCACCTAGCTTTCCTTCTAGAGTCTCCCCCAGAGCCGCCTCTAGACCAATCATGCTGCTACCCATCACCCCAATGACGCCCCAGCAAAGTGTTTTCCTAAAATCAAACCAGTTCCCAAAATCAAGCCAGGTTCGATTTAATATTGCTCGATTGAGTATTGCTCGATTTATCCCTCGACCCATGAAAATTTTTCTCCTTATCAGATTCCAGTGGCGCTTTACTCAAGATTCATCCCCAAAATCTAGTGAGGTCATGCCGAGCCCAAGGACAAGGCGCAACTGTACTCGTTATGCTGCTGTGGTATTGAGCTGCAATAGTATTGAGCTGCCGTGGTATTGAAGTGACGCTGCATTCACCCCCTATGCTAAACCTACTTGAATCTCTCAGCCTTGAATCTTTCAACCTTGAACCTTTCAACTAATTTTGTCGCCTGAAGTGTTGAGCCAAATTGACCAGACGCTCCTGCCAACCCGCGATCGCAATACAAGAGGAAGGCTGGGGCGGTAACGACACCAGAGAAAATCAAAGTCCTAGCGTCAAGGACTGGTTAATAAAGGACTGGTTGATACATGAGTCGACTCTTGATTCGCAAGCTGGCTGATGCTCCCTAAAACTTTTCAAACAGCCTTTCTCCCCGCCTCAAGTCCCGCAACTGCGTTAGACTTTTCGTAGCAGAAGACACTTTTAATTTAGCGTCTTGTAATTTAGCGCCTTCTCATTTAGCGCCTTGGCGAGTTTACCTGAATAGGAAGCTGCCAAGATCATGGTTGCCTATGCCAAACACCAGGTTGTTAAGCACCAGGTTGTTAAACACCAGATTGCTAAACAACAGGTTGCTAAACAACAGATTGCTAAACAACAGGTTGCTAAACACCAAATAGCCAAACACCAAATCTTTCAATCCTCAGCGTTGAGTACCCCATGCGAGTAATTTTAATGACGGGCAAAGGCGGCGTGGGCAAAACCTCCGTTGCGGCTGCCACTGGACTACGATGTGCGGAACTCGGCCATAAAACCCTTGTGCTCAGTACCGATCCGGCCCATTCTCTAGCAGACAGTTTTGACATAGAGCTAGGTCACGACCCTGTCCAGATCCGGCCTAACCTCTGGGGCGCAGAACTAGATGCCCTCATGGAGCTAGAGGGAAACTGGGGAGCCGTAAAGCGCTACATTACCCAGGTACTCCAGGCCCGTGGGTTAGACGGTATTCAGGCAGAAGAACTAGCCATTCTCCCTGGCATGGACGAAATCTTTGGCCTCGTGCGCATGAAGCGCCACTACGACGAAGGCACTTATGATGTTCTGATTATTGACTCCGCTCCCACCGGAACTGCCCTAAGACTGCTCAGCCTACCGGAAGTGGGGGGCTGGTATATGCGTAAGTTCTATAAGCCCTTTCAGGCCATGTCCGTCGCACTGCGGCCTCTGGTAGAGCCTTTTTTTCGACCTGTCGCGGGGTTCTCTTTACCCAACAAAGAGGTAATGGATGCACCTTATGAATTTTACGAACAGATCGAAGCCCTGGAAAAAGTGCTGACCGACAACACCAAGACCTCCGTGCGGCTGATTATGAATCCGGAGAAAATGGTGCTGAAGGAGTCTTTGCGCGCCCACGCCTACCTCAGCCTCTACAACGTGGCCACTGATATGGTGGTGGCAAACCGCATCATTCCAGATCACGTCAACGATCCGTTCTTTGTACGTTGGAAAGAAAATCAGAGCGTCTATCGCAAAGAAATCCACGAGAATTTCCATCCGCTCCCCATCAAAGAAGTGCCGCTCTACCAAGAAGAAATGTGTGGCTTAGCAGCCCTAGATCGGCTCAAGGAAACCCTCTACGCAGGAGAAGATCCTTCTCAGGTCTACTACCACGAAAGCACCCTGCGCGTGGTGCAGCACGACAATGACTACAGCCTAGAGCTGTATCTTCCCGGTATTCCTAAAGATCAGGTGGTGCTGTCTAAGTCCGCTGACGAGCTGAATATCCGAATTGGCAACCATCGCCGGAATTTAGTGCTGCCCCAGGCCTTGGCTGCACTCCAGCCCGCAGGCGCGAAAATGGAAGATGACTACCTTAAAATCCGCTTCAGCGCGCTGACGCCTTAAGCACTTTCCTTCAGGCATTTTCTTAAGGTGTTTTCTTAAGGCGTTTTCTTAAGGCGTTTTAAGTAATAGCCGTGGGGTTAAGTAATAACCGTGGGTACTTCCATTCCCGTCAGTGTACGAATCTGAGCAAGCTCATCCGCGATCGCAATTAAATCTGCCAGCGCTACCTGGGCGTCCAGTCCGTGCTTGGCGGGGTCTGCCTCAAAGGACTCCAGATAGACCCGCAGCGTTGCGCCCTGGGTTCCGGTGCCGGACAGCCGCAAGACAATTCGCGACCCGTCCGTGAACCCAATGCGGATGCCCTGACCTTCGCTGATGCTGCCGTCGATGGGGTCGGTGTAGCTAAAGTCATCGCTAAAGGCGACTTCGCGATCGCCAAATTTGCGTCCCTTTAGCGTGGGCATCTGGCGATGGACTTGAGCCACTAGGGTATTGGCGCGATCGCTCTCGACCCCTTCATAGTCGTGGCGGGAATATACATTGCGGCCATAGGTAGCCCAATGCGATCGCAGGATATCTTCTACAGACTGCTGCTTGACGGCCAAAATGTTGAGCCAAAATAGCACTGCCCATAGCCCATCCTTCTCACGGATGTGGTTAGAGCCTGTGCCAAAACTTTCTTCCCCGCAGAGGGTGGCTTTCCCCGCATCCAGCAGATTGCCAAAAAACTTCCAGCCCGTTGGGGTTTCATAGCAGTCAATCCCCAGCTTCTCCGCCACCCGATCTGCTGCTGCACTGGTGGGCATAGAGCGCGCAATTCCGGCCAGCCCATCTTTATACCCTGGCACCAGAGTTGCATTAGCGGCCAATACCGCCAAACTATCGCTGGGCGTCACAAAAAAGCGGCTGCCCAAAATCATATTGCGATCGCCGTCTCCATCGGAAGCCGCGCCAAAGTCCAGCGGGTCAATGCCAAACATCCGCTCCACTAAATCATGGGCATAGACCAAATTCGGGTCAGGGTGCCCATCCCCAAAGTCCTCCAGAGGAATTCCGTTTCGCACCGTCCCCACCGGAGCACCCAGCCGCGACTCAAAAATATCGTGGGCGTAGGGGCCAGTCACCGCATGCATCGAATCCATGCACATCCGAAACGTACCGCCAGTCAGCAGCCCATGAATGCGGTCAAAATCAAATAGCGACTCCATCAAAGCTTGGTAGTCTTCTACTGAATCAATGACCTCAACCGTCATTTCGCCGAGGGTGCTTTCCCCCAGCTTGTCCAGATTAATGTCCTGAGCCGCCAGAATAAAGTAGCGGTCAATAACCTGGCTCCGGGAAAAAATAGCCTCCGTCACCTTCTCTGGCGCGGGGCCACCGTTATTAATGTTGTACTTGATGCCAAAGTCACCATTCGGCCCGCCCGGATTATGACTAGCCGAGAGCACAATGCCCCCCAACGCGCGGTACTTACGAATCACGCAAGACACTGCCGGGGTAGAGAGAATACCGCCGCGCCCGACCTTCACCCGCGCCACGCCATTGGCCGCCGCCATTTTTAAGATGACTTGAATGGCTTGGCGATTGAAATAGCGGCCATCTCCTCCTAGGACAAGGGTTTGGCCCTTGAGAGCATCGAGGCTATCAAAAATCGACTGTACAAAATTTTCGAGATAGTGAGGCTGCTGAAAAACAGAGACACGCTTTCTCAACCCAGAGGTTCCGGGCTTTTGGTCGAGATAGGGCTGGGTCGCAATGGTTTGAGTTGTCATCTAGGCTTTCTCCGGTGCAGCAACTGAGCGTCTGTCCTTTTTATCAGTCCTCATTCATAGTATCGGGGTTGCGCCTCGGTCGTGCGATTCAGCCCAATTTTTACGATACTGTGGGCAGATAGACTAGAAGCTGGTGCCTGACGCTGAGGGCTCCAGACATTGTCAAAAGAAAAACAGGTGTCGAAAATAGGTGTCAAAGTAGGTGTCGAAATCCTTTGTTTTGCCTAGAAGTACAAAATCAAGGCCGTTCCGTCAGAACCAGGACTGAAGCGCTGTGAAGTCTTTGTACTGTGAAGCCTTTGTTGTATTGTGAGGCGAGTCACTATTCTCTAGTCACTATTCATCTCTAGTCACTATTCAATGGTCTATTCCATGAGGCTGGTGTTCATCGAGACTTCAATCGTCTTCTTTTGGTGCTAGATTCTATGTGGGAATACGTGCTATCAGTGCTTTTTGTTTCCATCAGAGTACAGTAAGTTTTAAATTCAGGGTATTTATTTTTGAATTTAACAAACTTTGACATTATTTTATCTACTTTTATTTTAGATTTCAGAAATCAATTTATTTCTCTATTATTTTTATTTTGAATAAACCTTTGCTTTATTGCTCACAAATACAATCAAACATTATCTAATTCAGCTTGGAGTAAATAATGCTTAACTGTATTTGTGCAATCAGTAGCGATCGCCTTCTAACGGTATGAAAATTCTGCACACCCAAACGCTTCGCGGCCCAAATCATTGGAGCGTCGATCACTCAAAACTCCTTGTCCTGCGGCTAGATCTGGCGGAGCACTCCCTTCTTTCTTCAGACAGAATATCTGCTTTCTATAAGAAGCTTTTGCAGACTTTGCCTAGCCTTGAAGAGACCCTTATCCCTCGTGGGCCAGTCGCCAAGATTAGCCCACGAGGGCAGAGTATTTTTTTAGAGGACATCTTCGCGCAGGTAGCCTTAGAGCTTCAGCGACTAGCCGATATGCCTGTTGAGTTTTATCAGAGCCGGAAAGTAGATACTCCAGGTCAAGATACTCTAGGTCAAGGTGCTCCAGATAATTCTTTGGAAGTTACTTCCCATAACATTGATCAAAATTCAATTTATCAAAACTCAATTTATCAAATTGCAATTGAATACCGGGTTGAAGCGGCAGGTCGCTATGCAGCAAGGGCTGCGCGGCGTCTTTGCCAAAGTCTCCTAGAAGCTGGAGTCTACCCTAAAGCCGAACTCCAAAAAGACCTTAAAGACCTAATGGAACTGCGGTCTGAGGAGTCCCTTGGCCCCACCACCGAAGTGTTGATCCAAGAGGCTGAAGCCCTCGGCATCCCTTGGATATCTTTAGAAACCTGTCACCTACTCCAGTTTGGCTACGGAAAGTATCAAAAGCGGATTCAGGCGTCGTTGACCTCCCGTAGCAATATTTTGGGCGTTGAACTGGCTGGCCATAAGGAACGAACCAAAAAAATCTTAAGCAGCATGGGAGCGCCCGTTCCCCAGGGGATCGTCATCTATTCGTTCCGTGAGCTAGAGGATGCGATCGCGCAGATTGGCGGATATCCCGTGGTCATTAAGCCCCTTGATGGGAATCATGGCCGAGGCATTACCCTGGATATTCAGTCTTGGCAGCAGGCCGAGGTTGCCTACGATCGCGCCAGAGATGTGTCGCGGGGCGTCATTGTCGAGCATTTCTATCAGGGCCGAGATCACCGGATTTTGGTGGTGAATCATAAGGTCGTTGCGGTTGCCGAACGAGTCCCCGCCCACGTCATCGGCAGTGGGAAAGACACGATCGCAGCGCTGGTGCGCCAAGAAAACCAGGATGTGCGTCGCGGGAAAGGCCATGATAATTTGCTCACGCGCATTGAGCTAGATGACGCCGCCGATGAAACATTGAACCGCCAAGGCTACACCTTGGACACCGTTTTGCTGCCAGGGCAGGTCGCCTACCTACGGGCAACGGCCAATCTGAGTACGGGCGGCATTGCCATTGACCGCACCGACGAGATTCATCCTGAAACCCGCTGGCTTGCAGAACGGGTTTCCCGCATTATTGGCCTAGATATTGCCGGAATTGACGTAGTTACGACAGATATCACCCAGCCCCTCAGTGCGGCAGATGGGGTGATTGTGGAGGTAAATGCTGCCCCTGGCCTCCGGATGCATGTGGCTCCCAGTCAAGGGAAAAGCCGGAATGTGGCCGCGCCAATTTTAAGGATGCTGTTCCCCCCTGGAGCGCCCACTCGGATTCCTATTGTGGCGGTGACGGGTAGCAACGGCAAAGCAGCGCCCACGCCGTTAATGGCCCATATCCTGAAACAGATTTATGGTGCGGTGGGCTTTACCACGGCGGATAGCGTTTATATCAGCGATCGCCGGATTAACCCTAGGATTCCAGATGCTCAGGCGCAGCATTCTGAGATGGATCATTCTGAGACTTATCATTCAGAGATTCATCGCCATACCCAGCTCGTTTTGCAAGATCCAACTGTGGAGGTTGCGGTCTTAGAAACCGCACCAGAGAGCATCTTAGATAATGGTTTGGCCTTTGCCTACTGTGATGTTGGGGTTGTGCTCAATGTGGCCGCAGATCAGTTAGGGACAGGGGACATTCATACCCTGGACTATAGGGCAACGGTAAATGCCGTGATTGCAAAGGCAGTCCATTCCGGGGGCTATGTCATTCTCAATGCCGATGATGAACGGGTTGCAGCAATGGCTGGACAGGTGCGCGCTAAAGTCGCCTATTTTTCTATGGAGCCAGAAAACTCACTCCTGCGATCGCACATAAGCCAGGGGGGCATTGCGGCTGTCTATGACCAGGGCTGGCTTGTCCTTTGGGAGGACGCCTGTGTCCATCGCATTGAAAACGTGTCCGCCATCCCGCACACGGTCGGCGGGGCTACTCCTTACTTGATTGCCAACGCCCTTACGGCCTGTCTGACGGCCTTTGTGCAGGGGGTGAGTGTGGCGCAGATTCGCGCTGCGCTGCACAGTTTCCAGCCGTTGGTACAAAGTCACCCAGGACAGCTTCAGCTCTTTAACTTGGCCCAGAACTTTGCCCAGTCTCCATTTCAGTCTTCGTTTGATTTGCGCAAGCTGTTCCCAGAGAGTTCCCCCGCAACCCTAGGGAATGGATCGGCCACAAACGGTCAAGCCAATCATGTCCAGCCTATTCCGGCTGAGTCGCTCAGCAATTCCCTGAAATCTGCGATCGCCCCTAGCAATGGGGGGGCACATTATAAAGACCTAAGCTATAAAGACCTAACTTTGCTCACGGCCAATGGAAACGGCCATCTCCAAAACGGCTTTGCGCAGTCGTCGAATGTACAGGCAGGGGACGTTGAAACCAATGGAAAGATCAAGGGTCAGCGCCCATTAAAAGCTGACCCATTAACAGCTAGCCCATTAGCGGACAGCAGGCAGGCTCTAATTGCGGAAATACTGCCCAAGGTCATTGCTGCGGAGGAAGCGCTCACAGCGACTTTCAAAAAAGCACTCAGCAAAGTTGAGACAATAAAGCGGCGCGGGATTCAACGATCGCTGGCTGACCAAACCGCCAAGGCCAAAACCTGGGTTGAGGCACAGGCACCTGTTGCGAGGCAGTTTGTGACCCACTCCGCACACAGATTTGCCGAACAGATCGTTGAAAAGGCCACTGAGAATTCCATTATCGCTGGCACGATCGCACTTGCCCTTGGGCAAACGGCAGTAGGTGCGGTAAGCACGAAGGGCAAAGCACTGGGGAGAAATCTGAGCGCGATTGCCTGGAGACGGTTTAAGAAGGCAACCCAGCTAGTAGACCCGTCTGACTTTGAAGTAGTGCTTGCGGAGCTAACGGTGCTCTTGGGCAAGGATGAACGCATTAAGAAGGAAGGATTTATCTTCCAAGGCTCTGCGGAAGGTGTAAATGTTTATCTAGAGGACGGTACACCCCTTTGCATTAAGGGCGTCCTACAGGCTTCTAGAGATAGTCGATTGCCCTATCGTCTGGGCAAAATGCAGGAGGCGATCGCACTGCTCAAGGGTGAAGTCCTTTTGCAGCCCACAGCTCAGGATGGATCAAAACAGCTTGTAAAGCGCTGAAGGTAGAGTTTAGCGACCTTTGCCCATCCCCTCTTTAAATTAGGCTGTCACCCGATTAGGGTTGGCGAAGGATCGGATGATTGTCCTGATCTGTAAACTAGAAAGGTAAAGGCTCATCTGTTTCCCAATTCAGCAGCCCCGATGACAACCGTTTTCTCAGAACACATTCAGATCACGCCTGATGTCTGCGGTGGCAAACCCCGTGTTGCAGGTCATCGTATTCGCGTCCAAGACATTGCGATTTGGTACGAGCATCTCAATATGTCCCCTGACGATATTGTTTACCACTACCCCAGCATTACCCTAGCTGATGTTCATGCTGCCTTAGCCTATTACTATGACCACCTAGACGAAATTCGTCAGGATATCCGCGAGAGCAAGGCTTTCGCCAGCCAACTGGCAACCCAGACGCCTTCCATTTTGGAGCGCAAACTCAAAGAAAGAAATGTCAGGGCAGATTAAGTTTCACCTTGATGAGAACTTATCTAAGACCGCCAGCCATGACAGGGAAAACAAGGGCAAATTCACTCAAGACCCTTCTGAATCGGAGACAATTGATCTCCCTATCGTCTGGGCAAGATGCAGAAGGCGATCGCACTGCTCAAGGGTGAAGTCCTTTTGTAGCCCACAGCTCAGGATGACCCAAGGCAGCTTGTAAAGCGCTGAAGATAGAGTTTAGCGACCTTTCCATCCCCTCTTTAAATTAGGCTGTGTCACACGATTGGGTTTGGCTAAGGATTGGATGATTGTCCTGATCTGTAAACCAGAAGGGTAAAGGCTCATTTGTTTCCCGATTTAGCAACCCCTATTACAGCCGTTTTCTCAGAACACATTCAAATCACGCCGGATGTCCAAGGAATATTAGGGTAACTTATGCTTCATCTAAATGAGATTTTCAGAAAATCTACAAGAAAGTAGGAGGGAGTAGATCTACTCCCTCCTACTTTTTATGCAGACTTAACGCAACAACGTCTACTAGGTTTAACTAGATAGATCGCAGCCACAAAACTATCCTTTGGGTACTACTCCAGTGGGAAGTTTGTACGCTGGAACAGTGGTGGACGTCTCTTTGCAAGGGTTTCCAACCGCTGGTGTACATACTAGCGCCCCTGTTGCAATGTTATAGAGCTTTTCATCTTTCGACGTAGAGCCTCCAGGAGTGCAGCCGTCAGAGCCGTTTCCGACACCGTTATTACATTTATTAGAACTACTGCTATTGGTATAGGCTGTAGTTGTCGTTGTGGTTGGTGTAATAGTTGCTAGCACAACCAAATCCTGCATGTCGTAAGCCGTCGAACTTTTGCTTGTGGTTCCTAACTCAAACAAGTAGATGACTTGATTTTTTGCAAGGGCAACCTTACCAGTTGTGGTATCAATTAGGGGAAGTCCGGTCAAAGGGTTAGTTGACGTCGAGCTCATGAATGAATCAATTGGTCTTTGCCCACCAAAAGGGGTGAAGAGGGGAACAGTATCGCCATCAACCAGGGTTAAGACTTGCGATCCTTGACTTGTAGCAGAGTTGGCGCTGAAGGAGAATCTTGAGCAAACTGAACCATTGCCTGCTATCCCCGTAATGTCCAACCTTGCGCCAGCAGGGACATTATTAAACGTTACATCTTGTCCAATAGCGCCTAATGCTCTGGGAGCACCTGTGATAGGTGTGGTAGTAGTTGAGGTTGTAGACCTACCCCTTCTATTGGTTGTGGTTGTGGTCGTAGTTACATTGATGTTAATTGTGCCAGAAACGGGAATATTTGCGCCACCAGGGCCGCAAGTAATAGCACCCCCTAAGTTACGAACAGTCATCGTTGAGGTTGAAGCCATCGTCACGACTCCGCTGGAACTCGTGAATGCAGGAGGCAGCACTGGAGCCACGGGAGGCGTAGAAGGAGATGAGGACGGAGAAGGAGATGGAGACGGAGATGAAGATGAGCTTGCTACGGGAGTAGGTAAAACTGCAACGCTAGCGCCACCTGAGATATTCGACACTTGCGAAGCAACTTTTGTCCCTTGAATGCCAGTGCTTATGCTCATTCCATAAATCTCTGGCTGTCCCATGAGCTTTTTGATTTGCCCTAACTGGCTGACTTCAGCGGTTTTACCGTTAGGATCGACGCAGGCGTAAAATGCTGCATTTCCACTCAAGGTTCCATCAGAGCAAGTTGGTGTAACTGTAGAGCCACCAACCTTATCAATCAATGCTTGATGCTTCCAAGTGCTTGAATCGGTACTGTCATAAGTCCCATTGGCATTAAATGTAGGCCCCCAGCGATAAACAACCTGCGGCCCAGACCATTTTCCGGTCTTGGGCGTGGCAGAGTAATACACAATAGGATCTGCCAATCCAGGTACAGTCAGGACTAAAGCCTTGTTAACGCTGTCTTCATCGATCTGACTGCTTGGGGGGTTGAAGTTTGAAGAAATCTCTGCGTTGGTTTTGGAACTGCCGGTTGGATCAATACTACTCGCAGTTTGGATTTCCGACGAAATAAAGTTAAGAGAGCGGTTGATTTCCATACGGCGTTCACTTTTCGCGTTGGCGGTATTGCTGGCATCCAGCATACTTGCAACGCTAGACCCCGATAATGCAACCACTACTGAGGTTACAGTTGCTGCAACCAATAGGTCGGTCAGTGTAAAACCTTTATCGGATTGTTCTTTGCCTACTAAATTCAACAGCCTGCTAGATAGCTTGGTTTTCATTAATTCTCTAAACTCCTTGTGATAGGTAATGACCATGCGCGGTAGCGCAATCAAAAAATGTGCAAGCTTTTCTGTCCAAACAAGTGAAGGGACAACTCAGAGTAAAGTTTTTACTCAATCCATATATGTTCTCCCCTTAAAAACTGGCAGCGGATCTCCAGCCATCTCTAGACCTATGCCTTCTGACTATTAAGCCCCTCGAACTTTTGAAGAAAGAATTATTTTGCCTATATTCCAACCTTGATGCCAATCCATGCATCTTTATTCTATTTTCGTAGAAAAAAAAGAATCTGACACTGGTAGAAATACTGAGATTAGCGAGTGAGGATAGAGTTCAATGATATCTCTATCTCCTTTCTAAGCAGCATGTTAATAATATCTAGAATTGCTTCTAGCCCACATTCCGCTGTTTCGAAAGGCAAAAAATAATTAAATCCAGAATGCTTTAACGATAAGGCTTCTAAGGATTCAGCGTTTTTGAGCAGATGTCCTAAAATTCTCAGTAAGCTTGGTTTATTGAGAATCAGATAGACGGTGATCGCTACGATCCTCATTGCTTCGTTTTAATTATTTTTTGACCCTTTTGATCGGCGGAAGGTGGGTTCTAGAATTATCGGAGTAGAAACTATGAATGTATATCTTGGCAAGCTTGTGTCAAAAAACATACAAATAGACTTGCATTGCCAATCAAAAACTTATTTGAATAAATACAGTAGTAGCTTGTTGCCTGATGTATCGATTCAAGTAAACTTAAGTGCAGAATTTGCTATATTAAAGTGGCGAAATACATTTATCTACTACAGCTAAAACCTGAGTGTCTCTGATATCTTTTTGAGCCTTCCAATTATTTTGAGCTGTGACTTCCGCTGCGGTCATGTTGTTAGGATCAGCAGGAACGGGTTCAGCTGGTAAATCAACAATTGAGGGCACAGTCGAGTCTGCATAGGTTCCAGTCCGAATAATTCCAATGCCGCTAGAGACAACTAGGCACTTAATTACTTGATTGCTGTCTGAATCAGTGCGTCGTACTAAAACAGCTCCAGTATCTTGGGTGATAGGGGTAGTCCCTCTAAGAGAGAACGTAACCGTAGTACCAGAGCCTCCGCCTGTCCCTACAAGCCCAACAACATTGGCTTGATCTGCAAAATCACGTTCTCCCGTTGGCATACACTCTCGATCTGGCGATGCAACGCCTGTGACAGCATCAAACTTGACGGCAGAAACTTTCTGAGCGGTTATCATCACAGTGCAAGAACGGCCTTTCTTGACAGCTGAGGACTGAGCTTCTTTCAAGGCTCCCTCAATTTTAATTGCCGTATCTTTAATCTTTGTATTGGTTAACCAAGCTGACAAACTTGGCGCTGCAACGGCGGCAATTACACCAACGACAACAACAGCTATAAGGGTTTCGATCAGAGTAAAGCCTTGAGAGCTGCGACTAATAATTTTTTCTTTCATTGGATGTAGAATTGCAAACTGCAATAAGAATGTTTTTGAGGTGACACAAAAATTAGCGACAAGAGAATGAAGCGCCAGGGATAACTTCTGTATAGTACGTATTCATGGGAGTGCCTGTTGCGCTCGTACCCCGATAAACGGCATAGGCTATTTGTAGAGTATTGTAAGGAGCCTGGTTCTTAATACTTGTTGTTCGTCTTAAAACATAGGGTCTTTGCCCAATGACGCTCAATTTTGCAGTATCGGTTTGCTGACCTAAAAGCGTTTGGAGGTCTTTTGCATAGCCACTATCCTGAGTACTAGCATTACATTTCGCAGGTTCAGTTTTATAGTTATCGCTAATGCCTGCACAATCACTGGCTGCGCTGCCATTTGGGCAATATCCCATATCTTCCCCATTGGCTTCGGATTTTAATTCTGTAAAATCTGATTCAATCCAGGTTGTGGCTTCACTTGCTTCTTGGGCTTTCACCCGAACGGCTGCGGCTGCCACAAGAGTCTGCATGGCAACGCCCGTCAGGATAACTGTCAGCAACGCAGCTACAAGCACTTCAACGAGGGTAAATCCTTGATCTCTTTTGATGTGAGGGAGACGATTTAGAATACTAAGGCTTTGCTTGAAAGAAGAATTCATGTCGTTACTCAAGGTATGTAGTGGGTTTGTAGTCAACAACAATCATGGGTGCTGGGCAGCACAAGTCATCTGGAAGTCGCCTGTTTATATCTACTATTCTTTGATAGGGCCAATTTTAGGAGGGGGCACTGCCTCGACAGGAACATCTGGGTGAGACCATTTAACGCGTGGCTCATCGACTGCAAAGCCAGTCCCCGATGCAGTCCAACTTTTAACCCAGTAAATTCCTGTATTCTTTTTGTTTACTGTGGCGTCACCGCAGTTTTGGGTTGTGTTGGTTGCGCTTGAAGTTGTACTAATGACATCGTAGTTTGGCAGGTGAAGCAGGACATCACAAATGCGTGTCCCTGCATTCAGCGTAAGGGTTCCACTCGTCCCATAAATCTTTACGTCAAACGGCGTGCAGTTATCGTCTCCTGCACACTGGTTTACGATGGTGCGATCGCTTAAGTCTAAATTTCCACTCACCCAAAGACTAACTCTTTGTCCGGGCGTAATCTTGAACGATCCATCAAAGGAAGTGACGTCATACTTATAAATTCCATCAGCATCTGGACTATCGCCTACTCTTGGTAGCTCTTGACCTGGAATCGTCGATATATTCGATAGTGCGTAGATACCTGTTGTTGGTTTAGGAACACTTGCAGGAACAGTCATTCTGGTTTGGACTGCTGCATAATCTTTACCAGATGGAAAAGTTGCTGTGGTAGAGCTTCCGCAAGGACGAAGAATATCGCCATTGACCTGCGGGTTACCAGAAACAGACCCGCTGACCCATAAAGGTGCAACGAGCTGACTGGGGGAAAATACATTGAAGTTAACCTGAACTTGCGAAATTGCTTCGTTAGACTGTCCCCCATTAACGCGGCCTTCTACTGTAAGCGTTCCAAATTGGCTGGCACTAGAGCTACCGTCAAATCTGTAGCTTAAAAGTCGAAATTGACCTTTTCGCCTTGTTTGATCGGTTTCAGTATCGCTGGGGTCTACTTCTCTCCAGCTAGCGTTAGCCCAGCCTTGAATCGCGGATTGAGCCGATGAGGGAGTTGAAGTTGTGAGACTGCAAACTGCGTTTAGGTTAGATGGTAGATTAGCGGCCAATGCCCAACTTTGTGCTGTACCGGTATCGCTACAAGTTCCATCACTATTCCAATTTCCTACGCAAGTAGGAAACCTAGCAATAGTACGGTATTGATTTATGACTGCTTGAATTTGGGTAATGCCAGATTGTGCAGCAAGCCTGCTACGGGCGCTATCTTTTGTATTGATAGATGTGACCCTATCGTCCTGCGATCGCACGATCGCCGTCGTTGCCAACAAAACCAAAATGAGCCCCATCCCCATAGCAAGCGGAATGGCAAAACCCTCTTCACTGCTTCGCTTTTTAACTGCAATAGGGACTTGACTTTTCATGATGAACCGCATAGGGATAGCTAATACCTGAAGAAAAAGCAATGTTAAACTTCAGTGCATATATTATTCATTCCCTAAATATAAATAAATTCGACAAAACCTATCACCGTATTTTTGCGGATTTTTTAAAGAAAAGATTCCTATATATTAATGTTTAGTTAGCTTTTTTATATAGACAGTTAAAGCTGAAGCTTCAGTCTGTATCCAATTCAACGGTATGGTTTCAGCGTTATTGAGAGGGATCAACGCCTCTTTGCATTAAGGGCATCCTACAAATTTCTAGAGATAGTCTATTGCCCTATCGTCTGGACAATAGACAGGAGGCGATCGCACTGCTCAAGGGTGAAGTCCTTTTGCAGCCCACAGTTCAGGATGGATCAAAACAGCTTGTAAAGCGCTGAAGGTAGAGTTTAGCTTTTTTCTGAGTATCTAGCCTGGAGCTAGAATTCTAGTAACTCAAGGTAAAAGTAGGCCCAGGGGCTTCTACAAATAAAGTGTCAGAGTAGCATTCAGTAGAACTACTGAGGCGTGTTGATGCTTCCAAAAATATTATTTATTTAGAGAATTTTTCAGAAATTCTAAAATCTTGCCGCCCTGCCAAAGCTGTACAAGATATTTGCTAATAAGCATTTTAGGTTTTATTACTGCATACATAGAGGTGAACCAGACTTGCAATAGTTTACTTAATCGTTTCAACATCAAGCATCAAACACAGATTTAACTAGTTTTAACCTGACTGTATAAAGACGTTCAGAAAAGAAAGGTTTCATACACTCTATTCATAAAGTCTTTGATTTGAAAGGATTGTAGGATGGCAGCGCTTTTTAGCGCATGCATATTCAGCCAGAGTTTATACTGCTCTGAAAGCTTCTGCAGAAAATATTTTTAAATTAATACAAATGTTAGATCAGTTAAATGGGTGGGAATTTTAAGATCATGCAGTTATTGACATGAATATGTGAATAACGACAGCAATTTATTTTCTATGTATTCATTCAATTCGCAAATCATTAGAGTTGTTGCCTTATAAAACAGAAAATGGCTGAAAGCCTCTCTATATATAGGTTTCAAACATTTTTGGCAAAATTGACTATAACCCATACGGTGTAAGGCTTTTAGCGATTTTGAGAATTAAAAAGCAACAGGTCTATTAAACTTTAAGTTTGAATGAATACTGAAATTCAGCAATACATTCAGTTAGCTTTTGATTTTTAATTGCCTACTTGAATTCTAGACAAAGCTATTTTTGCAGAGCGATTTAGGGTATGCATGTGTCTAGCAGTAACATCACAATCAAGACGATTAGCCGTTCTCGGAACTGTCAACCGATAAGAGGGGCAACGTTGATAGAGGCGTTGATCACGATTGTAGTTGTTGGTGTGTTGGGTGCGATCGCAGCACCTAGCGTTTCAAAAATTGGCAGTAACCCACTGGTCGATACGACAAATCTTGTGGCGAGTGGGTTCCGTGCAACGCGCACAATGGCAATCTCTCAGACTTCGCCCATCAAAATTAAGCCCAAAGGTCGACAGGCCATTCCTAGCGGAACTTCAGTAGCGGGAATCAATACTGAGTTTGAGATTTACCGAGCAACTTCAACAAACGTAGCCTGTAATGCAGAGACAGGGTGGGCGTTAGACAGGAGGAGCAATATTACTGAAGATTACTTAACTTTTGGAAAGGCAAATGTTTCCTCCGATAAGCGGATTACCCTGCAAGCTGCACAAGTGGATGGTGTTGCCCTTACCAGCGCGACAAGCTGGGAGATTTGTTTTAATACTCGTGGAATGGCAAGTACAACGACAACTCGGACAAATGATTTTGTCGGGAACAGCCTAGTGCTGACGCTTCAGGAGGGCAGTGACACAACACAGCGACGACGAATTGAAATTTTTCCGGCAGGGGGGGTTCAGGTTTATGACAATTAAGTTGATCAATAAGTTTTTAACTCAAAAAAAGTCTAAAAATCAAGGTTTTACGCTCGTTGAAACGGTTGTGGCTATGGTGATGTTTGCGGCCATTATCGGAGGGCTAGCGCCGCTGATGATGGTGTCTCGAACTTTTGCACTGCAGAGCAGTAACCGCATTGGCGCGATCGCAGTTGCTCAAGAGATTATGGACTCCCTTCGTCAAGGGGATGTTAGCAACATGCCTCTTTCTGGAACAACTACAACCTTGCCAGCAGGTAACTCTATTGCCAATCTTCCTTACAAAGGCAAAATTTACTCTGCAACCGTTACATATTGCGAAATTAGTTCCCACTGCGATGCAACAACACGGCATATCAAAGTTAGCGTTTACCAAGATGGCGATACTGCCGTTACACCAAGTCGAACCGCTAGTGTACAACCGATTTATCAATTGGAGACTATTTATGTCCGTCTTCAATAAACGAGCTTTATCACGACAGTTATCCTCAAGGACTGTTAAGGGCTTTACGCTACTTGAGTTAATTGTTGCGTCAGGAGTTTCCCTTACAATTCTGGGCATTGCCTTAGGAATGCTTTCTGAGCAGCGACGCTGGATGCTGAGTGATCGTACTCGTGCCGTTGCAAATGACAACCTCCGTCTAGTCTCCGATCTAATTGGGCAAGATATTAGGCAAGCAGGAGAAAGACTAGAATCAGATGGCTTACTTCCAAGCATTAGTATTATTCCAGGCGCAAATACAACTGATCCCAGTACTCTTGTTCTACAGAGGAAACTATTATCTGAGACGCTACCTGTCTGTCAGAATATTGTTGCAGGAGCTACAGGAACAACCACAATTGACGTTTCGGTTATTACAGGTTCACCGATCACCAACTGCAACTATTCTTACTCCATGCCTAGCGGGGGTGAACCATCAACTGCTCTAAATACACTTAGGCCAACAGATAACTTGAGATCGTGGCGAACATTTCGATGTACTCAAGATAGTTCATCGGCAAATGCCGGAACCGACCCCTGCACCACCACCACATCTGGTGCTACAAGTTGGGCCTATATTCATGATCCAGTTAATAATCGAGGTGAATTCTTTCAATATAGTGCTGAGGAACAAGGTTCATGCAGTTCCAGTACACTAACATCTCGTACCTGTCAGAAAATTAGGCGGGTAGGCTCTTCATGGACATACTCCTATACATACGACCCCCTTGGTACAGCCTCTGCTCAGCCTAGGCTGTACCTTCTTGAAGAACGACGATACAGTCTAGCAGCCGATACCAGTACAAGTCGAACTGACGACTACGTCCTACAGCTTAGTATTAATCGCCAAACTCCAAGGCGTATTGCAAATCAAGTTCGAAATTTTAAGGCTTGGGCAAAGGTTCCTCCTTCTTACACCTCAGCGCCTTTTAATGCACCTAATAACTGGGGTTGTGCAGTAAGTGGAAGCTCCAGTAATTCTCCAAATCCTGCGTCTCCTAATCAGTGGTATTGCGACACATTTAATGTCAATGTGAATAATTCTGATCCTGTTCAACGACTTCAAAGTCTTAAGGATTGGCAAGAATTACAGGGCATAAGAATTACCCTTACAGGAATCAACCCAAATGAGCAGGCATTAAAGGTTGATGAAACCAGCTCAAATAATCTTCTCAAACTCAGTTCCGAGTTCTTGCCTCGAAACGTTATATCTAAATGAGCATAGTGGGAAAATGAAAAGTCTTTCTTCTCAAACTCAACGGACGTTATTCAATCTCTTATTGAAATTACAGCCTGTATCATCGCGTAGCGAGGGCGGCTACATTATTGTCGTTGTCGCTGCAATGATTGTCGCCGTGAGCGGTATGCTCTTGGCCGGAGAGTTGGTGAGTAGAGTTGACAATAATAGTACTAAGGCATCAGGAAATAGTACCGCAGGCTTTTATGCTGCAGAAGCAGGTCTTAACCTTAGGGCAAAAGCGATTAAAAGTACGTTTGAAGGGTATAACGTCCCTAGTGGGACTTCACCAAGTAGTGGAAATGCTTGTCGAAGTTCCAGTAACGTAGGGACGGGTGACTTTATATGTGACAACAGCCTTAGCGTTCAAGATTACTTATATCCAAATGACCCAACGAAACGGATTCCGGTGTCTACCTATGTGATAGATGCCAATGCCAAGAATAGCAGTGGCGTTCCGCAGCCTAGCTCTATTACAATTGAACCTGGAGAGTTATTTAGTGGTCTTAACGCCCTAGAGTATCGTTATGATGTAGCATCTACAGCTTTTGATAGCATCAATAATCCTACAGCTTTCCTCAGCATACGCTTTAAAAGCAGGCTCGTGCCCCTGTTTCAATTTGCAGCATTTTACGACAAAGACCTAGAAATTTTGCCCAGCCCCACAATGACCCTGTCTGGGCCAGTTCATACTAATGGGGATTTATACCTTGTTAGTGATGGGGGTGGGAGTACTCTTACCTTAAATGGTCAAACCTCTGTCCGCAGAAATCTATATCGTGGACGTAAAAATAATAACAGCTGTGGTGCGGGAACAGTCAGAGCATTTAATGGTTCTGGCACCACAATCATGAACTGTGGTTCCAGTCGTGTTCAAATTACAAATGTCAGTCCTTGGAATAATCAGGTACGAATTAACGTTCCTGCAGTGACAGTTCCCCCACCCGAAGCGCTCGATCCTATTCCAACCTCAAACTATTGGAGTAAAGCCGATTTAAGGATTGTACTGAGACTTAATAGCAGCAATGCCCCAACGGGAATTGAAGTTCGCAATGTTAATGGCTCTGTAGATACTGGGCGTACCAGTCGTCTCATGAATAGTTGTTCCATTCCTAATACAACCTTAAGAGATGAAGGCAGTAGTGATGCCAACTATGAAGCCAATGATGTATCTTTGAACGTTAATTCAACAAGCGATTTTCAAGCAGGCGATATAGTACAGATTGGCAATGATTTTGACAGTAATGTTATTTCCTCAATCTCCAGCAACTCTATTACGATTAGAAGACAGTTAGGGCATAGCAGCTACCAATCTGGTACTATTGCATCTGCTGGAAGTACAGTGAGAAAGTCTGTAGTTTCAACCTCTGACACGATGTATAACTACCGAGAAGGTAAATACATCCGAATGCTGAATGTAGATGTCAGAGAATTACTCAACTGTATTCATGCACATGACTTACAGGATAGCAGCAAGACACTTAATGACACCACGGAGGGGGGGTTAGTTTGGTATTTTACGGTAGACGGGCCTGATTCTGGGAGGAATGTATATTCTGCTGGCAACACCCCCACAGATGGAAATAACTACGGTGTGCGTCTCTATAATGCTGGCATCCTCCAGGCTTCAGTGTCTGGAGCACCAGAGATTCAGGGACTAACCATTGTCAGCGATCAGGCGGTCTACACAGCGGGAGAATACAATTGTGGAACTTGGGATGCGTCCACCAATACTTGTTCCTATAAGAAACCTGCTTCTATTCTGGCTGATTCTATCAACGTACTTTCTAATAGTTGGCAGATGGACGACAGAGGGACTACCTCTTATTCAAATAATTTACCCGCCACATCACCCAACGTATCTGCACAAGGGGCGAGTAATACTCGTATCAATGCAGCGTTCTTGGCAGGAACTGATACAACAGGACGACAAGAGGGTACATCTGGACAGGCCGATCCCTATAATGGGGGACTAGAAAATTATCCTCGCTTTCACGAGAACTGGTCTGGACTAACTCTAAGGTATCGAGGTTCCTTTGTCAGTCTCAACCGTCCTCGTAAAGTGGATGGGGTTTGGAGCAGCTCGCGCTATAGCCCGCCTATTCGAGCCTGGGACTACGATACAGATTTCAATAATGCGGCAAATCTGCCACCTCTCTCACCACGCTTTGTATATCTACGTCAGGAGCGCTTCTCGCGCGACTACAATCGCAGCGCTTCTATAGGTTTGCCGAATGCGATCGCATCTCTAGCATCTAGTACCTTCTTCTCGATTATGCCTTCATCAAAGGGAATGCTCTTTAAGTTCTAGGGCAATGCAATCCATAAAGCCCTTAAAATCTCACAAATCACCAGCCTAACTGTTGCGATCTCAGCACAGTTAGGCTTTTTATGCAGTTGATCTTGCCTCCGGAAAATTGGGCATACTACGGTCATACAGTCAATGCTTTGGGGAGACTTTTATGGATACACCCTTCGAGCTTTCATTGGAACAACAATTTAACCTTCGCGCTTTTTCTGAACAGGTCAAAGACCTATCTCAAGAGCAGGCACAATCTTTCCTTGTCGACCTGTATCGACAAATGATTATCAAAGAAGCCATGTACCGCGAGTTCTTTAAAAACGGGATGGGGCTTAGCCATTAGGCCAGCATTCAGGCCATTTGCGCATCACGCCTTAGGGCCAAAGACCTTCGCAATGCCCTTAACCAGGGTGCTGCGGGGCAAAAATCGGGCGGCATTCACCACAAATTGATTTGATAACCCGCCCGTCACCACATTAGACTGCTGCCGTTCAAGCGCCTGCAGCGCTTCTTTAACCACAGTTTCCGCTGGGACAATGCCCTGCCCCTCGCTGGCTAAAGCCGTAGGGAAATCTGCCACCTCAAAAAACTGAGATTCCGTTGGCCCCGGACAAACCGCCAAAACACAAACGCCCTGATCCTGACTTTCCGCCCAGAGCGCCTCGCTAAAGCTGAGGACAAAGGCCTTGGTTGCCGCATACACCGAAAAATAGGGCATCGGCTGAAAACCCGCAATAGAGGCAATATTCAAAATGCTCCCAGACCGTCGCTCTAGCATGGCAGGCAAAAACTGATGGGTTAAGTCCACGAGGGCTGCAATATTGAGCTGCACCATATCAAGCTGCTTCTGGCGATCGCGGGTACTAAACTTGCCATAGTCCCCAAACCCCGCATTATTAATCAGCAGGTCAATACTTAACCCCAAAGCCTGAACCGCCGAATAAACCGTCGTTGCCGCCTCTGGCTTGAGCAGATCCTGCACAATCACATCCGCACGAATGGCATACTGCTCCCGAAGCGATTGGGCAAGCTGCTGGAGCTTCTCTTCAGAGCGCGCCACCAACACTACATTTGTCCCCCGCTGTGCCAGGACTTGTGCAAATGTCGCGCCAATCCCAGAAGAAGCTCCAGTAATCAGGGCTGTAGACATAAGACTGAGTGTCCTTTACTGTAGTTGCTTTATAAAGCTTAACACTTAGCCCCTTGTTGAAGACCGCACAGATTCTAAGACCGCATAGATTGAGATTGTCTAGCGTGATCGCTTATCTCCTAGACGTCTTTATTTTTGGCTTAGCGGCGGGGCAACTGCCTCGCGCCACGCGCATGAGCGGCAATTAAAACTGATGCTCAATGTCTCTAGACTGATGCAAAACTCTAAAAATCTCGATGCCGATGTCCATCCTTCGGTAGAACACAATGTAGGGCTTAATGGGAAAGCTCCTCATGGATGCAACAAGGTCTTCTCGCTGTCGACCCATTTCTGGAAACTGAGCCAACATTGGAAGCTTATTCAAAATTTTAGACAGCATGAGATCGGCTGCTATGTCGTCTTGCTCAGCAAAGTAAGCCCAAATGGTTTCCAAGTCAATTTCGGCTTGGCGAGACAGTCTATAGCGATTCATTGCGAACTAACTTGACCTAATCTTTTATGACCTCTTGCTTTAAGGTCTTCGAATAGGGTGGGTAGAGAGTGATCATCATAGTCTGAGTAGGCTCCGGCTTTAATTTGCTCAATGCCAACGGAGAGGTCACCACGCAAGGCTTCTAATTTCAAATATTTTAATTCTGCTTCGTTTTTTTGCATACGTTCAGTCATAGCCTGAAAGGTCTCGGCATCCTGGACAACGATTTCTGCTTTGCCGTTGACAGTTAAAACCAGGGGCGCTTTTGTCGCTTTAATGCGCTCCACAAAGTCTTTAGCATTGCGCTTGAAGTCGGTTAGGGAGTGAATGTTATTGAGGTTAATCATATTAATCGCATCTAATTTAGATCTAAATTAAGATCTAATTATAGGCTATGTAATGTTGCCTTGATGACGCGCTGAACTGCAACTCACTTTTAAGGTTTGCTATAGACTTGAAAGGTAAAGTACGCTTTGTTTACTGATGCCTCGTACAAATGGCTGATGCAGGCAAGCACTCTCACCCACCCCTTCCCTTTCTGTAAGCTATGGCTGCACCTGTGACCTGCTGCCCCGTTCCAGCCGACCAACTGCCTGTTAACGAATATAAAAGCCTGCAAGAGTCTTGGTTTTTTAAGTGGTCTAGTGCAGATTCCAGAACCTTTCTGGCTCAATTGGGCATCTTCTGGAGCCTGGGTTGGATTATCACTGGCCCCATTGCTGCCTCTAGCTTTGATCCCATAGACTCCCCCATCCATTTTTTGCTATCGGGCGGCGGGGGCAGTTTTTTTCTATTGGGCCTCGTGCTCCTGCGGCTCTACCTAGGATGGTCTTATGTCCATCAGCGGTTATACTGCGAAACGGTCGACTACGAAGAAACCGGCTGGTACGACGGTCAAACTTGGGAAAAACCACCCCAAGATCTTGCTCAGGATCGGCTCATTAGCACCTACCAAGTGCAGCCCATCCTTCAGCGACTCAAGTACTGTTTTGGAACTCTAGGTTTGCTGAGCATTCTAGGCACCAGCCTATGGCAGTGGTTCTAGATCAAAAGGAAATCTGAAAAGGGACTATCGTCTGCCGCGAAGCAGCGTTATGCTCATTTCATTGCCCTGTACCGTGACTTGTAGTTTGCTTAGCTGTAGTTTGCTTAGTCCAGACTCAGCCCAGACTCAGCCCAGCTCCTGCCATTCAGGTCTTCATCGTCAATTCAATTCATTTCAAGTTCACTTATTAAGTAATAGAGTCAACCCCATGACAATGGGAAAAAGAAATCATGCTGCCCTTCTAGAGACTCACCTTCTACGCGAAGGCATTATTGAGTCCGTCCATCAAGCTCATGCTGTGATCTGCGATGAGAGAGGGCGTGTCCTTTCGGTTGCTGGTAGTGCTGAGACTGCTTCTTTTATCCGCTCATCCCTAAAGCCCTTTCAGGCCCTTGCCGTCACCAGTAGCGGTGTAATGGAGCGATACAACCTCAGCGATCGCGATTTGGCCATTATCTGCAGCTCCCACAAGGGCACCATCGAGCAGGTGCGCCAGGTCTTCAATATTCTGTGGCGCTGTGACTTAGATGTATCTGCACTCCAGTGTCCGGTGCCAGAGGGAGGTAATAGCCCACTCCAGTACAACTGCTCTGGCAAACATGCCGGCATGCTGGCGGTCTGTCAAATGCAGCACTGGCCGATTCAGACCTACATGCAGCAGAGCCACCCGCTCCAAAAATTAATCTTGGAAAAAGTTGCCCAGATGCTGCGGATGCCGTCGGCTGAGTTTATTGCAGCCCATGATGACTGCGGCGTACCGACCTATCTGATGCAGATTGAGCAAATGGCGACGCTCTTTGCCCAGCTTTCCTCTGGCGATAATTTATCCATGGAGCGGGTGGTGCGGTCAATGGTGCATCACCCTAATCTTGTGGCAGGCCCCGGTGAATTTGATACCCAGCTTATGGAGCTAACCTCCGGCGAGCTGGTCAGTAAGACCGGAGCTGAAGGGGTACAGTGCGTGGGGCGTATTGGTGAGGGCATGGGGCTAGCCATTAAGGTACTGGATGGCTCAAAGCGCGCTAAACACGCGATCGCCATTCATCTACTGCGGCAGCTCGGCTGGATTACCCCAACCATTGCCGAAACCCTTTCAGACTCCTATCTCTCCCTCAGTCCCTTCAAGCGTCTCGAAGTCGTTGGCGAGTTGTCCATGGCCTAGGGGGCAAGGCTACCCTCCTCCTGCCATACACATTCCTTGCAATATAAAAAGCGCCACTCAATGAGTGGCGCTTTTTATAGATTGAGTCAGTTCAGAATTAGCCGTTGATGACAGGAGCGGTCAGTGCCACAGGTGCAGACTCACCAGCTGCCA
>JAKRSB010000016.1 GCA_022402525.1 Thermosynechococcaceae cyanobacterium MS004
TTCACGTGAGTTCGGCAAAAAACAACCGCCCCTCATCCTCCCATCCTCCTTCTCCTTAGGGAGAAGGAGGGGCAATTAAAAATCAAGCTTCTTAAGCCCCTCGCCTTTGGGAGAGAGTGCATCATCGAACTCACGTTAAATTCAGCTCCCCTCTAATGACCCGCAGCCTTGATCCGCTGATGGCTTGGGTTTATGGCGCTGGTTTATGGCGCTGGTGCCAGTGATGGGCAATATCAAGGCGGCGACAGAGCCAGACCCGCTGATGGTTTTGCACATAATCTAAAAATTTAGCGAGTGCTGCTGCCCGCCCCGGCCTCCCGGCGAGGCGACAATGAAGACCAATACTCATCATTTTGGGCTGGGTTGCACCCTCTGCGTAAAGCACATCAAAGGCATCTCGCAGATACGCAAAAAACTGATCGCCTGAATTAAACCCCTGAGGCGTGGCAAACCGCATGTCGTTGTTGTCGAGGGTATAGGGAATGACCAGATGCGGCCTCCCGTAGTCATGCACCCAGTACGGTAAGTCGTCTGCGTAGCTATCTGAGTCGTAAAGAAAACCACCTTCTTCAACTACCAGCTTTTGCGTATGCGGGCTGGTGCGTCCGGTATACCAGCCGAGGGGCCGTTGCCCCGTGACCTCCGTGTGAATGGCGATCGCTTTTTGTAAATGTTCGCGTTCCTGGTCTTCGCTGAAGTATTTGTAGTCAATCCAGCGATAGCCGTGACTCGCAATTTCCCAGTCGGCCTCCCGCATCGCGGCCACTGCGTCTGGATTGCGCGCCAGCGCCATGGCAATGCCGTACACCGTCACGGGAATGCCGCGCTCCGTAAAAAGTCGATGGAGCCGCCAGAACCCAGCGCGACTGCCGTACTCATAGCATGACTCCATGCTCATGTGCCTGACGCCGTGGAACGGCACCGCCCCTACAATTTCGGATAAAAAGGTTTCAGAAGACTGATCCCCGTGCAGTGTGCAGGTTTCGCCCCCCTCTTCGTAATTGATAACGAACTGCACTGCCACCCGTGCCTCATGAGGCCACTGGGGGTCGGGTGGCCTGCGGCCATAGCCCACCAGATCTCTGGGGTAGGTTGTCATAGCTGCTCACCAAGCGCTATTCAGCTAGCGTGAGCTGAGCGGCCTTATAGGCTGCCCAGCCGCCGTGGTGTGAGATGTCCGGCCAGCTATACTCTTCAATCAGGCTCTGGGGATATAGAAACGCCGTCAAAACCTCGCCACTGTCTAAAACGATATCGCTGGGGTACATATGGGGGGGTTCCGTGGCAGCGAGGTGGTCAAACTGCGCCTGAGTTAGCTCGTATATTTCCCCTGGAATTGAAATGCCGCCCGTTTCAATCTCGTAAATCGCAGGATGCCAGCCATCAACGGCTGCATGGAGTCGATAGCGGGGTTGAGTGCTGGCCTGTCCTAGAAAGACGGCTTCCTGAAGATTTTGGTGGTCAGGCTGGCCCTGCAGGGCAGAACCACAGATAAAGATGCGCTTGGTGTTTTCCATTAGAACGTTAAAAGGTCAAAAGTTAAGTTGAGCAAAAGTTAAATTGAGCAAAAGATAAATTGAGCAAAAGCTTGTTGCGATCGCAAGAGCGTGCCAGAAAATCAAGAATGATCTGAGTGATTTGACTCTAGGGCACCCTCCATTAGCTGAATTTCTTGAATAACGCGCACTTTACTTGCACTTAAGTGAGCCTGGATGGTTTGTACAGCAGTATCGGCATCGCGATCGCAGATGGTGTCATAAATCAGCCGATGCTCAGATCGAATTTCTAGAACACGAGGGTTATGCTGCGTGGTGCGCAGCCGCAGGAGCATCATTTTATCAAACACCTGATCGAGCAGCATGACGAGCCAGGGATTATTGGCAGACTGTGCGAGGAGGCGATGAAACTGATAGTCAATATGTAGGCGCTGATATTGAGTCAAAGAATGCTGCTCGTCACCGGCATTTTCAGCCTCCTGCACAGCAAGTTCAACTTGCGCGAGCTGTTTTGGGGTGGCATGCTCGCAAGCGGCCTTTACCGAGAGCTGCTCCAGGGCAATACGACAGTCGTATAGATGATCGGCATCCTCAATGGAGAGCAGGGCAACCCTTAGGGATCCGTGCAGATCCGTCGTTACCAGGTTTTCATTCTGAAGCTGCCGGATGGCCTCCCGAATGGGTGTTCTACTCACCTGTAAGGAATCAGCAAGCTGGGTTTCTACAAGACGCTCTCCAGGAGGAAGCTCTCCCGATAGGATAGCGGTTCTGAGGGCCTGATACGCTTGCTCGTACAGCGACTGCGATCGCTTGAGGGAGCGGGAGGATAGCGCTAGGGGGGTGGTCGGAAACGTCAAACCAAAAATGCTCCTTAAAACGTCTGCTGTACAGCAGGCTGAAAATGCAGTGCCTTAAAAGCGCTCTAAAACAAACGTTTGTAGCAGTGCACACATTTATGACTCTACTATATAGGAGATTGTATACTGTATGCGACTGCTGATGCGTATTGAAGATCACAAGATCTATTAGATGATAAAACGAGTGAAAAACTAACGGTTTTGAGGCGAAAAATTTGCCAAAATCGCAAATATTTGGATGTTTGGATGTTTGGATTTTATTTTGGATGTTTGGATGGATGGTCAGCCACTATGGGTTGGCTGCTATGGGTCAGCCATTAAGTTTGTTTCAGGGTAGGCATACAGCATGGACCATCTGAAAGCGATCATCATTGGTGCAGGGATGGGCGGGTTGACCACGGCGATCGCGCTTCGTCAGGCTGGGTATGAGGTGCATGTCTATGACCGAGTGCGGGAGCTGCGTCCGGCAGGGGCTGGAATTTCCCTCTGGTCAAATGCTATCAAAGTCCTGAACCGATTGGGCTTGGGAGCAAAAGTTGCGCGCATTGGCGGTCAGCTCAATGGGGTATCCTATCATCGCCATACGGGTGAAAAGCTCAATGACTTCAGCATCAAGCCTCTCATTGAGCAAGTAGGGCAGCGCCCCTACCCCGTGGTTCGCACAGAGCTTCAGCAGATGCTCCTAGATACTCTAGGTGCTGACTGCGTGACCCTAGATGCTAAATGTATTGGAGTGGAAGAGTCTGCGGATCGGGTGACCGCTATTTTTGAAGATGGCCAGACCGCCACGGGCGATCTTTTGATTGGGGCAGACGGTACCCATTCCTTTGTGCGGGAGTACGTGTTGGGGCGATCGCTAGAGCGCGTCTACCGAGACTACATTAACTGGAACGGACTCATTTGTTTAGGAGAGGAGGTATGTCCCAAGGACTACTGGACGCTCTACGTGGGGCAGCATCAGCGCGCCGCCGTAATGCCTGTGGGAAACCTGCCCGACCAGCCAGTGGGAGAGTCTCGCTTTTACTTTTTCTTTGATGTGCCGCTCCCTGCCGATACGCCAACCCATCCCGACGGTATCCGGGCTGAGCTGACCGAGTTTTTTAAGGACTGGTCGACTCCAGTTCAGCGCATTATTGCGCAGCTCGATCCGCAGAAGACGAACCGCGTGCCTATTCATGATGTGAATCCGCTGGAGCGCTTGGTGCGCGGTCGGGTGGCACTGGTGGGGGATGCGGCGCACAGTACAGCGCCTGATCTGGGGCAAGGGGGCGCTCAGGCTATTGAAGATGCCTGGGCGATCGCTAATGCTTTATTGGCCCACAACTTAGGGGTCGCCGATGCCCTCAGGCGCTATGAAGCCCAGCGCAAAGACCGCACGGAACAGGTCGTCCTGTGGGCGCGCAAGCGGGGCGACATGATCCACGGAAAAGACCCGGTCAAAACGCAGCGGTGGTATGACGAATTAGCCCAAGAAGATGGGAGCAACATTATGAATGCGATCGTCAAAACCATTCAGGCGGGGCCACTGGGATAAAGGTTAGGAAAAGGCGAAAAGAACCAGAATGGGAAAACTCAAATGGGAAAACTGACAACCCATGTCTTAGATACGGCTCAAGGTCGTCCTGCGGCCTACATGAAGCTAACGCTTTGGGCCATTCAAGACTCCGGTGAAAAAATTTGTCTCAAGACCCTCACCACCAACGATGATGGCCGGACGGATGAACCAATCCTGGCGGATGAAGCGCTCTTGGTGGGCCGCTACGAGCTGGTGTTTGAGGTAGGCGCTTACTTTGCGGGAAAGGCATTGCCTCTCCCCACCCCAGCGTTTCTAGATCTGGTGCCTATTCAGTTTGGCATTGCCGACCCAGCAGGCCACTATCATGTCCCGCTGTTGGTATCTCCTTGGTCTTACAGTACCTATCGCGGAAGCTGAGGGAAGAAATAAGCGATGCAAGCTTTGATGTCAGATCTACAGATAAACCCAATGATGCCCATCATGCCAGACTTAGAGACGCCAGATTTGACCTCGAATTCACCCGCGATCGCCACTCGCATTGCAGAACTTAACCGTCTAAGTCAGGCTGAATTTGTGGAGCAGCTTGGTGCAATCTTTGAGCATACCCCCGCGATCGCCCATCGAGCCTGGGAAAAGCGTCCTTTCTCAGATGCAGCGGCACTGCAGCAGGCGCTAATTGATGAAGTCTACCGCATGCAGCCAGACGCCCAGATGCAGTTGATTCAGGCCCACCCCGATCTGGGCAGCAAGGCAAAAATGGCTGAAGCTTCTGTGCAGGAGCAGTCTGGGGCTGGGCTCGATCGACTTTCGGCTCAGGAGTACGAACGCTTTTGTACCCTCAACCAAGCCTACAAAGTGCGGTTTGGTTTTCCATTCATTATTGCGGTCAAGCACCACACCAAAGACAGCATCTTGGCTGCCTTTGCCCAGCGTCTTGAAAACTCAGCGTCGGTCGAGCTTGAAACCGCTTTAAAAGAAATTATTCAGATTGCAATATTACGACTGACGGCCTTCTTGACAGCAAATGCTTGACGGCCAATGCTTGACAGCATTTTTGCAAAACCGCGATCGCAGCATTTAGAGCAACCCCATTCTTAGGATGAAACGATGCAGACATTGGGTACAAACCATCAGGCGACGATAAAAAAGACTGCCCTAGCGCGAGAACAGCCTGAGCCAGCGCAAGTAGCCCCAAACCAGCTTCAAGACCAGCTTCAGGTCAATGGCGATCGCCTCAACCGCAGTTTGGCGCAGCTCGCTGAAATTGGGAAACTCCCCAAGGGCGGCGTCAGTCGTGTGGCCTTCACCCCAGAAGATGTTCTGGCGCGTCAGCTCGTGCAGTCCTGGATGACAGACGCCGGGATGGAGGTTCGCATTGATGCGGCTGGGAATATCATTGGTCGCTACGGGGGGCAGTCTGACGAAAAAGGTGAAGCACCCGCCCTTGCGACTGGTTCGCACATTGATACCGTACCCGTTGGAGGGCGTTATGACGGCTGCTTGGGCGTCCTAGCCGGAATTGAGGTCGTAAAAGTTCTCCAGGAACAGCAGTTGCGGCTCCAGCATCCCATTGAGGTGATTGTCTTTACCGACGAAGAATGCACGGTACTGGGCTGCAAGGCAATGGCGGGAGATGTGGTCAGCGATCCGGACTATTATCGGCGACGGGACGGCACCCCCATTCAAAGCTGTCTCGAAAAAGTAGGGGGCAACTGGGCTGAGATTGAGACGGCAAAGCGCTTTACCCAAGTTGCGCCCGGCCAGTGGCGTAGCCAGATTGCGGCCTTTGTAGAGCTGCATGTGGAGCAGGGCAGCGTCTTGGAAACCGAAGGGGTCGAAATTGGTGTTGTAAAAGGTGTGGTGGGGCAATATCGCTTTGTGGTGAACGTTACAGGCCGACCCAACCATGCCGGCACAACGCCCATGAACCATCGCAGAGATGCCCTGGTGGCGGCAGCGCAGATCGTGCTTGCGGTAAACAGCCTGGGCGTGGATATCCCTGGAGAACAGGTTGCAACGGTGGGATCGCTGAACGTCTCGCCCAATGCCGTGAATATTGTGCCCGGCGCGGTGGAGCTGACCATTGACCTGCGGGATCTATCCCAAGCGCACCTGGAAGCCTTAATTCAAAAGATGAAGCAGGACTTTGAGGCGATCGCCACTGCGACCCAAACTGAAATTACCATCCGGCCAGTGCTGCATGTTCTGCCTACCCTGTGCGCCCCCGCCATTATGGACACCATCACCCATATTTGTCAGACCCAAGGCTTAAGCCATAGCTTACTGCCTAGTCGCGCTGGCCACGATGCCCAGGAAATTGGGCGCTTCACCCCGATGGGAATGATTTTTGTCCCCAGCCGGACGGGTATCAGCCACGCCGAAGATGAATACACTTCACCGGAGCAATGTACTCAGGGTGCAAACGTTCTGCTCCATACGTTTCTTGCCCTTGATAAGCTATACCGACCCTAAATTCCCCCATTTGGAAAGCCTCCAGTTCCTTGCATGATGTCTCCGGCTATGGGTCGGAGAAAAATAGCTCTTCCTTTATAGGGTGCTCAAGGGGAAAGAAGACCGCGATCGCCACTTTTCCATGCATTCTGCCTGGACACAGGCTAAACTCACTACTGGGGGTTTAGTGATGTTTGTCTTGTCTTTGAAAAGCTTAGATGCCGGATTAGCTCCTGAAACTGTAGATACTTGAAAGCTTAGAGACTCTATAAACTAGAGACTTTATAAACTAGGGACTCTATAAACAGGGACTACATCAACGATATGAACTGACCACACAAGAGGCTGACGATACAAGCTAAAGACTCGGAGTGCCTCGCCACACTGTTTTTGCCATCCTATTCAGTTCAACATCCCGCAATGCAAACCACTCTTGAGATCCCCCTTGAAGAAATCGCTAGCGGTTTCCATGCGCTCTCCGATCCTATTCGCATTCAGGCGTTAGAACTTCTTCAGCAGCAAGAGCTCTGCGTCGGTAGCCTGTGTGAGGCGCTCAATACCAGTCAGTCTAAGCTTTCGTTTCACCTCAAGGTCTTGAAAGATGCTGATTTGGTTCATACCCGACAGGATGGGCGCTGGATCTTTTATAGCCTGAACGTGGTGCAGTTTGTCCGGCTAGAAACCTACTTGGCGGGCTATCGAAGATTGAGTCAGGTTTTTCCCCATCCGGTCTATCATCATGCCTCCGCCCAAAATTAGAGGGGCGTGAAGGTCTTGAGGTGCTGTGGTGGACGCTGCTTTCTTAAAACCAATTCGGGAAACCAAGTTGAGGAGCCAAGTTGGGAAACCAAGTCGGGGCATAGCATTGCTATGTCCCGCTATTGTGTCTTAATGCTTCAGCCCTTGAAGTTTAGCTCGAAGGTTAGTTCTAGCGCCCTAGAGCGAACCTGGCTTTTTTAGGCTTTGCCACCTGCAATCCGATCTTTAATCTCGTGATACTCCGCTAAGAGTTCCTGACGGGTATCGGCATACAGCAGATACCGAAATACAAACCAGCCGGTAAAGCCTAGACCCACTAGCTCAAAGGTGGGTGCAAAGAGCGGAATGGCGTTTAGTCTGGCTAGGACGCCATCTGCAACGGCAATGCCCAGTCCGGCGACTAAAATTAAGCCTACGGTGGTTAAGGGGCCTCGATATTCGCCCAATACTTTGCCTAGAAAGTCGGGAAAGATTGCTAATACCTGAAGCCCTTTCTCGACGACTTCAAGCCATTCTGGAGTTTCTGAAGGCTGACTGGATGGGGATAGTTTTTGCAGCGTTCCGGGGGCTGCGGTGCTGACCTCTAGGACTGCGGGAGCTTCAGCGGTGGTGATGGGTTCAATGCTCTCAACCCGCTCAGGGGCGTTTTCAACTTCGATGGTCATGATCTTGCTCTCGTGTAGACTACATCTAACAGTGCCATTGATTATTAACAGTGCTATTGATCAGCAGTGCCATTGATGCATTAAAGCAAAGTTTGTCAAAGGTTTGCTCAATCCTAGGATGAATATCAAAAAGGAGCCTGAAGATTTTCTCGATTCAGCTATAGTCGATTTTGTTGAGTCAGTCGGTTATGGGCACTACAATCCACCGCGTTTGATCGGCTCTTTGGCCTTAACCTGTTTCTGAAAGTCTAGCGGTTTTAAAAACTAGCGCTTCAAGCTGGTACTGGTTCAAGCTGCTATGGGTTCAAGCTGCTATTGGTTCAAGCTGTTCCTGACTGGGTGCTCTTGCTCCGCATTGGTGGCCGGAAGAACGAGGAGTTGACCGTGGGCGCTGATTCCTTCTGTGCTAAGGATGAAGCTTTTGAGCTGCGCCTCATCCCCCAGGTCAAAACAGTGACCGTGCAGATCCTGTAGCGGTAAGCCGCGTTTTGCATTGGGAGTGGGTAGCCATTCGGGGTGCAGCAGCATTAGGGCGTTGGGACGCGCTAGCACCAGTCCAGTTTTCAGGGAAATGGGGACGGCGGCTTTGCGAACTTGATCCCAGAGCTGGGTGCTGAGCTGGAGGTGGCTTTCGCTGAGTTGAATCTGAGGAGCCTGGAGGGCGAGAGTCTGCGATCGCAAGTTTCCACCAAGGGCATCCTCGATCTGCTCGCCGATGAGGGTGAGGAGTGCGTCAATGAGCGCGTCCTGAAGCAGCCCTGAATGGAGGGATGACTGTACATCGTCTGGGCTAAGCTGCACCGTCACCTCAACCGGAAGGGGGGCTATGAGCTGGAGCGCTTTGCCTTTTAAGACTTGACCAATATTAATTTGAATATCCTGGGCTGTGAGCTGAAGATGACTCAGATGAAGTCCTTGGTAGATCACCTGATGGGCCTCCAGGCTGAGCCGCGTAATGAAGCCAGACAGTACCTGGCGATCGCCACAGTCTAGCTGCACCTCAAGCTTTGCCACAGACTCCACCTGCGATCGTAGCCAGAGGAATAAAGCAGGCTCTAGAATACGGCGAATTAGACCCCGTTGGGGGGTGGAGCGGCTGGACGACAACGGCAATACCGATAAACTCTACCCATCATAGGGTGCTTTAGCGGGGATTGAATGGGGATTGAATGGGCGCGTTACCGTGGTAGGATTTGAGTTAGAAAGGGAGTAGTGAGCAGCACAAGCTGCAGGGTCAGAGTCAACATACTGGTGATGAGCCTGGTTCTGACCGCAATAGAGTAAACGTCTTGAGAAAGTAGCCGATCTGGTTCCCTTAGCGGGTCATCTTAGCGCTTCGACAAGATTTGTTTTTTATTGGCACGAGACTTTCACTGTGTTCACAGCATTGCTGTGGGCTAGGTGAGGTCTTAACAAACGTCCCAGCCCACAAACATCGCTTCATTGTTTTGTAGGGTTGGATATATGTTTGAGGCATTTACCTCTTCTTTGGTGCTGATTACCAGTCAAGAGCTAGGGGACAAAACTTTTTTTATTGCCATGATTTTAGCCATGCGCCATCCCCGGCGCTGGGTTTTTCTGGGCGCAATTGCGGCGCTGGCCGCCATGACGGTTATTTCCGTGGCGGCTGGTCATGTTTTGAGCTTTTTGCCCAAGTCCGTGACCCACTGGGCTTTCATTGTGCTGTGCTTTGGCTTTGGCTTTCATCTTTGCTGGCAGGCGAGCCGGATGACCCCCGCCGATGAGGCAGAACCCCTGGCTGAAGCAACGGCAGAAATTGAAACCTTTGAGCAGGGCACCCATCGACAGACCCTTCAGAAAACGGGAGCCTGGGTTGTTTTTCTGGAGGCGATGAGCCTGACTTTTGTGGCGGAGTGGGGCGATCGCACGCAGTTTGCGACGATTGCGCTGGCGGTGCAGCAAAACCCGATGGGGGTGGTGATTGGTGGGATTTTGGGGCACGCGATTTGTGCCCTGATTGCGGTGGTGGGCGGTCGCTGGGCGGCGGGACACATCTCGGAGCGCCTGATTACCTGGATTGGCGGGCTACTGTTTTTGTTGTTTGGCGCGATCGCCCTGGCAACAGGCAAGACAGGACTGTAGAAAAGTTCGGCAGCTATAATGGCGTTCAGTCGGGGGTGCGCTAGATTGCTGCACGTTACGTCTGATGGCTGCGATCGCTCTGTTCTGCTGTGCCTATATTTTGGGGCTACTCTGCACGTCGCTTCCAGGGTACGGCTTGTGGCTGAGCGGGGTCTGGGCGGGTCTGGCGCTGATTCGTCGTCACTATGCCTTTCAATCTTGGATTCATCGCCAAACCTGGTTTCTACCGCAGTGGAGATCCTCTCTACCCAGCGCCCAACAGTTCTTGATTGCGGCACTTCTAAGTCTGTTCGCGGCTGGATATCTTCAACTTCGGCTCCCCCAGCCTGGTTTTCAGGATGTTAGTCGGCTGCTGCCTGCCGATCAAAATAGTCTGACGCTACAGGTCACTGGAACCATTGAGCGCCGCCCTTCTCTGACGCGCAGAGGGTCGGTGCAACTCTGGCTGGAGGTGCAAACGGCTCAGTTCCCGCAGGCCGCGCTCAAAGACCGCTCCCAGAAGGCGACGGGCAAACTCTACGTGACCTTGCCTCGCAAAGCAGCCAAAAACCTGGCTCCTGGTCAGGCTGTGACGCTTACGGGTCAGCTTTATCGCCCCAAGGGTGCCACCCGCCCCCGTGGCTACGACTTCAAGTCCTATCTGGCGCGGGAGGGTGCCTTTGCTGGCTTGAGAGCCACTCAGGCTGAGGTTCATTCCCCATCGGGCTGGACTGTTGGCTGGAGCGGTGGCGGGTTGCTGGGCTTGGCCATTCGCGATCGCATTGTACAATCGCTCATTCAAGGCACGGATGGGCGCACGGGGCCGCTCCTGAGTGCCTTGGTGCTGGGCAAAGACGCTGCCGATATTGCCCATGACCTGAAGGATGACTTTATCCAGGCTGGGTTAGCCCATGCCCTAGCGGCTTCTGGGTTTCAGGTATCGCTCATTCTGTCCGCCGTCCTGACTCTGGGGCGATCGCTTCCGACTGCGCGACGGATGGGGGTCGGGTTTGGGGCGCTCCTGTTCTATGGGCTATTGAGCGGTGCAGAGCCCTCCATTGTGCGCGCGATTTTGATGGGCTGCGCCTCTTTGGTGGCGCTAGGGCTAGAGCGCAAGACCCGCCCCGTGGCGCTGCTCCTAATGGTGGCTGTTGTGATGCTGATCTATAACCCGCTCTGGATCTGGGATTTAGGCTTTCAGCTCAGTATGCTCGCTACCCTGGGACTCATGGTAACAGTGCCGCCCCTGATGGAGAGCTTAGACTGGCTCCCGACTCCTGTAGCTTCTCTGGTTGCGGTGCCCTTAGCCGCTACAATTTGGACGCTGCCGCTTCAGCTTTATATCTTCGGTATTTTGCCGATCTATAGCTTGGTGGCTAACGTGCTTACGGCCTTATTGCTGTCTGTGCTGACCATTGGCGGACTCTTGGCAAGCTGTGGCGCTTTGCTGTGGCCGCTGTTGGGAAGCGGCCTAGCTGGGCTGCTATTTTGGCCCCTCCAGCTCCTGATTGCAATTGTCTCAGGCATTAGCCAGTTGCCTGGTCACGCCCTGGCGCTGGGTTCAATTTCGCGTTGGCAGCTCCTTGCGCTGTATGGCTGCATTGGCGGGGTATGGCTTTTGGGTAAAACCCAGTGGCGACTGATGATGGCTTTAGGGCTCCTGGTTTTGCTGGTGCCCCTGTGGCATGTGAAAAGCCAGCGTTTCTTGGTGACGGTGTTTGATGAAAGCCGCATTCCCCTGATGGTGATTGAGCGTCCAAACAGTACGGTGGTGATCAACAGCGGCGATCGCCTCTCTGCCACGCAGTCTCTGCTTCCGTTTTTGCAGCGGGAGGGCATCAACCGGATTGACTGGGCGATCGCCACCGACAGTGTTTCTCTACAACAGTCAGGCTGGTCTGCCCTCCTCAGCCGTCTCCCCATTACCACACTGAGTCGCAGCATCCCCCAGGCGATCGCTCAGGCTGAATCTGGGCGATCGTCTCCCCAGCCTCAGCAGCAGATTGACGTTACCCTCCGCGAACCTATGACCCTAGGCGCATTGCGGATGGTGCTTTGGCGGGCACAGCCTACTATTCTAGAGATCGATTTAGACGCGATCGCTCAAAGTGGGGGCGCTCAAAATGGGAGCGCTCAAGCCACCCAGCGCTGGTTGTTAGTAGACAACAGCAATGAAGCTGACTTTTCCGCTTGGCTCAGTACCGTCCAGCTTCCGCCCATTCGAGTTCTGTGGTGGACAGGTTCTTCGGTGTCGGCGCAATTTTCGGCACAGGTTTTAGAAAAACTTCGTCCGCAAACGCTCATCTTGTCAGCAAAGCGGCAAGACCCTACCGTGGTCTCCACCCTCAAGCAGCGGATTCCGCAGCTCTTTTGGACGGCCCAGGATGGCACCCTCCAGTGGACACCGACCGGATTTAGCACAACGGTCAACCCAGGCGACAACAACCTTGCGCCTCTTTAGGGGTTTGGCAAGAGGGCTTGTCGTAAATTTTTTGGATAGCTTCTTGGAATAGCTTTTTGGTTAACGTGAGTTCGATGATGCACTTAAAGCCCCTCACCCCAAACCCCTCTCCCAAAGGCGAGGGGCTTAAGAAGCTTGATCTTTAATTGCTCCTCCTTCTCCCTAGGGAGAAGGAGGGTGGGAGGATGAGGGGCGATTGTTTTTTGTCGAACTCACGTTTGGTTAGATCCTGTGGTCAGTATCCTGTCGTCCGTCCTTCAGCTCCAGCAGCATCCGGTTCACGATTCTAGCCATTACGAGTACAATAACCTCTAGACCGTATTCTCACTTTTGGAGAGGTGGCAGAGCGGTTGAATGCGGCAGACTCGAAATCTGTTTTGGGGCAACTCAACGGGGGTTCGAATCCCCCCCTCTCCGTTTCAAAGATTCAAGGGCTATCCAGCCATTATCGAAGTGGTGTAGCTGATCTTGGCAGGGATTTTTCGCCCCGCGCTTTAAGTTCTGCACGGCGTACAACCGAGCGGTTGGCTACTTTTTGAGCAAGGTGTTGCTAGCGTGGATTGAGAGTTTGCTGCGTTTTGAAACGGACGCTGTGAAAGTCAATTTGCTCATTTTTGTCAATTTGCTTATTTTTCCAGAGCGGCCAGGGGAGAATCGGGCATGGGATTGACTGTTTTGGGCAGCGTTATCCTTGAGTTAGGCAAAGTCCCAACGAGTTTTGGGTATACCGAGGTTTTGGAGGTAAGTCGGAATGGTTAGTACAGCACCCGTACCCCAGAAATCTGTCACTGACGAATGGGTTCAGGCAAGCTGGGATGAGTTTTTAGCTGTGGCAAATTCACCCAGCCTTGAAGCCTGTAGGTTTTACTACGACAACCATTCGATGAGGATTGAGATGGTTCCATTAGGTTCTTCCCATAGTCAGGACGATCCAGTGGTGTCACGAGTCATTAGTCTATTTGCAACGGTCAAGAATTTACGCATTAAGGAAATTGGCAATGGCAGCTTCCGCAAAACGGGGGAACAAGGATGTCAGCCAGATATTGCGTTTTACATTGGTGCAACTGTGCCGTTTCCGCCACGGGGCAGTGCGCCCATTAATTTAGACGAAATTAATCCGCCTGCTTTGGTGGTTGAAATTGCCTCCACAACCTTGACGGATGATTTAGGCCACAAACGCCTGCTTTACGAACGGCTGGGGGTGCAGGAATACTGGGTGGTGGATGTGGCGGGCGGACAAGTGATTGCTTTTGCCGTGGCGGATGGGGGCAGTCGGCAGATTCGGGAGTCTAAGGTGTTGCCGGGGTTATTGATGGATGTGGTGGAAGAGGCGCTAAGGCGATCGCAAGTGGAGGATGATGGGACGGTCAATCGCTGGCTGTTACAAACCTTGACATGAGGAGGATGTAGGCCTTTCGAGGCAGGCGATTATTGAATTTGTGGAGACTATCATTGTTTATAAATTCACCCATTTGAGTCGCAAGGAGATTGAAGCGATGCTAGGGCTAAGCGAATTAAAAAACACGCGGGTTTATCAAGAGGCTGTAGAGGAAGGACGCCAGGAGGGACGTCAGGAGGGACGTCAGGAGAGCCAACGAGAACTTATTGCCACGATTTTAAGCAGCAGATTTGGCAATTTAGATCCGAGCCTACTAAGGATTGTTGAGATATTGGCGAATAAGCCGTCCTCTGAGTTTATGACTTCGCTGCTGGCGGATTCTCGTGAGGTTTTGATTGAAAAGTTTGGCCGATATTCTTCCTAGTGTTTATGGAGAAGGCTTTAGTTGAGCTAGGGTTGTTGCAAAAGCAGGGCAACAGCACAAGTGCCTGATTCATGGAATGGCGATTTAGCTAGACAGAGCCCTATTCATGGGCTATTGAGCCACTATCGCAGCGGTGTGTCTAATCTTGGCAGAGACTTTTTTGCTCCTTGCTTTCAGTTCTGTACGGAGTACAAACGCGCTGTCGGCTATTTTTCTAGTAAAGCGTTGCTGATGTGGCTTGAGGCTTTACCGCGTTTTGAAACAAACGCCGTTAAGATTTATTTGCTCATTTCTCCTGAGCTTTCAGTGGAGGATCGGGCCGCGCTAGATAAAGCGATGGATGAGGGAGAGCGCCAAAGACTGAGGCAAATTACGGCAGATCGCTTAATTCAGGAGTTGTTGAGCGATCCAGCTACGGCTGAAGATCACAGATTTAAGCTCTTTGCTTGGATGGTTGCCAATGAGCATCTGATTCTGCGGTTTGCGTTTCCAGAGCATGTTGAGCGCCCTGGAATTTTTCATGAGAAGATCGGCGTTTTTCAATTTCCCTGGGGCGATCGCGTTGCATTTACGGGTTCAGCGAATGAGTCTGAGCATGGTTATGAACGTAACTATGAATCCATTGATGTGTATCGAAGCTGGGTTGAGGGGGATCAGGAGCGCGTTGAAGTTAAGCGAAGTCAATTTGAGGAAGCCTGGTCAGCTCAGGCGATAGGGCTGAAGGTTTTACCTCTGTCTCCTGAATCAGCGGCTCTGATTCGGAGTGCAGCACCGGATGAAAAGCCAGTGATTGCCTTCAAGGATGTTTCTGATCGACCCACTGCGAAGGAAAATTCGGCGACCTATGATCCAGCCCATAGGGATTCTCTGTTGAATGGTTTTCCGAGTTTACCGAATGGGCTAACGCTACGTCCCTACCAACAAGAGGCGATCGCCAATTGGTTTGCGAACAAGGGGCGAGGGATGCTCAAGATGGCGACGGGTAGCGCGATGAGGTGGCGGCGGAAATGGCGAACTACATTGGTAGGCAATACGTGCTGGTCTATAACTCGCCAAAACCAGATGTGGAACCTGATGCAATTTTGTTGGGGGGTGAGCAGTATCCGCTGTTGAGATCGAGCCCCAATGAGTTTGAGTACACTGAGATCATTGAAGTGGAAGGGCGTGATAGCCTACATCAGACTAATTGACCAAACTCATGCAGGAGATAAGCCATGAGTATTGCCCAGGCAGTTATTGAGAAATTGGAAACGCTACCCCTGGAAAAACAGCAAGAAGTATTAGACTTTGTTGAGTTTTTGCAATCTAAATTCTCAAATAGCTTATCTTCGCTGATTTCTGACCAGCAATCTGTTTCTTTTTTAGAAGCTGCAAGTGAATTCATTGGCTGTTTAGAAGGAGCAGGAGACCTTTCGACCAATCCAAAGTATATGGAAGGCTTTGGAGAATCATGAGGCGGCAGATTTTGCTGGACACAGGGCCGCTAGTTGCGCTCCTTGACCGTCGAGATCGGTTTCATGAGTGGGCAAAGAGAGAATTAGCTGAGACGGCTCCACCACTGTTAACCTGTGAAGCTGTTTTGGCTGAAGCCTGTTTTCTCTTAAGTAACATTCATCAGGGACGGGAAACTGTTCTGGCATTGGTTCAGAGTGAGCGCTTGCAAGTTCCCTTCAGGCTTGGCGATGAAGCTTTAAGCGTGGGTAGTTTGTTAGTGCGTTACCAATCTGTACCAATATCATTGGCAGATGCCTGTCTGGTCAGAATGACAGAACAATATCCCCAAAGCCAAGCGCTTACCCTTGACAGTGATTTTAGAATTTATCGTAGAAATAGAAATCCAATGCTTCCCGTGATTATGCCTGAATCTTGAAGGTGATCGCGCTTGTACACCAGCCACACGCTGTTTTATTGCGGGGATGGGTCGGTGGAAGAGAGCAACAGTACGGCAAGCCAGCGGCAGCATACGGTTTAGGGCATGATTGTGTTCTGGCTAAGTTCCAATGAGTTTGAATACACTGAGATTTTAGAAGTAAGCCATGATGGTTAGCTCCCCAATGGAACCCAGGAGATGACGGATGCCCTCTACACTTCCTCAACTGCTCTCTTTTGAAGATTTTTTGAGCCAGTACGGAGATGACTCCCGTTATGAATTGATTGATGGAGCATTGCGTGACATGGAGCCAACCGGGCCACATGAATCAACGGCGGGGAAGCTGGCTGGAAGGCTGTTTGTTGAAATTTTGCGTTTGAATTTACCGTGGACGATTCCAAAGAATTGCTTGATTCGCTCGCCAGAGAATGAGACAACGGCACTACGCCCGGATGTAATTGTGCTAGATGAAGCTGATTTGGCTGAGGAACCGCTGTGGGCAAGACAGCCAATTTTAAGCAGTGGCAGAGCAGTTCGGTTGGTCGCAGAGGTGGTCAGTACCAATTGGCAAGATGATTATGCTCGTAAAGTAGAAGAGTATGCACTGCTAGGCATTCCTGAATACTGGATTATCGATTTTCGAGGGTTGGGTGGAGTTGCTTTTATTGGCAAGCCGAAACAACCGACGTTTACAGTTTGTCAGCTCAATAATGGCGAATACCGTCAGCAACAGTATCGACTAGGGGAAGCGATCGCCTCAGCGGTATTACCTGATTTACATCTACGATTAGACGACATTATGCCTTGATGCTTGATATTTTCTACTACTGATCTAACTGGGAAGTTGCATTGCGAATGAGGCGATATAGACGCATGTACAGCTCATCGCAATGCAGCGCCACCTTGCTCAACACTGTGCTGAACTCAGTGGACATCGCCTCCTCTGGCGCAAAGATGCCGATCCTTACCGCATCAAAATCCTCCGTTCTGCTCAACGACGGCGGATGAGCCCCTAGAGAAGGATGCCAAGAGGGATGCCACAATACGCAACGCTGAAAACCTATGGCGCTTTCATCAAACGGCGATCGCAGCGCCGCTGTCTGCTTCAAACAAGTGAATGTGTTGGGGGTCAATCTCTAGCCAGAGCTTGTCGTTGTGCTGAACGATCTGCTGCGGATCAATCCGTACCTGAAGGAGCATGGACATCCCTTTCTCCGCTTCAAAAGTACAGGAAAGGCAGGTTTCATGGCCCAGCGCCTCCACCAAGGCAACCTGAACGGGTAGGCTCTGGGGGCTATCTGAAGTAAGGCTTAGGTGCTCTGGCCGGATGCCGAGGGTGATGGATCTTCCCACCAAGGGTGCGAGGGTGTTTCCCCAAGTATCAGGGAGGGTTAGGGTAAAGTGCGGGTGATAGAGATGCTGATTGTCTTTGACCTGCACGTCAATAAAGTTCATGGGGGGTGATCCAATGAACTCGGCCACAAAGCGATTGGCAGGACGCTGATAGAGCTCTAGGGGTGCCGCAATTTGCTGAATCACGCCGCCATTGAGAACCGCAATGCGATCGCCCATGGTCATGGCTTCCGTTTGGTCGTGGGTGACATAGATCGTGGTGGTGCCAAGCTGCCGCTGGAGCTGCACAATTTGGGCGCGGGTCTGAGCGCGAAGCTTGGCGTCTAGGTTGGATAGCGGCTCGTCCATCAAAAACACTTGAGGGTCACGCGCCATCGCCCGACCGAGTGCCACCCGCTGCTTCTGACCGCCGGAAAGCTGCTTGGGATAGCGCTGGAGCAAGTCGCCTAGCTCCAGCATCTGAGCCACCTGCTCCACCTGCTGCGCGATCGCTGACTTTGCCATCCGGGTGCGGCGGAGCCCAAAGGCGAGGTTGTTGTAGACCGTCATGTGGGGGTACAGCGCGTAGCTCTGAAACACCATTGCAATATCGCGCGCTTTGGGCGGCAGGTCATTCACGCAGCGATCGCCCACCACAATATTGCCCAGGGTTGGCTCTTCTAGCCCTGCAATGAGCCGCAGCAGCGTACTTTTGCCGCAGCCCGAAGGCCCCACCAGTACCATAAACTCACCATCGGCGATCGCCAGATTAATGTGTTTCAGAATATCAACCTGACCCATTTGGGCAACTTGACCCGTCTGGGCAACCTGACCCGTTTGGGCCTTGCCTACCTTCGCCAAGGACGGTGCAACGGTGGCAGACGGCGCGGCAACCGCCAGACGCTGGGATGACTCCTGGGGCGATCGCCCCTGACGGGCTGGAAAACTTTTGCAGATATCCTCTAAGACAACCTGAGCCACGGTAGTGCCGATATAGTGCTTGCACTGCCCATTGTGCCACTAGATTGCCCCATTCCCCTATTCCCTGGATGACGCTTCAAAAGGCGCTGATGCGGCCATCTGCCAAAATCGTTTCAGAAAAAATAACCTTCACCATCACCGCCCCGCTTAACTCAGACCCCAGCAAATTAGCGTGGCTCAGATTTGCGTAGGAGAGATTGGCGCGAGCCAAGTAGGCTTTAATCAGCAGACAGTCTGCCAGCACTGCCGACTGAAAACAGGTGCGGCTAAGGTCGGCACGGTTCAGATTTGCGGCACTCAGGTCTGCTTCACGAAAGCTGGCTGACTTAAGCACTGCTTCCGTCATAACAGCGGCGCTCAGATTGGCTTTGTCACAATTTGCCTTATTTAAGGTAGCGCGCTCTAGCTTGGCATTGCGCAGATTGGCCTGGGCAAAGTTAATGCCCGATGCATCCACATCCGAAAGTACCGCATTCTGTAAGTTGGCATTGGCTAGATTTGCCCCCCTCAAAGACGCACCTCGAAGGTTGGCATGGGCAAGGTTCGCTCTTTTTAAGCTCACGCGGTCTAGGTTCGCTCCTTTCAAGTTGGCACCCTTAAGATCCACATCATCTAAGGTTGCACCCTGAAGCATAGCGCTGTCGGCTAAGGTTTCCTCCCGCAGATTTGCGCCCCTCATGCAGGCTCCGGTCAGGTTGGCATTGCAGAGGTTGACGGCTCTGAGGTCGCCATCAATCAAATTGGCATCGCTGAGATCCGCAAGGCCGAGGTCTGCCCCAAACAGGACAGCACCCTGTAACGAAGCCCCATGCAGACTAGCATCCCGTAGATTAGCTTGACTCAAGTTGGCTTGGTTTAGGGTTGCGCCGTTGAACTGAGCAAAAGTCAGGTTGCAGCTCCGAAAGTTGGCGCGGTTGAGATAGGCGAAGGAGAAATTAGTGCCGGATAAGTTGGCATGGGAAAAGTCTGCCCCAATTAAATCGGCTCCGCTCAGGTCAAAGTTCCGCAGTGATAGCGCATGAAAGTTCGTTACGCCACTTTCATACAGGTCGAGCAGCATCTGGGCATTACTGATGCTCTGGGGGGCGGGAGTCGGGGGCTTCATCGTCAGTACAGTTCCAGGTAAGGCGACATACTAGGGCGATCGCAGACGGGTAGATTGGGCGATCGCCGCTGCAACCTGTAGCCCCTGATCGAGGCTTGTGATCTGGGAGGCTTGGTCAAAGAGCTTGTCTTCTAGCACCTGCGGGTTAGGGAAGGTTTGAACCAGCTCTACGATCCAGGCATCTAAAGACTGGGCTTTTAACTCCAGCCAGTCTTGATAGCGATCAATAAACGGACGGCGCAGAAGCGAGAACATAAGAATTTTGGCCTTGAGCGGCGGGACTTGCTGCATCAATATGCGCCGCACCTCAAAGCGATCGGCTCCAGAAGGTTTTATCCCAGCAGAGTTGACCCCAGGAGGATTTATCCCAGAAGGGTCGGCCACAGGAGGGTTTATCCCAGAATGATCAGCTCTAGCGTGACCAGCAGAATAATCGGCTCCAGAATGGGGTGACGGAGAGGGCCGAACCGGAACCGAAGCTTGATGCGTCCCAGGCCGATTAATTTGTGAGTTATGTGAGTTATGCGAGTTATGTGATCCATAGGGGCCATGCATCGCAGGCCAGCTCACCTTTGAAACAGTCGTTGCAAGAACAGCCGAATTATCCTCTGTTTTGCTCCAAAGGCTGTCGGGTAGCAGTTCTCCGTCCCCCTCTCCATAGAGTGACTGCCCACCTCGAATGATTAACTTGGCAATTTGTTGATACTTTTCGGGCCGACTGAGCTGAGCGGCTGCCTGATATAGCCGATGTTCCAAGTCCCGCAGGGTGGGCGTGCCTTCAATGAGCTGCTGAAATAAAACCTGAATGGGCCGTTGGTTCAGAATGCCCAAAGAACTTTCCCATTGCCCGGTGACCGTCCAGTACAGGAGCTTATGGATGCGATCGCCTTCTGACTGCTCACTCAGCCACTGGCTAGCGCTCAAGAGAGATGGAGGTTCAGGAGAGGAGATGATCAAGAGAGCCTGCCTATTCGGGATGAAAATCTCAGCGATTTCGTTTGGGTTTCGTTTGGGTTTAGTTTGGGCTTAATCTACGCCGTTAAACAGCTCCGTTGCCATGGAGTCATCCTCATCCCAGTTGTCCAGAATCGGCTGATTCATGGTTGGGATAGCCGTTCTTTGCAGCTCTGCGATGATCGTGGCGCGGGGGCTAATGGGCTCTGTGCGGATGCTTTGATATTCAGGCGTTTGGATTTTGAGGTAGTCAAAATACTTAGCATCGCTGGCAACATTCAGCACTTCGTAGTTAACCCGAATCAAGTTGCCCAACAGAATTAAGTCCCCTGGATTCAGGTCATGGAACGTACATTCTTTGTTGTTCACACTAAGGCCATTGAGGCTTGGTTTTCCGGTGGCGTTGCCGTCTAAAATCCGATAGCGATAGCCGCCCTGCTTTGGGTTTGGGAGTCGCAGTAACAGGGCCTGCTGTCTGGAAATGGCTCGGTTTGGAATCACAATTGAGTTGCGTTTGTCTCTGCCAATGGAATAGGTGGCGGACTTCAGCAAAACTCTGCGCGGTTCAGGCTGGTCGTGGATGACAAGGACGTGACTTTCTAAGGTTTGATTCTTCATAACCGATTACATTTGTCGCATTAGAATTTGTCGCATTAGAATTTGTCCTATTAAATCTAGTCGCATTAAATCTAGTTGCATTAGCTAGTTGCATTAGATTGTTCGCATTAGATTATTCGCATTAAATCTAGTCGCAGAGTTTTGCTTGCAGGACAGAGCTGAGTTGAGATTGAACGTGGCTTTGGTTGTGGAACACTACGGTTCAGGAGACTGTGCTAAAAAACTGGCCCATAAGATTGCCAGCAGTTTTCCCAAAGGCAGGCCTGAAGGCAGGCCTTTGGGCAGGCTCAAAATCTCGGCCAGAGCGGTTCAATGCTTCTATAAAAAGTCTGCCCAAATTTGTGGGGAATGGAGCGTTAGCGGTGATCTGAATTCTGCTGGCCAATTCTAGGACACAGGCGTCTGGCTCAAGTAAAACCGATAGCGATCGCGCAGATTGTCTAAAGGAAGATTGCCTAAACGCAGATTGTCTAAACGCAGATTGTCGGAACGATTGGCCTCAGAGGGCTGCACCCAATATTCTGCTAGGGCATGACCTAAAGCCCAGGTTTCCTGAGAGAGAGAGGCCGATCGCTCTAGCAGTAACGGCCAAAGAGATAGCACATCAAACTGTAGTGGACTTGCCGCTGGAGATAGCAGCATGTATAGCTCATAGGCCATCTGTAGTTTGCCCAAGACAACCGGAGATTCTTCAATCGGGAGGCGCTCCGCGAGGACGATGGCCAAGGCGGGCGATCCGGTGAGGAGCGTGGAGAGAAACTTGAGCGCTGGACTTTTGAGGAGTGCGGTTAACCCTTGGGTCGTAGCGATCTGAAAGGTGTAGTGGTCAATAATTTTGGCAGCGGTCTGGGTGCGGATATCCAGGTCGCGCAGGAATCGACTGATCCGGAACTGCTGGGCAGGCTCCAGGGTGTTGAGAATCGCTTGAGCCAAGTCAGAATCTCCCCAGGCGCTTCGGCCTTGGGCGCGATCTTCGGTCACTAAGGGCAGGAAGATGCCTCCTATCTCCTTCAGTAAGGATTCTCGGTATGCCAAAGCGTCACGGATATTTTTTTCCTTAGGGCGATCGCCATTGCGCCAGTCGTAGGGCGGCTCCCATTCGCGGAGGGGTCTGAGTTTATCCACCTGAGTCACGACGGTCAGCCGAGGCAGATCAGGAGACTGCCGATGAATTGCGCTCAGCAGGTCTAAGTCCATCTGGAGGGTAGGGTCGGTGGCGGGAGTGAGAAGTAGCACCACGTCCGCAGCGGCAGCTTTTGCCAAAGTATCTTCCCGATACTGCTCCTCACCGATTTGCTCAAACCCTGGGGTGTCCCACAGCAGAAGCGTTTCGCCATCCGGGGTTTCAAAGCTGTAGGACTGGATTTCGTCGGTGCTGGGCAGCACATCGACCGCCGCCAGCTCTTGGCGAAAGAGCGTATTGATCAGGCTACTTTTACCCGCTCCGGTTCGCCCCACAATCAATAGATTGAGCGGCTGTTGCTCCACTGCATCCTGGCCAGAGGTTTGAGTAAAAATGTCCCGCAGCGTTTGGGTTTGGGTCTGGGTTTGGGTCTGGGTTTGGGGGGTGGGGGCTAAAGCTGTGGGTGAGGCCATGCCACGGGAGAGGTTGCTGGAAGCAAGATTACCGGAGACAAGATTACCAGAAGCAAGATTATCAGAAGCAAGACTCCCGCTATAAAGCGCGATCGCCCTTTCCCCTAAGGCTTTGAGCGTTGCTTCTCGCATCATTTGGCCTAAATTCATGACCAGCGCCTGATTAGCCTGGGTGCTGTAGCCTTGGGTTGTTGTGCGCGCTAAGGCGACAAAAGGATTTAGCACCCACTGGGCATAGTTCCAGGCTTTGATCGCAAGTCGGGCAGCGGGTTCGAGACGCTGGTAGGTTTCGTAAGCGTTGACGGCCTGCTCGATGGTGACTTGACCCAGCACAGGAGACAGCTTCTGCATCCACTGTCCCACATCATCTACCGTGCCCCGCAGCAGTCCATAGGCCTGGGGTACGTAGATATTCAGTAGCGGACGCTTGGACTGAGGCGCATAGACGAGGGCGATCGCCTCCACCAACTGCTGACACCGCTGAAAAAAAAGCGGCCAGTTCTGCCAGGGTGGCCCATCCTCCCGCGTCGTTTGTAGTAGTGCCTGGATTTTTGCTTCTGCCTGCTGATGCTGAGTGACTTTTGCGGAGTCTCCCAGATCGGTTGGCAGTTCGGGCGGGAGCGAGATATCTAGGGGGCGAAGCCAGCGCACCAGTAAAAAGCGCCATCCCACAAACACCACCAAAATAACGGCCCAAATCCAGTTCAGCCCCCAGTCGTGAATTTGTAGCCCCGCTGCCGCCATCAAAAACCCAACCACCGCTGCGATCGGAAGTGCCAAAACAATCCATTGCCAAGGCTGAAGCCGAATGATCATGGGGTTAATGTCACGAGGCTGACGTTATGGGGTTAATGTCATGGGGCTGATATATGGGGCTGATGTTATGGGGCTGAAGCAATGCTCCTAGGCAATGCCCAGCTTTTGAAGGACAGGCAGAGTGGAGACAATATGACGCTCAAGCCCCAGCGCTTCAGGTTTAAGCCCTAGCGCAAGCCCCACGAGCTGGGGAAGGTGCAAGATTGGTAGACCCAGCTTGTGCCCCACCACTTTTTCAACCTCCGGCTGCCGCGAATCTAGATTCAGATGGCAGAGGGGGCAAGGTGTCACAATACAGTCTGCTCCCGCTGTGATCGCCTCTCCAATCCGTCCGCCCGCAATCTTAAAAGACTGCTCCGGGGCATAGCTGGAAATCGGCCAGCCACAGCACTGGGTGCGGCCTGAGTAGTCAATGGGCGTTGCGCCAACGGTTTCAAAAATCCGCTCCAGAGAAGCCGGATGCACCGGATCGTCAAAGGGCAGCGTTTTCTGAGCGCGCAGCAGATAGCAGCCATAAAATGCGGCGCACTTTAAACCACTCAGCTTTTGCGTCACCCGTTCTGCCAGTCGCTCAAGGCCATAGTCTCCCACCAGCGCCCAGAGTAAATGCTTGACTTCCGTGGTGCCCCGATAGGGAGAACAGCCTTGGGCTTGGAGGGCGTCATTGACCTCTGCAAAATACTCAGGCTGCTGCGTTTGTGCTTCTTTAAGACGCTCATCTACATGGCCTAATACCCCTTGACAGGTGCTGCAATGGGTCAGCAAAGGTAAATTTAGCTCCTCGGCCAGCGAAATATTGCGAGCATTTACCGTGTCTTCTAGAAGCTGAGACGTTTCTTTGAAAGTGCCGGAGCCACAGCAGGCCGCTTTTTTAAGCTCAACGAGTTCAATCCCCAGCGCCTGGGTGAGTGCCTGAGTAGATAGATACAGCTCCCGACAAGCGCCTTGGGCTACACAGCCGGGATAGTAGGCGTAGGTCAGAACAGCTTTGGGATTTAGAGTTGAAGTGGGCGTCGTAGTGGGCATGAATGAGCCTAGGCAATGGATATCTAAATCGAGAATCTAGAGCGGCAGACGAATCCAGGAAACTTTACCTAAAATCCTAGTGCAGCCTTTTGGGTGTCAGTCATTTTTGGTACAAACATTCAAAGTTGGGAGAAGGGTTGAGGATGCGGCCTCGCTGCTTTTGACAGATTCACACCCATTGTTTTCACACCCATTGTGTTCAAACCGCTCAACGCTTATGAGCTGGATGTGATGTATCAGAGTGTACTGCTGACTCCTGCTGACCCAGCGGTGGGGTAAATCCTCCCCAGGAGAGTGGTAAAGACCGGACTTGTTTTTGGATGATATTTTTTACAATATGAATGTCATACGCTCTGCTGAAGGGATATTGCGATGCAAACGACCTACGACCCAGACAAGCGCAAGCTGCTCTCAGGGCTTTCCCACGGCTCAATTTTTTTTAGTCCCTTGTTTTTGACCATCGGGATTCCGCTCGGAATTTCTTTCCTCTCCGATGATCCTGTGGTGAAAGATAGCGCCAAAGAAGCCATTAACTACCACCTCAATGTCTGGGTGTACACGGCGATCGCCGGATTTCTGGCCTTTTTCTGGTGGACGATTGTGCTGCTGCCCATAATCTGGATTGCTGGGGCGCTGCTGCTTGTTGTGACCTGGGTGCTGCCTGCGATCGCCATTCTGAAGTCCTTGAGCGACCCTAGCCAAGTGTTCCGCTATCCCTTTATTTTTCGACTACTGTAGGTTCTCTTGTCCCTGGCGTGAAACCTGAACCAGTAAACCTAAACCAGCGCTGGATAGATTGAGCGTCTTTCTATCCAGCGCTTTTGATGTATCTCTGATACGCCTCTGATGCTCTTCTGTCGCGCCTCTGGGCGGGCAAAAGTCTTCTACAATAGAAGCTCTTAGCTCTTTTCAGAGAAATTTTTCAGAGAAATTTTTCAGAGCAACTCAGAACAACTTTTCAGAACAACTTTCTAGAGCAAACACTGCAAGAGTAAACATTCAATGGTTACTGCCGCACCGGTCAAAACGAAGTACGAAGCCGTCATTGGCCTTGAAACCCACTGTCAGCTCAGCACGGCCACCAAAATTTTTTGTAGCTGCTCCACGGAATTTGGGTCAGAGCCGAATCATAATGTGTGCCCAATTTGTATGGGAATGCCGGGGGTTTTACCCGTCCTCAATGAAACGGTTTTAGAGTATGCCGTTAAGGCTGGCACCGCCCTCAACTGCAAAATTTCGGACTACAGCAAGTTTGACCGCAAGCAGTATTTTTATCCAGACCTGCCTAAAAACTATCAGGTGTCTCAGTTTGACCTGCCCATTGCAGAGCACGGCTGGCTTGAAATTGAGCTAATTGATGAAGACGGCAACCCAAACCGTAAGCGCATCGGCATCACCCGCCTGCACATGGAAGAAGATGCAGGCAAGCTAGTGCATGGCGGCAGCGATCGCCTGTCTGGCTCGACCCATTCCCTCGCAGACTACAATCGTGCTGGGGTGCCCCTCGCAGAAATTGTCTCCGAACCCGATATCCGGACGGGACAGGAGGCCGCAGAATACGCCCAAGAGATGCGCCGCATTCTGCGCTACCTGGGGGTGTGCGACGGCAACATGCAGGAAGGGTCAATGCGTTGCGACGTGAATATTTCAGTGCGGCCTGTGGGCCAAGCGGAATTTGGCACGAAGGTTGAAATCAAAAACATGAATTCCTTCAACGCCATTGGCCGCGCCATTGACTACGAAATTGAGCGCCAAATTGAGGTGATTGAGTCCGGCGGCACCATCGCCCAAGAAACTCGCCTCTGGGAAGAAGGCAGCCAGCGCACCATCAGTATGCGCCTCAAGGAAGGCTCCAGCGACTATCGCTATTTCCCAGAGCCAGACCTGACTCCCATTGAGGTGCCGCCCGAAAAACTGGCCCAGTGGAAGTCAGAGCTGCCGGAACTGCCCGCTCAAAAGCGCCATCGCTACGAAGCAGACTTTGGCCTATCCGCTTACGATGTCCGCAACCTCACGGATGACCGTGCGATCGCCGAGTTTTTTGAGGCCACCCTGGCCGCAGGTGCTCCGGCCAAGCAGTCCGCAAACTGGATTATGGGCGATATCACGGGCTACCTTAAGAGCGAAAAGCTGGAAATTGGCGCGATCGCCCTGACCCCCGAAGCCCTCACCGAGCTGATTTTGCTCATTGAAAACAACACCATCAGCTCCAAAATTGCAAAAGACCTCCTGCCGGAGCTACTCACTCAAGGCGGTTCCCCTAAGGCGCTGGTGGAAGCCAAGGGGTTGACGCAAATCTCCGATACCTCCGCCCTAGACTCGCTCATTGACGAGCTGCTGCTGGCTCACCCCACCGAGCTAGAGCAGTATCGTGGCGGCAAAACAAAGCTACAGGGCTTTTTTGTGGGCCAGCTTATGAAAAAGACCGGTGGCCGAGCTGACCCGAAGCTTGCGAATCAGCTATTGCTCAAAAAGCTGGCTGGCTAGCTTTGTAACGTTTTCGTTACACGACTTTTATCTAGTTCTTATCTAAATTGTGATAGTCATCACTTTCGCTAGAAAAAGTTCGTGCAAATATTGGGGTGGCTGAGAGAAACAGCCTTAATCGTAGATTTCTATTAAGCCTCACCCTATACAGAACTCATTAAAATGTCCCCGTGCAGGGAAGCCTTGACGCTGAACTGCACGGGGATTAATTTTTGCCTGTCTCCTGCTACCCGTCTTCTGCTACCCGTCTTCTGCTACCCGATTCAGTGCTGGCTTTCCTAAGCAAGCCTTTACGAAAAACTTAATAAAACCCTAACATTCTTGAGCCCCTAAGCTACTCCCCTCAAGGCGAAACGGGGAGAATTTATAAACTCAAAAAAGCCTTGCTAGACAATGCCTACAGCTATTTCTGTCGCAGATTTTGAGAGATTTATGCTGCTGTGGGGATCATTTTTATTTGTAGTTTTCTATACTATATTTAAGTAAAGCTAAGTTCTTTCCCATTCGGAGTGGGGATCAAATAGAGTCCATCCGTCATCTCTATATGCGCCCAAAGACATGTGCCCAAAGACCCAGTGCCGAAAACTATGTGCCAAAGGCTCACGGGTTAGGCCAGTTGCGGTCGTTGGCGCTTTTACCGAACCGCTTTTGCTCTATGCGTCACGACGAGGCCCTAGAATCCTGTGCTTGAATCTTCCTTTGATGCCAAGCTAGCCCACGGCGGCGAGGTTGATCGACGATACAATCCAGACGCCATGACTCGCTACTATCGGTGGCGTCCCTGGAAAATTATCTGGCGATCGCTGCAAATTTCCTGGATGTTTGGGTGGTTTGTGTGGGGTCTGAAGCTTGACCAGTGGATGGGGCAAGAAGACAGAAACATGCCGCTGCGGGCCATTCAGCTTCGCAAGTTGCTGACCAACCTAGGCCCCACCTTTATTAAAATTGGGCAGGCCCTCTCTACACGACCAGACCTCGTGCGCCAAGACTACCTGGATCAGCTTATGTTGCTGCAGGATCAGCTCCCTCCCTTTTCGACAGAGGAAGCCTTTGCCATCATTGAGCGCGACCTCGGTAGCCCCATTGAAGACATTTTTCAGGATCTTTCTGCAAAGCCCGTGGCCGCAGCGAGCCTAGGCCAAGTCTATAAAGGACGGCTCTATAGTGGTCAAGAAGTGGCCGTCAAGGTTCAGCGCCCCAGACTCGCTAAGAAGCTAAACACTGACCTATACATCATTCGGCGGGCGGCAAAGTGGCTGGGAAATCTGCTGCCGATTAATCTGGGTCACGACCTGTCTCTGGTGGTAGATGAGTTTGGTACCAAGCTCTTTGAAGAAATCGACTACCAAAATGAAGGCCGCAACGCCGAGCACTTTGCACGGAATTTTAAAGACTCCAGTGAAGTGAAGGTTCCCGTCATTTATTGGAAGTACAGTAGTCGGCGCGTCCTCACCCTAGAGTGGATTGATGGATTTAAGCTCACCTCAACCCAGTGCATTTTAGACGCCAATATTAACCAAGACGATTTGATTCGGATTGGGGTTGAGTCCGGTCTGCGTCAGCTTTTGGAGTTTGGCTTTTTTCACGCAGATCCCCACCCTGGCAATTTGTTTGCCCTCGCCGATGGCCGGATGGCCTACATTGACTTCGGCATGATGGATCAGCTGAATCAAGATACGAAGGAATGTCTTGTGGATGCAGTGGTTCACCTGATCAATAAAGACTACGCAGATCTGGCTCAAGATTTTGTGAGGCTGGGCTTCTTGACGCCGGAAACCGATATTACGCCCATTATTCCGGCTTTAGAAACCGTCTTTGCGGATATTGTGGGCGCTAGCGTCAAGGAATTTAACTTTAAGACGATCACCGATCGCTTCTCGGATCTGATGTTCCGGTATCCCTTTCGGATTCCGGCTAAATTTGCCCTCATTATCCGGTCGCTCGTCACCCAAGAGGGTGTGGCGCTTTGCCTCAACCCAGACTTTAGAATCGTGGAGGTGAGCTACCCCTACGTGGCGCGAAGGCTCCTGACGGAAGAATCCCCGGCCTTTCGGCGGCGGTTGATTGAGGTGCTGTTTAAGGATGGCAAATTCCAGTGGGAGCGTCTCGAAAATCTCATTGCGATCGCCCGTTCTGATCAGTCTTTTGATTTGGTGCCCACCGCTCAGATGGGGCTTCAGTTCTTGTTTTCTGAGGAAGGTAAGACCTTGCGTAATCAGCTTATTCTGGCGCTCACCGAAGACAACCGCCTCCACACCGATGAAGTGCAGCGCCTTTGGCAAATCATTCAGCCTGACCTCCAGCCCAGCCGCATTGTGAGTGCCGCCCTGAGTGCGATCGCTGATTTTTCAGGAGAAGTGGTGAGTAGCTGGTCCCCTTGGGCAATCTTGCCCACCCCAAAACCTGCTGCCATTCGTGAGCCAGTTGGCGGCACCAGCCGCGCGCGTTAGGTGGGTGCTGGTGTAGAATTCAACGAAACCCATTTTCTCGAGTTATTGTCTCGATTTATTTTCTCGATTTTCAGCAAGAACCAAGTCTTAAAGGAATTAAGTTTTAGAGATGTTTTACGAGCCGCCCTATTTTTTACTGGTTGCCGGACTTTTGGCTGGAATCGCCTCTGGTCGCGCTTTTGAAGTAACGCTGCGTCAGGCGGTGCAAAGCTGGTCAAAATCTCATTCCACCCGTACTTTGCGAGAGCTTCAGGGAATTTCTCTGACGCTGCCGTTTATGGGCATGGCTTCAGGCATCTGTGTCTTTTTGGCCTCTGGCCTCAATATTTACGGCATCCCAGTGCTGTTTAGCTATATCGTCTCAACGATTTTGACCGTTGGCACGGCTCTTCTCGTTTGGACACAGCTTCGCCGACTGTTGGCTCTGCTTGAGCAAGGTGGCTCCAAGGCGCTGGATCTGGATGCGCTGTAATAGCGCGAGTTTGATGAACCTCTTTTGAAGCGCCTGACCCAAAGCACTTCTTCGCGTTTGGTCAGGCGCTTACAGCCCCGATGTTAAGCAGCAGCGCTTCGCGTTCGGCTGATCCACAATATGGCGATCGCGCTGATCAACGAAAATAGACCCACCACCCAGCCCGCAAAGATCGGTAGCTTGTTGGCATAGGCCATATAGACATTAAACAAGGCCCCTGCCAGTGCAGCCCCACCAAAGTAAAACCCAATCCCTAGACCTCCTCTCGTCAAAGGCACCATATTAAGCGCAAAAGGAATGGTCGCAACTCCCACGCCGCTCATGCCTAACCCTAAGAGGACGACTGCGATCGAGCGCAAGGGTAAGATCGGCAGGATTAACGCCGCAAAACCCAGTCCTAGAAGCCCCAGCCCCAGCATCATGGTGGGGATATTGCCCCATCGCTGGGCAGCTTTGCCAATGGGCAGCACCGTGATGAGCTGCACCCCAAGAAATAGGGTCATTAAAAAGGGGGTCTGTGCTTGGCCGACTAACCCGATTAGCTGCTGTACCAAAATAACGCCGAGGGTCACGGTGCTTCCGGTCAACGCAATTAAGGTCAGATTTTGTTTGGAAGGCTGTGACGGTGGAACAGCGATCGCCGAAAAATTGACGGAAGCAGGCTGACTCCAGTTCAGAAGCGTGGCGGAGAGTAGCAAAATGATAGAGCTCATCCCAAAGGCGGGCAGCGCGCCGAATCCCTGCAAAATTTGTTTGGAGGCGGGGAGGGCCAGGGTTCCGGCGATCGTGCCGACCAAGGTGAGTACGCTTGCTGCGTAGGGCCAGTCTTGCTGACAGGCAAATTCTCCTAATCGAGCCAGCATGGGAGAGCGAAACACGGCCATCGCCATCGCCCAAAGGATGGTCACAAACACAAAGAGCCACCGCAGGAAGCTGTCAGGATTGCCCAGCAATACCATGATCGGCGGCACCAGAAACAGCGCCGAAGCAGCCAGAACCCCCAGGGTAATAAAGGGTGCCTTGAGTCCCCAGAGCGTTTTTTGATGATCCGACAGGCTGCCAAAGAGCGGCTCAATCAGCACCGCCAAAAACCCCTCGATCGCCAAAATAATGACCGCTGCATTTTTGGGAAACCCAAACTGCCCCAACAGGTCAGGAAGATATAAACGATACACAATCCAGCACAGCACAATGGCTCCCTGCATTAGCGCCATCGCTAGGACGGGCTGCCAATAGGTTTTTGAAGCTACGCCTGAAATGCTCATGAGTAGTCCCGTAAAAGAGTTGAAAAGAATGGGTTACGCAATCCCTCGCAGCCTGAGCTTAGAGAGTGGACTTAGATGGTGCCAGACATCACGCGGACACCAGTGGGGGCGATCGCCGCTGCTTTTTGCTCTGCAGTCACGAATAGACCCGTGGCCTTAGTGCCTGGGGGCGGCACCTGGGGCGGCTGAATTGAGCGGGAGATATTGCCTTCGGGATTGGTCTGGAATTCACCGCAGTAAATGACTTGCTGGTTGTTTAGATTCAACCACAGCCGGTAGACCTGATCGGCAGGTAAGGGCGGCAGATTTTGGGCGGACACAACCACTTCTTGCCATTTCCCTGGAGTAAAGAGCAGGGTGCCGCTGGCATCAGGAGTCGTGGGGCTAGTGAGTGAAACCAGTTTACTGTTGGGGCGCTGCAATAGGGATGCCACACTTTCGGGTGTTTGCTGCTGGGCAAAGCTGAGGTCTTGGCGCAGGTTGAAGTTCTCCCAAGCGAATGCTGCTGCTGTGATTAGGGAAACAATCGCCGTGACTTTACTCCAGTTAATGGTTTTGCGAGGCGTGTTTTGTGTGACCTGGGCTGAGGCAGCCGATACCGCAGGGACTTCTTCAGCAATCCCTAGGGCGGCTAAGGTCTTGGTTCGCAGGTGTGCTGGCGGGGTGAGCTGCGGCACATCTACCGCGAGGCCACCCAGAAGCATCTGTAGTTCTCGGACTTCTTGGCGCACGGCTGCATTATTTAGCATCATCTGCTCAAAGATGACCAGTTCTTCTGGCTCTAGCTCATCTAGCACATAGCCAGCGGCCAGTTCTTTAATGTCATCAGGGAGGGTTGAGTGGATCATAGTAATACCGATTCTTATCTTGCTGTAGGTGCAACCTGCGTCTTGAGCTGAACTAATGCTTGCCGAAGACGGCTTTTGACCACACCTGGCGTAAGACCTAAATGTTCAGAAATTTGGCCATGACTGAAGCCTTGATAATAGTTAAGCTCTAGAATCTGACGCTGTAAGTCTGGAAGCTGCTGCATGGCCTGTTGAATTGTCGTCTGGGTTTCTTGGGTGGTGGCGGCTTCTAAGGGAGAAGGGTCGGTGGAGCCTTCTCCGATGGTCTGCTGCCAGCGTAATAAAAAGCTTTGGGTGGTGTTGCGCTGTCGAATTTTATCAATTGCCCTGGAGCGGGTTAAGACCCCTAAAAAGCTACTGAGGGCACCTCGTTGCGGGTCAAAGCGATCGCTTTGCCAAAAGGTAACAAAAATATCTTGGGTCAGGTCTTCGGCTTCTTGGGTGTTTTGTAAAACTCGATAGGCAATGCTATAAACCAATCCGGCATAACGATCATAGAGAATGGCGATCGCTCTTTGCTGACCAGCACGCAAACTATGAACTAGCTCAGCATCAGATAAGTTTTTCATATGGGCTTAATCGCACTTTGTGTGCCCTCATTTTAGAGGGACAACCTACGAAATCAGCCTAATATTAATGATGTTGACATTATTCCAATCTCTCATTAGTGCTGAAGTGTCAGAAATGAAGCTGAAGTTAAGGACGGGTTGGTTATCAAGACTAGCCAAAATCGCTATTCACAGTAACCCGCCCTTACTTTCAAAAGTGAACTCGTCTCAATTTCCGTTAATAATTAAAAACTTGCCTCTGCAGTTAATTTTCCTGACTCAACCCATGTGTTAAATTGCGCAGTTCTGCTGTTGATGGTGACATTCTCTAAGTACCATGCAGCACCTGCATAGCTCCCATCACTCCGAATTTTCACTTTTTTTAGAAAGCCAATATCAGGAAGATCATTTAATGAAATACTATTAGTTTGATTCCTTTCAAATGCATTTCCAGAAATTAAACCATTCAATCGTATTTCCCCTGTAGAACCATTCTCTCCGTAAATTGTTATGAAGATATTTGAATCGGTTCCAGCTCCTGTTTTATCGCCAGTTTTAATAGAGACTTGATACGGTCTTTTTCGATCACGAACACTAACTGCGGGGAATGCCTCATCACTCGGTGAACCGTAGGCTGCGTTCGCCAGATTTTTGGCATTTTTTACATGAACATCAGCATCGGTAGCAAAGGCAGTCGTCCGTCCATAACATTGGCTTGAGTTGACTAAAATTGCATCAACGCCCTGTTCCAGCCAGTATTTGACCGTTGACTCTTGCTCAAACGTCCAAATCACCACCTTCGGCCCTCTGCCCGCATTACGCAAATTGATTGCCTCTCTAGCCCAGTCTTGTTCTTGTGTACTCCAGATAGCCCCTGCCGCAATGCCAATTTCATACCAATATTTATGCAGCGGATAGCCTTCTTTTTTGAAAAATGCATTCACATCGGTTGGTGAATCATCAAACCCCATTGCTGCTACGGCTCGGCTGTCATTCAAAATTTTATCTTTTATCTTTGCAAGGTGTACTCCATCTTTAACCAATCCGATATCAAAGATTAAATTGACCGAAGGAAGCGCTGTTCTAACAGCAGCATACAAATCTTTCAACGGAGCATCAGGCGTTTTAATATCGATGTGTAACAGGGCAAGCGGTGAGCCTGCACGCGTCGCCTCCGTACGGACTTCATTCAACCAGTCGTTCAGCTTGGGCGCATTGGTCACAGCAGGGTTATCGTGCACGATAATCCATTCTGAGTTGTAATACCAGAAATCTGCTTCAATCGCATTAACACCATGATTTTGTACAGCGTTTTTTACTCCACTACCCACGTTGCAGCGGTGAGCTACGATATAGACAGGCCGCTTCTGACTCTGAGCGTGACTAGGCATCACAAATACAGAAATGGGTACGACTAATGTAGTGACAAATCCAATTAATAGAGACAAAAATTGAGGTTTTTTAGCATTTTTAAGGCTGCGATGTTTTGGTTGCATGGTGATGTTCTCCTGTAGAGCTTGAATGAAGTCGTTTTATTCAGTTGTAATGAGTAGGCGGTTGATAGTTTCTTAGATCAAGGCAAGTGACCCAGGGTTTAACGCAGCTCGATCTCTTCAGCGCTTTTGATGGACTGTTTGGCTCTAGAAAGTTTTGGGGCGTAACAGTGGATCAAAACGCTTACTAGGCTTGCAAACTCCATCGGTGTTGTATTGCGGACTAAACACGGTGCCCCAGGTGGAGAAACAAGTAGTGCGAGATGGCTCCAACACTCTATCAATGAAATAACTTCTACGACCCACAGCTTGGACTTTGAGAAAAACTTTTTTGATAGAATTTGACCACGTAAAAACTTTACCCTTTCCAATAATAAGTGTGCCTGTTAATGCTGTTGGAGGCGGCTCCTTGCCCCATACAAAATTCTTGTCTTCTGTTGCATAAAATGTATATTTCATGGCGTATCCACCGCCATTCATTAGAGTCATGGATGGAGCTTCTAGATCGTTCTGTGCTTCTGTAGCAATTTTTGTGCCGTTGATATTGAGATTTTTAATGTTAAAATCACTAAAATTCATCTCTTCTACAGTAGATTTAACAAGGTTTTTGTTGTCAGAAATGGCGGCGAAATGATTGGAATTATCTTTGTATGCATGGCTAGATTGACTATTTATTGATATTAAGCTAAATCCCAGAAACAATGCAGTAATGAGTTTTTTCTTCATAGTCTTTCTTCTAAGCTTTAAGAGCGTGTGCTTTGGTTTGAATGATTGATTTCATTTAGTTGTAATGAGTACGTGCTGATTGATTTCTTAGATCAAGATATCGGAAGCTTATTGGGAGTTTTTCGATTTTTGAAAGTTACCTATTAATAAACTCCAGGCGATCGCATTATTCACCTTAATCGAGTCAAGCCGTGATGATTAGCCTAGATCCCATCTCTACTAAGGGATTTAAGTCAGGGCTTTAAGTATTTCAATTACCAAATCCTAAAGACTCAAATGTTCTAGGCTCAACGGTTTCATCACGGCTTACAACAAGACTATCGATTTGACAGATCACAACGGCTAAGTTTAGATGCTTCTGGCGCAACCTATTTCGCAATCAAGGTAAGAGCATCAAGCGCGTTCTTTTGAGCCGTTTGTAACCAGCCGACGGCTTGGGTAATAGTATCTTTACCGCCCTTTTGCCACCAATTATCAGCACAGCGGCCCCCTGCCATCTTTTGCATATCAATGCGATAGCGCGGAGCAGTATCAGTGCCAGCATTATTGACCAAAGCTGCAATACAGCCCACTTCCGCAAATTTGAGCGGAATGTAGTAAGAGACGGACTGTGTTGCTTGGCTTTGAATTAACCATCGACCGCGTGAGTCTTTGCGGTTCATATCTTTAATGCTGGCAAAGCTCCTATTTGGCATCACGAGGGTTGCATTAAGAGGAGTCCAGGCGGAGTCTCCGGGTTTAATGGTGGCTCCACCTAGGCTGATGGGCTGTTTGAGTCCATTGATTACAACGGCATAGGTATCGGCGAAGGCAGGTGCGCTGGCGACAGTAACGGCAGATAGGGAAAGGGCAGCAGCAGCAATTAACTTTTTCATGGTTTTTCTCCTGGATTTAAGTAATGTAAGAAATATAGATAGTGTGTAAGGTTTTGACTGAATGCTTCCTTTGATTCAGTTGTAATTAGTACGTGTAGATTCATCGCTTAGATCAAGATTTTGATGTTTTTGAGGAATTTATCTTAAGGCAACTGCTTTGTGATTTTGATTCAGCATTAGCGTGATATTGATCACGCCTCATTAGCTTCTTCTGGTGGCCTAACTGAACCCACGTTCTGAATATTTAGAATATTTGGAACTAAGCCTTATCGCTACGCTCACAAAAGTGCCTGGAGTATTGATGCATCAAGGGTTGTCCTGTCCTAGGGGGCGGAATCAGCGTCAGCCAAGCCTTTGGCCGAAGGGGAAAACTCGTCAAATTCAGGCTGACTCAGCGTCTCAGAAAATCCGGCAGGAAAGTTGGGTAGCTCTAGCGTCTCTCGTAGATTGACCACCGCACCAATGACCATCACCGTGGGCGAAAGGCGCTCGCCTTGGGTTTTTGCCACAATTGTTTCTAAAGTTGCAGTCCAAACCTGCTGCTGGACGGTGCCGCCCCACCGAATCACGGCAATGGGTGTGTCCCCTGGTTTCCCAAAGTGCTGAAGCTGCTGCACCAGAACCGGCAGCGATCGCCCTCCCATCAACACCACCAGAGACTCACTTCGGGCTAGAGCATCCCAGTCTAGGCTGTCCGGCTCATGGGCGCTCACAATGGTCACACTTCGGCTCAATACCGGATCGGTCAGCGGAATGCCTGCCAAAATGGGCGCTGCGATCGCCGAAGATAGACCCGGCCATACCTCCACAGCACAGCCCTCTGCCCGGAGCGCCTGCACCTCAGAAGCCACCCGCCCAAATAGGGCAGGATCTCCACTCTTGAGTCGCACAACCTGCTTCCCCTGCTGACAGTGATGTACTAAAAGCTGATTAATTTCGGCCTGAGGAACGCTGGGCTGCTGTCCACGCTTGCCGACCTGGAGCTGGAGACAAGTTTTTGGAGCCAGCCTTAATAAATCTGAATCAATGAGGGCATCATAGAGTATGACATCGGCAGTAGAGAGCAGGACTTGCCCAGCAGCGGTCAAAAATAAAGCCGATCCTGGCCCAGCACCTACAATATGAACTTTTCCCCCTGGATGAGCCAGACCCGTCTTTATTGTCATGATGTTTTGAGTGAGTCTAGAGCCCGCTTTGAGACCTCATGGCGCACAAAAGTAGTCAACAGAGTCATTATTGCAATTGTTCAGGATGGAGTGGCGAAAACTGAGACAAAAGGCTAGGTTTTAGATTCGGTTATTCGGTGCTCATAAACTCAGGGTGCTCATCAACTCAGAGTCAGCTTGCTCAGTCTAATTGACACGTCTAGTTCACACATCTAATTCACACATCTAGTTCACACATCCAATTCACACATCTAATTCACATAAAAATTTCTAGGAAGCGGTGAGGATTATCTCAAATGAAGGCGCGGTTTAATCAATTACCCCTATTCTTGCTCCTTTCCCTCACTGCAGGGTTAACGGGCGGGTGCGGCCTCTTTGGCGGTGGTGAGGATGCGGCTGTCAATCAATCGCCTCAGCCTACGGCTTCCCAGCCCTTTCCGAGTCCAGAGGTGCCCATTGCCAGCGCACCTTCCAAAATTGCGCTCACCCGCCCAACCAATCCTGATGACCGGATACGGGTCATTAAAAGCGGCAGAAACGATCCGTTTGCGCTGTTGCTTCCGCCCAGTCGCGGTGATAGCGCAGCGGCACCCAACACCCCAGCCGATTCTGGGAATAACGCTCCAAACTCTGGCAAGAATGGCTCAGCCCAGGACAATCAACGGGAAGGGAACGCTGCAAGAGACAGCGCCAGCAGGCCTGCTGTAACCCGTCTTCCAGATTTGCCAGGGCCAGGTCAGCCCTCAGATGGTTCAGGTCTTCCTGGGGGGGTAAACCTGCCTGCACTTCCACCGAAGCCGGAACTGGCTGGGGTAAAAGTGACGGGCGTGGTAGTCGTGGCAGGTGTTCCTAGCGCGATCATTCAGGCTCCTGGAGAGCCTACGAGCCGCACCGTTTCCGTCGGAGACTCGATCTCTAATGGTCAGCTCTATGTCAAAGCGATTGATACCAGCAATCGTGCTGAACCTGTGGTGATTTTTCAGCAGGGTGGGCTTGAATTTTCTGTAGCAGTGGGCCGCGACCCTGTGCTGCTGGCCTCTGCAAGTTCTGCGTCTTCGCCTATACGGGGGCTATACTCTGTGCGGGGTAGGTAGTGCCTAGCGCTTGCCTAGGTTGATTTTTACCGAGATTGAATTACCGAGATTGAATTACTGAGATTGAGCTACCGAGATTGAGAATGCTCAATCAGAATGCTTCGTAAAAGCCAGGAGTTTTAGGACTCTTGGCTTTTTTATTGGATAACGTGAGTTCGATGATCACTTAAAGTCCCTCTCCCCAAACCCCTCTCCCACAGGCGAGGGGCTTAAGAAACTTGATTTTTAATTGCCCCTCCTTCGCCCTAGTGAGAAGGCGGATGGGAGGATGAGGGGCGGTTGTTTTTTGTCGAACTCACGTTGAATAGCAGATATTTGGATGGCAGAAAAACGATCGCTGTCGAGAAAAACCGCAGAATTCTATTTGAAGAATTCTATTTATTTATGGCCAGTGACTCCCTACAATGACAAATCAGTAGGTGCGTTCCCTAAGCGCTGGTGCTCGAAGGGAATTGACCGAGATGTGTTGTGGTTGCTGGAGACCTTTTGCTCTTGTTCACTTTGTTTCAGGCGGGTCAACGATCGCTATTCCTTGGGCGATCTCATCAAAAGCGAGCAAGTCATGCTCTAACAGGGTTACGCCATTCTGTGTCTATATCTATGTCTAGACTGGGTAGCCTGCTTTGTCTTTGCTTGCTAGGGGTCTTTTTAGCCGTCGGCTGTAGCCGCTCCACCCCCCCACCGGGCGGCGGTACGGGGAGCGATCGCGTGGTGATTGGCACCACGGCCAAAATCCGTACCCTTGACCCTGCCGATGCCTACGAAGTGTTTTCAGGCAATCTCCTGTACAACCTGGGCGATCGCCTCTATACCTACGAAACCGGAACCAGTACCCTCAAGCCTCATCTCGCCACGGCCCTGCCCAAAGTGAGCGAAGATGGCTTAACCTACACCATTCCGCTGCGCAAAGGCGTCAAGTTCCACGATGGCACCCCGTTTGACGCCAAAGCCATGGCCTTCTCTCTCCAGCGATTTATCGAAAATGGTGGACAGCCAGCGGGCCTACTCAGCGACCCCGTTCAATCGGTCAAAGCGACAGGCGATCTAGAGCTGACCATTACCCTCAAGAAACCCTTTGCGGCCTTCACGGATCTGCTGGCCTTTTCCGGGCTGGTTCCAGTGTCGCCGAAAGTTTACAAGAAAGGGGCAGGGCAGTTTCTGCCGGAGCAGTTTGTGGGTACTGGCCCCTATCAGCTCGTCAAGCTGAGTGGCGACGCCATTCGCCTTGCGGTCTTTGACGACTACTGGGGGACAAAGCCCACCAATAAAGGCGTAGACATTCAGATTTTTTCTAGCCCTGCGAATCTATTTAATGCCTTTCGCACTGGCTCCATTGATCTGGCCTATCAGTCTCTTGACCCAGATCAAATTCAGGCCTTAGAAAATGCTGCCGAACAGGGAGACTGGCAGGCCATTAGTGGATCCGGTAACGTCATCAACTTCCTGATGCTCAATCTCAAGGATCCGGCATTGTCTAAAGTCAAGGTGCGTCAGGCGATCGCCGGCATGATCAACCGAGACACGCTGACGGATCGGGTCTTTAAGGGACAGGCCGATCCGCTGTACTCGCTGATTCCCAATACATTTTCAACCATCGCTCAGCCTGTGTTTCAGTCGCAGAAGCTCGATAAAACCAAAATTACGGCACTGCTGAAAGAGTCTGGCTATGACGCGGGGAATCCCCTTAAGCTCAATCTTTGGTATCGCTCTAACCTAACCAGTGACGGGGTGGCCGCCACAACCCTTAAGGCCATGATTGCCCAAGACTACGGCGATATCGTGCAGCTCGACCTCAACAGCGTGGACTCGGCGACGGCCTACAATAACCTCGACAAGGGCACCTACCCGATGTTTATGCTCGACTGGACTGGGGATTATTACGATCCGGATACCTACGTGCATCCGTTCCTGTCCTGCGAGAAGGGTTCGGTCAAGGCAGGGTGCGAGAAAGGCCAAAGCCAGGCTTGGGGGTCGTTTTACTATAGCGATCGCGCCAACCAGCTCATTGATCAACAGCGCAAGACACAAGATCCCAAACAGCGCCAGCAAATTTTTGGCCAGATCCAAACCCTTTTGGCGCAGGATGTGCCCTACATTCCCCTCTGGCAGAAGAAAGACTATGTTTTTGGCCAGAAGGGCATTCAGGGTATTCAGCTTCAGCCCAGCCAGCAGTTTGCGTTCTGGGCGCTGAGCAAGTCCTAGCGCGCCCCAATCGCTCCCAATCGCCCCTGATCGCCCCCAGTCATCTCCCAATTGCCTCCAAAAGCCTAACCGCCAGCCGTAACATCAGGCTCAGACCCTTCTAGGAACTGCCATGTCGTCTCGAATCCGTGCGCTGCAATACTACATTCTGTCGCGCCTGCTCTTGGCTCCGCTCATGGTGTGGACGATTACCACCATCGTTTTCCTGCTGCTGCGGGCAACCCCTGGAGATCCGGTGGACGCCATCCTCGGCCCTCGTGCCCCAGAAGCCCAGAAGGAGCTAATCCGCCAGCAGCTAGGGCTGGGGGATCCGCTCTGGGTGCAGTATCTCCACTATATGCAGGGGCTGCTGCGGCTGGATCTAGGCAGCTCCCTGGCGACTCGTGGACAGGCGGTGTGGGATATTGTCCAAGACTATTTTCCGGCCACTGCGGAGCTGGCGTTTTTTAGTATGGCGATCGCCCTTCTGATTGGGGTCAGCGTCGGCATTCTTTCCGCCTCTCGACCCAATACGCCCCTGGATGCGGGCGGGCGCATTTTTGGCATCGTGACTTACTCCGTGCCCCTGTTTTGGGTGGGAATGCTCCTACAGCTTGTGTTTTCGGTGCAGTTGGGCTGGTTTCCTCTGGGCACCCGCTACCCCATCTCGTCTTCCCCACCAGAGGGATTTACGGGGCTATATACCCTAGACAGCCTCCTGTCAGGAAACCTAGAGGCCTTGGGGCTATCTCTGTACTATCTGGCCCTCCCCTGCTTTGCCTTGGGGCTTGTCCTGAGCGGCATTTTTGAGCGGATTGTGCGGGTCAACCTGAAGCAGACCCTGAAGGCTGACTACGTGGAGGCCGCTAGAGCGCGGGGTATTCCAGAGCGGCGCGTCCTGCTGCGCCACGCCCTCAAAAACGCGCTGATTCCCGTGGTGACGGTGTTGGGTTTAACCCTCGCGGCGATGCTGGGGGGCGCGGTGCTCACAGAGGTCACTTTTTCTTGGCCAGGACTAGGAAATCGGCTCTACGAAGCTATTTCCATGCGTGATTACCCGACGGTGCAGGGCATTATTGTATTCTTTGCCGTCATTGTGGTGATTTTTAGTATTGCGATCGATATCGTCAACGCCTATATCGATCCGCGCATTCGGTATTGATTGAGATTTTTATAATCGCAATAGCCGTACCTGAACCGCCCCATCATCCTGTAATCGTCACGATAGGATCAAGGCTAGGTAGAGCTTTAGGGATAGCTATGGGTTCTTGGCGCGATCGCATCCATCAGCTGAGTGGCAAAACCCGCTATGTGGTTTGTCGCCTTTTCTTGCACCTTTCCGGCGACCAAATTGCGCCGCTGCTCGGCATTCTCAACCAGGCAATGATCACTGCCGAAGAGGCCGAGGGAGACATCCAGGTTCTGGGAGAAGAACTCGTCCATATCTGTCAGAACTTGCTCCAGCTTGAGGTGTACTGGCAGTCTGGCGCAAACGAGGGAGATGTATTTTGGGATGAAGGAGAAGCTGGACAATACGTCAACGAGCTTTTTACAGACGCTGCCCAGCGCTATCTCAGCCAGCCAGCCAGCACTGCAGCGCCAGCGCAGGATGAACCCTTAACCCTGCCCATTACCCGAAACGTCATCGTCATGCTCACCGTTGCCTACGAAGGAGACGAAACGCTTCTAGAGTCTGATCTATCTAATATGTCCGCTATGAAAGACGGACTCAAAACCCTGATTAATCTTCACTACCAAGAATCACTGCGGGCAATTCAGGTACACTTTTCCCCCGCACAGTTCGGTGATGAACTCACGCCCGACCAAATTTTGGTGAACTTCCCTGAGTTAATTCCGCTCTAGAGGCTTTAGCTCAGCATAGATGGATGACGCTCAACCGTGGCCGCTGCAACGTTGAGTGATACCCATCCGTTCACCGTCCTCTCAAGATTTTTGAATCCCTAGGGGTTGCTAATTCTATGAAACCTTTCACCTCACGAGACTTTCAGCATTTCGGTCAATTTTTGAAAGCGCGGCAGCTTGTCATCTTGACGATGATCTTGATTTTGGGCTTGACCAGCGTAGGCTGCGGGGGAGGTACAGCCTCGCAGAAGCCCGCAACCCCAACGGGTAGCCAAGCTCAAACCACGGCTCAGCCCAACAGTGTCATTGCGGATGGTAAATATCCCGTACAGCAGGCCACCTATAATGACGGCGATGGCGAATATACGCTCTTTCTGCTCAACACGCCCCCCGGCACTCCGGCCACGTTCCGTACAGCCAATCTGCAAATGGCTCAGCTTACGCCTGAGGAAGTATCAGCCGCTCAGTCAGCCTACTTAGAGGTCAAGAACAAACAGGCGGCGCTTCATATTCCCCAAGACTTTAAGCTGGAGTATGTCCACAACGTGGTGGAGCAGACACCCAATACTCAGACTGGGCAAGTCGAACCGCGAGTGGTGCGCCAGGAGTCCAGCTTTTGGTCGCCCTTTGCGGGGGCGCTGGCAGGGCAGGTCGTGGGCAACCTCTTGTTTAGACCGCAATACTATGTGCCGCCCGTGTATCAATCGGGAGGTGGGCTGTTTGGGTATGGTGGGTACGGCAGCTCTTACAGTCAAGCCGCATCGTCCTACCGCCAACGCTACAATAGCGCCCCCGTGGCGGAGCGGAATCGGACGGTCTATCGCTCTACCCGGCGCACTACGAGTCGCACGACGGGCCTCGCCACCCCACCCCGTACTGGAACATCCGCTAACCAGCGCTCGTCGGGGTCGGGGTTTGGGTCTAGTAATCTCAGAACCAGTCCTCAGCAAAGAATTCGGACCCAGCGCCCTTCTGGCTTTGGGAGTGGACGCTCTTCTGGTTTTGGCAGCAGACGCTCGTTTTCGGGCGGGGGGCGTCGTCGCTAGTTGTCCCACTGATCTCAAATGATTCGATTCTCAAATGATCGGTTCTCAAATGATCAGTCAATTCAAGCTTGGCGAAGCCCATCATTGAAGCCCATCACTGAAGACGCTGAGCAGGGAGACGGACTAAACTAGGGCTAATCAAGAACGCAAACACGGACGCCAAACACAGGTGCCAAAGGCGATCGCCCTTAAGTCTTGCTGGGGCAGATTGTTTGGCGGGTTCGTTAGTGCGCTGGGCAGCAGCAGTGAACTTTTGGGGTATGGCAGTGAGGTATGCAGTGAACTTTGCAACGGTTGGTTTTCCGAAGGGTTTTCCGAAGCTTCGCCCCCTGATTTTGGTGGCGCTCTTTTTTAGCACCCTGCTGGGCAGCTTTGTGCTGTTTCCTGGCGATCGCATTCAGGCTGCTGCCCCGCCTGCCGCCCCACCTGTTGCCTCACCTGCTGTATCCCTTACCCAAGGAGTAACGCAAACCGTCTTAAAAAATGGTCTGACCGTTTTGGCCAAAGAAATTCATACCGCTCCCGTGGTGAGCGTCCAGCTTTGGTATCGGGTGGGGTCGCGCAATGAAGGGGAAGGCATCAACGGCCTGTCCCATCAGCTAGAGCATCTTTTGTTTAAGGGCACCAAAGACCGACCGATTCAGTTTGGCCGACTCTTTAGCGCCCTAGGCAGTCAGTCCAACGCCTTTACCAGCTACGACATGACCACCTACTACGGCACTGTAAAGCGCGACAAGCTCGATGCGCTCTTGGTGCTAGAGGCGGACCGGATGCAAAATTCGCGAAATACAGCTGAAGACTTAGAAAGCGAAAAGAGGGTTGTTATCTCCGAGCTACAGGGCTATGAAAACAGCCCTGGCTATC
>JAKRSB010000150.1 GCA_022402525.1 Thermosynechococcaceae cyanobacterium MS004
CCGTTTGGTGGATGCCCATACCGTTGCCATCGGCGAGCAAACGGTCACGGCGGACAAGATTTTAATTGCCGTGGGCGGCAGGCCCGTCAAGCCGGACTTTCCGGGGGCTGAGTATGCCATTACCTCTGACGATATTTTTAACCTCCCACAACAGCCCAAGCATTTGGTGGTGCTAGGGGGCGGCTACATTGGTGTGGAGTTTGCCAGCATTCTGAAGGGCTTGGGCAGTCAAGTGACCCAAATTTTGCGCGGCACGCAGATTTTGCGCGGGTTTGATGACGACATCCGCACCGAAATTCAGGCCGGGATGGAGCGCCACGGCATCCGGATTATTCCCAATCTGCGGCATCTGGCGATCGCCAAAACGGATTCCGGTCTAGAGGTGACGCTCAAAACCGTAGAAGGCGAAGAAGACCTGATTTTGGCCGATGCGGTCAGCTTAGCCGCCATTGGTCGCAAGCCGCTCCTGGATAACTTGGGGCTAGAAAATACCAAGGTGGAAGTGGCGAATGGGGCGATCGTTGCGAATCATCATAGCCAAACCGCCGAACCCAATATCTACGCCGTTGGGGACTGCACCGATCGCATTAACCTCACCCCTGTGGCCATCAATGAAGGGCGTGCCTTCGCGGATACCCACTTTGGCCATCAGCCCCGTCAGATGACCTACGACAACATTGCCACCGCTGTCTTTTCTAATCCTGAAGCCGCCACGGTGGGGCTAACGGAAGAAGAAGCCCGCGCCCAGTACGGCGATGATGCCATTAAGGTCTACCGCAGTAAGTTCCGCCCCATGTACTACGTGCTGCCAGGGAAAGAAGAAAAAACCCTGATGAAGTTGGTGGTACACCAGGAAACGGATCGGGTTTTGGGAGCCCACATGGTTGGTGATCATGCAGCTGAGATTATTCAGGGCGTGGCGATCGCTCTCAAGATGGGGGCTACCAAGGCTCAGTTTGACGCCACTGTCGGCATCCATCCCAGCTCTGCCGAAGAATTTGTCACCATGCGCTAGTTGGAGTACAGATACTGGTGAAATGCTTCAGCTTTTGGGCGGGTAAATAACCCGCCCAAAAGCTACGGATCATAGTTAAAGAACCTGAGATCCGCTGCGATCGCTTCTGAAAACGCCTCTTTTTGAGCCTCAGACAAATTACTCTTCCACTCTCCACTTCTCCCAGAGCGCATAAAGATTACTTTATACTTCTCGTCTTTTTGGACAAACTCTCGCTTCTTGCTTTCAAAAGACTGGCGTTCTATGACCGCTTGAATAAAATCCTGGTCGCGCGCGTGGTGAAGAAAGTCTAAAACTCTTCTGCACTGCTCCAGGGGATTAGACAGCATGTCTTCATATTTCACAAACAGAACTGAGTGGTTCAGGTAAGACTGATAATGCTTTTTCCAAGGGACTTGACACCAGCTGAGCTGAGTTGAACCCTGGAGAATTGCTGAGATCATTTGATCAACGCAATAAGATTTGGGATGGATAAATCTATAGAGAAATCTTTTATACACTGCCCTTCCGAAGGGAAGCCTTTCAATTTTTTGCTGTAGCTCCGTAAATCTACTAAATTCAAAAAAATGAGCGCCTGAGATTGCAATGTCTCTGGGATCTCTAACGACATAAATAACTTTCTTCTCGCAATTACTCAAGTTAAGATCGAGTTCTTCATAGAGATGATGTGCTTTGAAGCACTGAAATTCTGAAACGCGGTCTTGCCCTTCACAAGCAATTTCATAGCTCTCTGGCTCATTCCAGAAGCCAACAATAGGACAGCCAATAAGGTCTGCCGTTAGGCGAGTTAGCCAAGTATTTCCACTTTTCGGATACCCTGCAATGATAATTTTCTTAAGAGAATTTTCCATGGTCTAACAGACTAATCTGTTCAAGAATAGTGTTGACGATTAAAGACAAATTTGAATTTGAATTTGAATTTGGAAGTTTAGTATAAAGTGAGAAATAAATATAGATTTAAAAAAAATAAATTTACCCTAGACTGAAATCGAAAAAACTTCAGTCTTTGGTTTTGAAGATCGAGCGCTAGCTGTGCACTTTGCGCTTAACGAAAGAAAGATATCAATAGGACTCTAAGTATTGCCTTGAGCATCAATTTGAACATCAATTTGAGCATCCTAGCCGTTAAGCTAGAATGCTCTACAAAACTTTAAGAGCGATATTTCAGATTAGAGACCTTACTTGATAGTGTGCCCTATGCCTTTCTCGATCTGCTGATCTTCTGGACAACAGAAGTCTATAGTTCACGAATTGTTGGCTGGCCATCATGAATTTCGCCTACGAGAATGATGTCCGCTAAGTCAACAAAAATACCGTTTTCTAGCACCCCAGGAATGTTGTTCAGCACCTTTTCTAGCTCTGCTGGGTTGGTGATATTTGAAAACGTTACATCCAGCACCATATTTCCCTGATCCGTAATTACGGGGCCGTCTTTTTTGATGCCCATGCGGAGTTCTGGCTGTCCGCCCATTTTTTCTAGGGTTCGGGTGACGGGGGTAACGGCCATCGGCAGCACTTCCACGGGTACAGGGAACGTTGAGCCAAGCTGACTCACGAGTTTGGACTGATCCACCACCACAATAAAGAGTTCGGCAAGGCCATCGACGACTTTTTCGCGGGTGTGGGCAGCACCGCCCCCTTTGATGAGCTGCTTTTGCGGATCGACTTCATCCGCCCCGTCGATCGCAATATCAATGTGGTCAATTTCATCGAGGGTCGTGAGCGGGATGCCGTACTGCTTTGCTAAAACAGAGGCTTGAAATGATGTGGGAATTCCTTTGATATTGGTCAGTTCGCCGGACTTAATGCGATCGCCCAAAAACTGAATGGCAAAGGCCGTAGTGGAACCCGTCCCCAGGCCCACAATAGACCCGGACTGTACTCGATCAGCCGCCGCTTTCCCGACCTGCTGCTTCATCAACTTAACGGCATCTGCACTCATGTCAACTTCCAATCCCTTATTTCAATGATCCGGAGGCTTAGTTTCTGGGCTTAGTTTTTGGGCTTATGTTTCTGGGCTTAGTGTTTTCTGGTCTTAGTTTATAGCGTTAAGTGTCCAGCAGCAGAGAATCCGCTCAAGCCTCTGCATGGTTTGGTGTCCTGAACGACTCAAAGGAGCTACTCTAAGGGAGCGGTTCAAGGGAGTGGCTCAGCATCAATGGGGTGTCATAATTGGAATGTCGCAGCGGTATGATAAGTCCAGACTAAACCCCTGACGCTTTACCTTTGGTGTGGCCAGGGCATTGAGCCTCTCTGGTCTTGTGTGGCGACAGGCACGGGCGATTGCTCAAGTCTGTACCGATCTAGGTTGGCGCATCTCCTCATCTCAAAAGCGCTGCTTTTTCCCATAACCGACGACTCTTCAACCGAACCTTGGCCGCTTCCGATCTGCCCCTCACCTACAAAGGACTTGCCCTCTTTACGCCGGGGGGAGATTTAATTTACTGCGTAGATCCGACCAAGCAAACCCATTGGCATGTAGAGCTTTGTGCCGCGCTTCAGCAAATTTTAGACTTACCTGAAGTTCCGCTCTTTTTGAGTGATAGCTATACGGCAACTGTGGATCGGTGGATTGACCCAGACACTCAGATTGTCCATCTGGCGGCGGCGGTCAAGCCAAGAGTATGGCAGTATCGCCCCTTGCTTCAGGCTATTTTTGAAACTCCTCTGGCGCTTTGGCAGCTAGACGCTGAACCCTATGTGCCCTGGGATGACGGCATGATTGCCCACTATCGATCGCAGTTTCCCCAACTCTGGAAGCGTCACAATCTGGTCTTGCGCCTAGATCATCTCTCGTCGTTTCAGTATGCGGAGACGCCGGACGCGCCCAAAACCCTATCTGGCTACGTGCTGCGGCTGTTTGTCAATGGCCGCAGCAGCGCCACTGTTCAGGCTTTAGAGAGTTTGCACCGCTTTCTAGCGCAAACCCTTGATAGCCCCTATACCCTCAGAATTGTGGATGTGCAGCAGCATCCAGAGCTGGCTGAAAAAGACCAAATTACCGCAACGCCAACGCTGATTAAAGCTTGGCCACCGCCGGTGCGGCGGCTCATTGGCACCCTGGATCAGCCAGATAGAATTTTAAGGCTGCTTGACTTGGCTTAACGGGAGTTCGATGATGCACTTGAAGCCCCTCACCCCAAACCCCTCTCCCAAAGGCGAGGGGCTTAAGAATCTTGATTTTTAATTGCCTCTCCTTCTCCCTAGGAAGATGGGAGGATGGGAGGATGAGGGGCGGTTGTTTTTGGTCGAACTTGCGTCAAGTATATTGTGGATCTGAGGCACCCTCGGAATTTGAATCATCCCAAATCGGTAGATCGAACGCCTCAATCCAGCCTTAGCGTTAGGTTTGAGCGGTCTTGATCAGGGTGTTGCACTTCATTTGTGAATCGGCAATCCTTAATTGAGTTCATGCTCTATGGCTCACTGCCTATTCAGCCGGCTAACTTCTCCTAGCTTTTTTGAATTTGGAATTGCTGGCTTTTCTCGGCCTCTTTGCAAAGGCAGAAATCATCGCTAGATCTCTGGCCCACTTAAGCTAGATTGATGCTAATGTGCCTCTGGGCGGACAGATCTAGGGAGCGATCGCCATGCAAAATACCCGACTCAACGGAATCGTCAATGTCTTGGCCCTCAGGCTGCAACGACAGCTCATCAATCCTTGGCGGCGGCTCGCAACCCTGGCGATCGCCTTATTTCTGGGAATTTATCTCGGGGTTGCGCTCTCCGCAGTCTCAGGTCAAAGATCCGAATCGGACATTGGCGTGGCAGCACTCATCGTCGCGTTTGTTGAGGTCTTGAGCTGGCTCTTTTACAGCGATCGCTGGAAGCTTCGCAAAACCCTTTGGGGCGAAGCTTTCAATACCCTAAAGCTAGGGATTACCTATGGGCTATTTCTGCTGGCTTTTATGTTGGGCAGCTAGGGATTGTGTTGCCCTATCCAGTTTTATTCCGCTACGCGAAAGGTAAAGGACGATGAATCAGCCCTTTAACTGGCAAAAGCTTCAAAATGGATCGGATATTCGAGGCGTGGCGCTGGAAGGCGTGCCAGGAGAATTGGTAAATCTAACGCCTGAAGTTGTCAGGGTTATAAGTCAGTCTTTTGTCATCTGGCTTGCCCAGCGGCAAAATCAGTCCCCTACGGCCCTTACAATCTCCGTGGGGCGTGATAGCCGCCTCGCTGGCCCCGCTTTAACCCAAGCTACCCTGCAGGGTATCGCGGCCTTGGGCAGTCGCGTCTATGATTTTGCGATGGCCTCCACCCCGGCCATGTTCATGAGCACCATTACGCCAGGATTAAACTGTGATGGCGCAATTATGCTGACGGCCAGCCACCTTCCCTTTAACCGCAATGGCTTAAAGTTTTTCACCCCCCAGGGGGGACTCCAAAAGCAGGATATCTCCGAAATCTTGGCGATCGCTGCTGATGAGCAAAACAACCTTCGGAACACGCTTCAAGCATCCGCCCCCCAAGACAAACACGGCGACATCATTGCTGGTGACATCATTGCCTATGACTTCATTGCAGAGTACGCGGGGCAGCTCGTCCAGACAATTCGGCAAGGGGTCAATCACCCTCAACACTACGATCAGCCGCTCCAGGGTCTAAAAATTATTGTAGATGCTGGCAATGGTGCTGGCGGGTTCTATGCAGCGCAGGTACTTCAGCCTCTGGGGGCTGACACGACGGGCAGCCAGTTTTTAGAGCCGGACGGAACCTTCCCGAACCATGTCCCAAATCCAGAGGATGAGGCGGCCATGCAGTCCATTTGTCAGGCCGTGATTGACCATCAGGCTGACTTTGGCATCATTTTTGATACAGATGTAGACCGCAGCGCTGCCGTAGACCACACTGGCAAAGAACTTAACCGAAATCGGCTGATTGCACTCATTTCTGCCATTATCTTGCGAGAGCATCCCGGCACTACTATTGTGACGGACTCCATTACCTCAGAGGGTCTGACACAGTTCATTGAGCAAGATTTGCACGGCATCCACCATCGGTTTAAGCGCGGCTACAAAAATGTAATTGATGAAGCCCTGCGTCTCAATGAATCTGGCCAAGAATCCTGGCTGGCGATCGAAACCTCCGGTCATGCAGCCCTCAAGGAAAATTATTTTCTGGATGATGGTGCTTACTTAGTCAGCAAGCTGCTCATTGAGCTAGCAAAGTCAAAGCTGGCTCACCAGTCGCTGCCGGATCTCATTGCAACCCTCAAAGAGCCTACTGAAAGCGTAGAATATCGACTCAAAATTAAGACAGAAGATTTCAAGCAGTATGGCGATCGCGTTCTAGAAGCGCTTCAAGGCTTTGTCCGGAATCAGCCAAACTGGGCCATTGTGCCCCACACCTACGAAGGACTTCGGGTTTCCTGCCCCGATCCATCTGAAGGCGGGTGGTTTTTGCTGCGGCTCTCCCTCCATGACCCGGTTATGCCCTTAAATATCGAGTCTAACCATCAAGGCGGTACGGCTATCATTTCAGCGCGTCTGCTAGAGTTCTTTTCAACCATGGACGGCTTAGAATTGCCGCAGGCTTTACAACATTCTTGCTAAACAATCTTCTGAAGTGCTCCTGGAGCCGCGCTCACTTTTGATGCCTTCAGCCTTTTATGATTGCCTATCCTTCCCAAACACTGATTGATCCTGTGATGAAGCTGGGAATATTTCTGCAAATTCCTTCAAAGAGGAACATGACCATCTTCCATACGAATGATTGGGTCGGCAATCTCTAAAATACGGCTATCGTGGGTCACCATTCAAAAATACTGACTCAAGCGATCGCAGGCTTCACCCAGCGAAATTTAGTTTATGTAGTCTGCTGCTTCAGGCTTAGAGACATCGAACTTTCCAGCAGTGGCAAGCCGCCACCCCTCTGTACGACCCGGCTATCTGGCGATCCTCTGGCATAGCATCAATCAAAAGCGGCCAGCGGTCACAGTCTCGCCAACCCCCAGCTTCGTTAACCCCCAGCATTGTCAAAGCCTAAAGTTGCAGTTGCAAAGTTGCAGTCGCAGGGCCTTAGCAAAGAAAGTTTACCTTGATCCCATTCAGTGATAGTTTTGAAGATGGCGATTTGATGCAATGAGCTGCATCTTAGATAACAATAGCTCTCAAAGCAATAGCTAAAAAAAGCTGCAGCATTGTAGGTCATCACAACATAGGCTTGAGCATGGTCACCACCACAGAAAAGACAAACGTCGGTCGGATTACGCAGATTATTGGTCCAGTCTTGGACGCTGAATTCGCAAGCGGCAAAATGCCGCGTATCTACAACGCCTTAAGAGTCGAAGGGACAAACCCTGCAGGCCAGCCTGTTTCAGTTACCTGCGAAGTTCAGCAGCTTTTGGGTGACAACCAGGTGCGCGCTGTGGCCATGAGCACCACTGAAGGGCTGGTGCGGGGAATGGAAGTCATTGATTTGGGTGCGCCCATTTCGGTTCCCGTGGGCAAAAGCACCCTAGGGCGTATCTTTAACGTTCTGGGTGAGCCTGTCGACAACAGGGGTGAAGTAGGAAATACAGAAACCTTCCCCATCCACCGAGCGGCACCGAAGCTCACCGAGTTAGAAACCAAGCCCTCTGTCTTTGAAACCGGCATTAAAGTGGTTGACCTCTTGACCCCCTATCGTCGGGGCGGCAAGATTGGCCTCTTCGGCGGTGCAGGGGTTGGCAAAACCGTCATCATGATGGAGCTGATCAACAATATTGCGACAAACCACGGCGGGGTGTCGGTGTTTGCTGGAGTGGGTGAGCGCACCCGCGAAGGAAATGACCTTTACAACGAAATGATTGAGTCGGGCGTTATCAATAAAGATAACCTCAACGAATCCAAGATTGCCTTGGTCTACGGTCAAATGAACGAGCCACCCGGAGCCAGAATGCGGGTGGGTCTGACGGGCCTGACGATGGCAGAATATTTCCGGGATGTGAACAAGCAGGATGTGCTGCTGTTCGTGGACAATATTTTCCGGTTTGTGCAGGCTGGCTCTGAAGTGTCTGCGCTTCTTGGTCGGATGCCTTCTGCGGTGGGCTATCAGCCTACCCTCGGCACCGATATGGGCGACCTCCAAGAGCGGATCACCTCCACCCTGGAAGGTTCCATTACCTCCATTCAGGCCGTCTACGTCCCTGCGGATGACTTGACTGACCCAGCTCCTGCGACCACCTTTGCTCACTTGGATGGAACAACCGTGCTGTCCCGTGGCTTAGCGGCCAAGGGCATCTACCCAGCGGTAGACCCTTTGGATTCTGCTTCGACCATGCTTCAGCCCTCCATCGTGGGCGAAGACCACTACAAGACGGCGCGGGCGGTGCAGTCTACCCTACAGCGCTATAAAGAGCTTCAGGATATTATTGCCATTCTGGGTCTAGACGAACTTTCTGAAGATGACCGTACCGTGGTGGCACGGGCGCGGAAGATTGAGCGGTTTTTGTCCCAGCCGTTCTTTGTGGCTGAAGTGTTTACGGGCTCCCCTGGGAAGTACGTGACTTTGGAAAAGACCATTGCAGGCTTCAAGAAGATTCTCTCCGGCGACCTAGATGACTTGCCAGAGCAAGCCTTCTACCTGGTGGGAGACATTGATGAAGCGATCGCCAAGGGTGAAAAGCTGAAGTCCGAAGGAAAGTAGGAGATAACCCATGACACTCACCGTTCGGGTTATAGCCCCTGATAAGACCGTTTGGGATGCCCCTGCTGAGGAGGTCATTCTACCCAGCACCACGGGCCAGCTTGGAATTTTATCTGGTCATGCGCCGTTGCTCACAGCATTGGATGCCGGGGTAATGCGGGTCAGAGAAGGCAAAGGCTGGCAGGCGATCGCCCTTCAGGGCGGGTTTGCTGAAGTGGATCAAAACGAAGTGACGATTCTGGTTAATGGCGCTGAACGCGGCGACACCATTGACAAGGAAGAGGCTCGCGCGACTTTTGCAGAAGCCCAGGCTCGGTTAGCTAAAGCTGAGCAGAGCGACGATAAGCAAGAGCGCTATCAGGCCACTCAGGCCTTCAAGCGATCGCGGGCGCGTCTCCAAGCCGCTGGTGAAATCGTTCAGATCTAAGGTTTCGTCGCCTAATCTCTTCGTCGCCTAATCTCTAAAAATGCCTCTGCTGGTTTCAGCGGAGGCATTTTTTATGGCGATGCATGAACAGTCGCCTCTGGCAAAATCAGCATGGCGTCCCCAAAGGAATAGAATCGATACTCTTGGGCGATCGCCTCTGCGTAAAGCTGCATCAACCGCGATCGCCCGACCAAGGCACTCACCAGCATCAGTAAGCTAGAGCGCGGCAGATGGAAATTGGTAATGAGTCCATCCACCACCTTCCATTGATAGCCGGGATAGATAAAAAGATTCACCTTGCCAGCATAGGGCTGGAGTGTTTCGATCTGGAGCGCTTCGAGCTGGGTTGCTAGACCCTCCATCGATCGCACGGCGGTTGTTCCCACTGCAATTACGCGCCCGCCCCGCGCCTTAGTCTCTTGAATCTTCTGAATGGCTTCCGCCGAAACCTCTATCCACTCTGGGTGCATGGGGTGATCCGTAATCCGCTCTGCTTCTACAGGGCGAAAGGTGCCAATACCCACATGCAGCGTCACGTAGGCTTGCTCAACCCCGCGATCTTGAAGGGTCTGCAATAGCTCTGGGGTAAAGTGTAGCCCCGCTGTGGGAGCAGCCACGGCACCGGGCGCTGTCGCAAAGACCGTTTGGTATTGCTCCGGTTCTGTATGCCCAGACTCAATGTAGGGAGGCAGGGGCATTTCACCAAGAGCCGCCAGAACTTCCTCAAAAGACTGCTCTGCTCCTAGCTCAAACTGAATCAATCGACCCCGCGTTTCTTCATCCGTGGCGACAACCGTTGCGCGCAGGTGCGGTTGACCGGATTCTCCCCCAAATTCGATTTTGGCTCCTGGCTTGAGCCGCCGACCTGGCTTAACCAGCGCCAGCCAGAGGCGATCGCCTCTGGGCTCTAGTAAAAAGACTTCAATGGCGATCTCCGGGAACTCAGCGCCCAAAGGGTTAACCTTACGCCCCAAGAGCCGCGCCGGAATCACCCGCGTATTGTTAAGCACCAGCAGGTCTCCTGGCCGAAGGTGCTGCGTAATGTCTCGAAACCGACCATGCTGAACCCCACCAGCCTCCACCACCAGCAATCGCGAAGCATCTCTGGGAACGGCCGGAGATTGGGCAATAAGATGCTCCGGCAAATGGTAGTCGTAGGCAGATAAGGCCGTATCAGGCGGCTCCATACTAGACGGCTCTATACCAGACGGCGCTGTACTAAACGGCGCTGTACTAGACGGCTGGACGCTGCTTTCTGGCCGAGGAGAGCTGAGCATTTTTGCTTATTGGTTTATGTGTTGTGCAGGACAGACTTTTTAGACGACTTAGGGGGGGCAGTTTTTTCAGAAAACTTGGGTAAACCTCCCTATGGAATCGCGGAGAATCACCCTATCGAGAACCTGCCCACTCGTCAAAAATGAAGGTAGATACCCAACGTTGAATATAGCGTGCTCAGGGTGTCCTCAAAGGCACAGCATATGGAATTTCTATACTATCTTGGCAATGCAAGCTTGGCGCTTCGGGTCTTGAAGTACCTGAAAAATCCCAGCACCGAGCCCATTGAATTTGTGACGGTAGTGCATCAGCTAGATGGATGGGTGCTGCGCGTGCGCTGCACGAGGGCCTGGACGGCTCATCGACTAGAAGATTTTCGGGCGTTCCTCAATGAGTTGGGTGTTGCCCACTGCCCTAATCCTCGGCTTCATCATGTACTGATGGACTTGGAAGAGGGTTATTCTCCCATTGAGGTGATGCAGCAGTATCAGGTGGCCGTTATTGAGCATGGCCAGCCGAATTTATCAGAAATTGAAGCGTTTCGGCAGCAGTTTATCCAAGGGCTTGGGTACTGTCCTGAAACTTTGGGTTAAACTACTGCTTTAGCGTTAATCTAGCGCTCAAGCATTCGGTTATGGCACTCATCATTGCAGGAGAGCGCAGCGGCGTGGGGAAAACCACGGTGACGCTGGCTCTGCTGGCGGCACTCAGGCGACGATCGCAGTCCGTGCAGTCGTTTAAGGTGGGGCCAGACTATATTGATCCGATGTTTCATCGGCATGTGACGGGGCGAGCCTGTCGCAACCTGGACGCGGTTCTAACCTCTGAAGCCTATATTCAGGAGTGTTTTGCCCACCACGCTCAAACGGCAGACTACGCTCTTGTTGAAGGAGTAATGGGTCTATTTGATGGGGCAACGGGAGCCAGCGACTATGCCAGTACGGCGCATGTGGCGCGACTTCTGGATCTGCCTGTCCTGCTGATTCTCAACTGCAGTAGCCTTGCCCGGTCGATCGCCGCGATCGCCCACGGATATACGACCTTTGACCCTAGAGTGCGGGTTGCGGGGTTGGTGCTCAATCGGGTCGGGAGCGATCGCCATCTAGAGCTTTTGAAAGCTGCCCTAGCGCCGCTAAATTTGCCCATTCTGGGCGTTTTGCGCCGCCAGGACGACATTACCATTCCAGATCGGCACCTGGGACTTGTCCCGACCGAGGAACTAGACAACCTTCAGCCGCTCTTGGACAGGCTGGCCGACTTAGGAGAAGCTTGCTTCGACTGGGTGCGCCTTGCCCCGCTGCTAGCCTGCCAGCCCCCTCCTATAAATCTGAAAGTAGCGCCACCCAAAATAGCGCCACCAAAACTAGCGTCACCAAAACTAGTGCTACCGGAAGCGCCAACGGCAGCCCTAAGCCTGAGAGTGGCGATCGCCTATGATGCGGCCTTTAATTTCTACTATGCAGACAACCTGGATCTGCTAGAAACCCTTGGTGCAGAGCTGGTCTACTGGAGTCCGCTGCAAGACTCAACTTTGCCAGAGGGGGTACAGGGTCTCATTTTGGGCGGAGGCTTCCCGGAAGTCTTTGCGGCGCAGCTTTCTCAAAATCAGTCTGCAATCCAGTCGGTCAAAGCTGCCGTTGAGTCGGGACTACCCACCTACGCGGAATGCGGAGGACTCATGTATCTCTGTGAACAGATTGTTGACTTTGAGGCGCAAGCCTACCCCATGACGGGGATTTTTCCAACCACGGCGGCGATGGGCAAGCGGCTTACCCTGGGCTACCGTCAGGCCACAGTTCTGCAGGATAGTCCCCTGGTGCAGAAGGGCGATCGCCTTTGGGGACATGAGTTTCATCGCTCAACCTTGAAGGATGAAGCATCGCAGCCCCTCTATGACCTTCAGGGTTATGACTCAGCGCTGCCCCTGAAGTCAGAAGGCTGGAGAGCCTATCAGGTGCATGCCTCCTATACTCACCTCCACTTCGGTGCACAGCCCCAGGTGGTTCAGCGGTTTCTGCAGCACTGCGCGGCATGGCGTGGCTCAAAACCATGAATCAAAACCATGAATCAAAATCATGAGCCTGAAAAACATAAACTTGCGATCGCCGTTTCTTGACGTGAATCATTGGGGCGTGAATCATTGGGGCATGAATCACTGGGACATAAATCATTGACGACCGATCGCGGTGGGAAAAGCCTGTTTGAGTGCCGGAAGAAAGGGACAGGACTTTTGGGATTCAAGCTGGGTTTGACGCTCCCAATTAAACGTGCCCCAGGTGTAGGGTGCCTCCTGAGCCGCCGAAAGCCAGAGTAAGCGCTTAGCGCGAGTCATTGCCACGTAGAGCAGCCTAAATTCCTCAGCGGTTTTGAGCTGCTTGGCCTGCGCCCAAGCCTCCGCCGCCAGGGGAAGTGGATAAATATCATGGAGGCTGGCGCGGATCTGGGCGCGTGCCACTTCAGACAGGGTGTATTCTCCTAAAAACTGAGCGGTCATGGGAACCCGCAAATTGCCGGGAAGGGTATTGGCATGGAGAAATGGTAAAAAGACCGCATCCCAATCTAGTCCCTTGGCCTTATGCATGGTCATGAGGGTGAGCTGGTGGGGGCGGGTGTACTGGCTTTCGTCATTGTCTAAGTCCACCGGATCGAAGCGCTCGGTGCTGACGATATCCTGAAGCGCCGTGAGGGTAGCGGACAGGGTGGCGGCAGGCGCTGCCTCTTCACCACTTCGCTGGGCCAATCGAGTCTGGTTGAGCCTTGTGGCAAGCTTGTCGGCCGTGGCCAGTTCAACGGCATCGTAGTTGAGCATTTCGGCCAGAAAGGAGACGAGTCGAAAGAGGGGAAGCTCCCATCGGGCGTTGAGTAGCTGGATACAGATAGTGCGGATGCTCTGAAGCTGAGTATTCTGTTCAGGAGCATGGGAAATACTCTCCGCTGTATATTGTGCCGAAGATTGTGTCGGAGAGCTTTCAGAAAGGCTTTCTGGGGCGATCGCGCTGGGGTAGAGAAACTGTTCAGGTTCGTTGGCGATCTGGTTAAAGTCGTAGGGCTGAATCACCTGACGCTGAGCAAGGATCGCCAGCACCGCTTTGAAATACTCCGGAGAATGGGGGCGCGCCACAAACTGCAGCATGGCTAGCATTTCTGCTGGCACATGGGAACGGCGATCGCTGGCTCCCACATCAAAAATAGGGATGTCGTGCTGGGTGAGATCCACTGAAAGTCCGTAGCGCTTAGGCTCACTCAAGACATCGGCTAAAAACCGAGCCTGTCGATTCTCTCGCACCAGCACCGCCACACGCGCGTTAGGATCATCCCGGAAAATGGCAATCACTCGCTCCGCGATTTGTGCAGCGGTGCGGTAGATATCCTGAGGGGTATGAAGCTCAACCCCTCGCCCCCAAGGCGCTGGATTCCCAACGCCATCCGCCACTGGCTGAATAACCTGTGGCTCAAAGGGCAGGGCTGCACCGACTGGCACCCTGCGATTTGCCCAATCCACTAAATAGTTGGCAGCGTCGATAATGGGCTGGCAGCTTCGGGCAGACTGGGTCATGGCAGCAGAGGACTGGAATGCTTGAGACTGCTGCAATGCTTGAGACTGCTGATGCTGACAAAATTGTCGAAAATAGATGGGGTCGGCAGGGGTGAAGGTGGAGTTAATGGCCTGATTGGGGTCACCTACACGAATCAGGTTGAGGCGCTCTGGCTGGTCTGGGTCAGTGGCGAGGAGCTCTAAGAGCTTGAACTGTAGGGGCGTGGAGTCTTGCGCTTCGTCTTCAAAGACGGCAAAGACTTGAGCTTGCCAAGCCCGCAGAATGGCAGGGTCTTCTAGCACCTGAAGGGCACCCAAAATCATGTCGTCATAGTCAATCCAGCCCGTCTTCCGCAGCAGCGCGTTGTACTCCGTGAAGAGCCCTGCTGCGATCGCCAGAATGGGTAGTTCATCGGGAATGTGATCGGCCAAGTGCAGCAGATCCGCAGGCATTAGGCCAGAACTTTTTGCTTCGTGAATCGTGACTTGGGCCAGGGCGGGTAAAATATCGGTGCGGAGTGCGGACTGGCGGCGCAGGCGTTCTCCTTCCTCACCGCTGCGAATATTCACCTCCAGCAGCCGTCGATACAGCTGGGGCTGTCTCTGAATCCACTGCTCCACGCATTGCCGAATGAGACGATGGCTCTGGTAGGGGGAAATGAGGGTCGTCTGGGTCAAATCTAGTCCAGAGCGCTGGGGATGGCGAGTCGCAATATTGAGGGCAAGACTATGAAGCGTCTGCACCATAAAGCCCGTCTGGGGCAGGGCTAGGTCTTTCAGAAAGCCCCGTACCTTTTGCTTCAGGTGCGTGGCCGCAGATTTTGTAAAGGTGACCAGCACCAACTGCTGCGATCGCCCTAGGTTAGTGTTGAAGTTATGGTTCGCAATGGTGATCGCAGCTGCTGCCGCCATCCCATGAGACTTGCCTGCCCCCGGCACTGCCGACACTGCTAAGGGCCCCCCTTGCCAATCGGCCATTTCCCGTTGACCGGAACGGAGAGAATGGCGCAGACTCGCAAGCTTTGTCTCCAGAGACGCGAGCTCTGGTCTAGACTGTCCTGAAGAAAGCGGCTCTGAAGAGAGCTGATCCGAAGATAGCTGGTCTGAAGATAAACTCGTCTCACGGATACTCGCCGGATGGTCTGGCATGATGGGAAAGCATAAAACGACGAGGGGCGATCGCGAACAAGCCCCATCCACACCTTAAATCTTGCTCATCTTTGGATAGACTGCATTCTGTGAAGGCTCGACCGATTCTATTTCTTATCGTAACCGTATCGTCTTTACTGACGGGTCTGTGGCTCCGCACGCAACTGCGGCCTAAACCTTTGGCAGATATTGTCCTGAGTCAAGACGGCGCAGAGATTCCAATGGAAGTCTATGGTGGCCATCTCTTTGTCCAGGCTACTGTCAATGGCAAAACGGGGCAATTCCTGCTGGACTCTGGTGCGGCAGATATGTTTATCAGTGAGGCAAAGGCGCTGTCCTTGGGCTTGGTGCATCCTTCTCAGATCAGTCCTCCAGGGAGCGCATCAGAGAATGCATCAGAAAACGCACTAGAAAATAAATTGCAAGGCACGAGAACCCAAGCCACTAGAACCCAAACCACTAGAATCCAGGATAAACCTACGATTTATGTGCCTAACGTCTCTTTTCAAATTGGGACATTAACCCTAACAGATCATCGCTCCGTGGTGATGTCCAAGGCTGAAGTGACTGGACTATCCCAATATTTTGGCCGGACGCTGGACGGCATTTTAGGCCATGAATTTTTTCAGCAGCTTGTGGTGGAGATGGACTACGCCCAAGGGCGACTCCGGCTGCATCACCCCAAAACCTATCGCTACCAGGGCAGCGGTCAACCGATGCTCCTCCAGGTTAACGATCGCAGGGCCTATCTAAAGGCCGAGATCGCACCCTACGGCCACCAACCCTTACCCGCAACGCTGCTGCTGGACTCCGGCAGCAATGGCGCACTCTCCATCAAGGCTGGGTGCGGTGTAGATCGGCAGCTCATTGCAGCAGCTCCACAGATTTTACAGCGGCAGCTCACGACGTTTTACGGCATTCAGCCCATTCAGATGGGTCGTGTCCAGAGCCTGACGCTAGGAACGACTCAGCTCAAAACCCCTCTTACCACCTTTGAATCTGACCCTAGGGGAGCCTGCGATCGCCTCACGGGCAAAATCGGAGCGCAAATCCTGCAGCAGTTTCGCGTCATTGTGAACTATCCACAGCAGCAGCTTATCCTAGAGCCGCTGCCAGCGCCCCTGAGTCGCCCCAGCGATGACTATAGCTACGACCTCAGCGGCCTCTGGCTCCAGGCAGAAGGAGCAGCTTTCCAAACCTATCGCGTGGCCAATGTTTTCCCGCAGACCCCAGCAGCAAAGGTCGGGCTAAAAAAGGGCGATATTTTGCGCCAAATTAACGGTCAATCCACCCGACAGATGCCCCTCAGCCAAATCCGGCAGCTCCTGAGCCAGCCCAACCCCAACCTCCAGCTTCAGATCCAGCGATCGTCAAATGTGATGGAGTTTAGACTAAGATTAGCGCCCTTGATTTAGGAGCCCTGCATCAAAAATGCATCGTTTTGGGCCATAAGATTACGTTGTTTGAAGTTTCGTCGCAATTTTGTCAATGTGGTAAAACCGCTACTGTAAACTCATTACAAGCATCTTGGGCATGGTCATCTTGGGCATGGTCACTTATGCAGAGCACCCAATTTTAGGGAACCCAACTGCAATGCACTCAATTGCAGTTCACCCAGTTGGAGCGCACCCAATGGTGAACCATTTGATCATTTAAATGGAGCTTTTATTCGATGTCACATACCGTCAAAATCTACGACACCTGTATTGGATGCACCCAGTGCGTACGGGCTTGCCCTACGGACGTTCTCGAAATGGTTCCTTGGGATGGCTGTAAGGCAGGTCAAATTGCCTCCTCTCCTCGGACGGAAGATTGTGTAGGCTGTAAGCGTTGCGAAACGGCTTGCCCTACTGACTTTCTAAGCATTCGAGTTTACCTTGGTGCAGAAACCACTCGAAGCATGGGTCTAGCCTACTAGACCTATTTTATAGAGGCCGCAACTTCCCTTAGGGTTAGATGGGGGAAGGTTGAGAGGAAGCCAATGCTTCCTCTTTTGCGTTTTTAGAGCCCCAAAACTGAATCCCGATAACTGAATCTCGATAACGGGGTCTAACGTGAGTTCGACAAAACACAACCGCCCCTCATCCTCCCATCCTCCTTCTCCCCAGGGAGAAGGAGGGGCAATTAAAAATCAAGCTTCTTAAGCCCCTCGCCTTTGGGAGAGGGGTTTGGGGTGAGGGGCTTCAAGGGCATCATCGAACTCACGTGGGTCTAAGTAACCTCAACCCTTCGGATTAAACGATAATGAAAAAAGCAAAATCAATCCGCGATACAGACTAGGAGTGTGCTATGAGTATCGTCCATAAAATTTGGCTGAATGAGCAGATTGACCCCTCTGGGCTGCTGTATGCCTGTATTGCTTGTCAGGATGAGCAGCACGCGATGGACTGTCATGAATCGTTTAAGACAAGTCTATCGGAGAGCCAAAAGCAGGAGGGCTGGGTGGCCCGGCTCCGGACGGTGGAGTCCTGGGATGACGTACCGGCTAGTGCTCTGAAGCTAAGCTACTAAGGCTTAGTTTCAGCCTTAAGGTTTTGCCCTAGGATTTCGTCATAGGTTCTTGTCCTAGGATTTCGCCATCCGTTCGCAAAGTAGGCTTTGTTTTGACGCCCATTTCTCATCGGGCTATTTCCCATAGCGCTGGATTCCTTTATGCCGTCCTAGCCTATGGTTCCTGGGGATTCTTCCCGCTCTACTGGAAGCTGTTGAGCCAGGTTTCGGCAGTTGAAATCTTGAGCCATCGAATGCTCTGGTCTGGCGTTCTGCTGCTGTTGATTTTGGCGGCTCGGCAGCAGCTTTGGGAATTCAAAAAGTTGCTGAGCTCCCCGCAAGGGCTATCGCTGCTCGGCACGGCTGCTATTTTGGCCGGCAACTGGGGGCTTTACATTTATGGGGTCAATAGCGATCGCATTCTTGAAACAAGCCTCGGCTACTACATCAATCCTTTGGTGAATGTCCTGCTGGGGGTCATCATCCTCCACGAGCGCCTGCGCTGGGTGCAGTGGGTGGCCGTGGCGATCGCCGCGCTGGGGGTTAGTTATTCTATCCTCGCCCTCGGCCAAGTTCCTTGGATTGCCTTGGGCCTTGGGACGTCTTTTGCCCTATACGGTCTCCTGCGCAAAATTATTCCAGTCCAGCCCCTCGTCGGGCTGACTGTAGAAACCTGTCTCTTGGCACCCGTAGCGATCGCCTACATCGCGCACTTGAGCACTCAAAACACCAGCCACCTTGGCCAAACCCCATCCCTTACCCTTCTCCTGGTAGGCGGTGGAGTCGTTACGTCCCTCCCGTTACTTTGCTTCAACCTTGCCGCTCAGCGGCTTCCCCTTTCTACCTTGGGCTTTTTTCAATACATTGCACCTAGCCTCCAGCTACTCTGCGCTGTCTGGATCTACAAAGAGCCCTTTACCCTCAACCACGCTCTGACCTTCGGCTGCATCTGGACTGCGCTGGCGCTCTACTCCATTTCCGCAGTGCTCCTCTCGCCACAAGATGCAGCCCAAGGTATTGCTCAAGATATTGCCCAAGATGTCTCGCGAAATGTTAAGTAATATTGCCGATTTCTGGGCTGTCTCAGCACCTTTCCGCGCGATCGCGGTTAGGTCATCGCCCCGCCAGCAGCCGGATTCAGCTCTAATCCCCGCCAGGTCGATGCCCCACATCTTGGCTCAAAAAGCAACCCGCCAAGAAAAACAGTTACAAAATTTACTAAAAAACATGTGTATAAAAGAAACTTATCAAACTGCCCATGATATTCGATGTCTTGCTTATTGAATTTAGTCCCCTTCTGCATTACATTCAACAGTAAGCATAGACAAAGGCACCTAGTTTTCTAAGCCCTTTTACAGGTTCGTTTTTCACCCATTCACAACAAATGCAGGCTCTCTCAAGAGGGCTGATCTTGTTTTGACTAAGTGAGATAGCTAGAGCAGTCGCTGCGCCTAGATTTTAGATCACGGTTTTGAGACTAGACCTTCGCAGCTAATGTTCAAGAACTAAGGTTCGAGACTAAAAGTTTGTTCGAGACTAGAAGTTCAAGCCTCAATCTGGAAGTGCCCAGCCTACATTTCTTACAGGAAGAGATACATGTCATACTCCCAAACCCAAACGCAATCCAAGTCTGGATACGACGCCGGTGTTAAAGACTATCGGTTGACCTACTACACCCCTGACTACACGCCCAAAGATACGGATATCTTGGCTGCTTTTCGGATGACGCCTCAGCCTGGAGTTCCGCCTGAAGAAGCGGGCGCAGCGGTTGCGGCCGAGTCTTCTACCGGTACCTGGACGACGGTGTGGACGGATTTGCTGACCGACCTTGACCGCTACAAAGGTCGCTGCTATGACCTTGAGTCTGTTCCAGGAGAAGACAATCAGTACATCTGCTACATCGCCTACCCCCTCGACCTGTTTGAAGAAGGCTCCGTCACCAACCTGCTGACCTCCTTGGTCGGGAACGTGTTCGGGTTTAAGGCCCTCAAGGCGCTGCGTCTCGAAGACCTCCGCATTCCTGTTGCCTACCTCAAGACTTTCCAGGGGCCTCCCCACGGGATTCAGGTAGAGCGCGACAAAATCAACAAGTACGGTCGTCCTCTGTTGGGTTGTACCATCAAGCCTAAGCTGGGTCTGTCCGCTAAAAACTATGGTCGTGCAGTCTACGAGTGCCTCCGGGGCGGTCTAGACTTCACCAAAGATGACGAAAACATCAACTCCCAGCCCTTCCAGCGCTGGCGCGATCGCTTCCTGTTTGTAGCCGACGCCATCCATAAGGCCCAAGCCCAGACCGGAGAAGTGAAGGGTCACTACCTCAACGTCACCGCCGCCACCTGCGAAGAAATGCTAAAGCGGGCTGAGTTCGCCAAAGAGCTCGAAATGCCCATCATCATGCATGACTTCCTGACCGCTGGGTTCACTGCCAACACCACCTTGGCCCACTGGTGCCGGGATAACGGCGTTCTGCTGCACATTCACCGCGCCATGCACGCCGTGATTGACCGTCAGAAAAATCACGGGATTCACTTCCGCGTCTTGGCAAAATGTCTGCGGATGTCTGGGGGTGACCACATCCACACCGGAACCGTTGTGGGTAAACTCGAAGGCGACAAAGCCATCACCTTGGGCTTCATCGACCTCCTCCGCGAAAACTATATCGAGCAAGATCGTTCACGGGGCGTATTCTTCACTCAAGACTGGGCCTCTATGCCTGGCGTGATGGCTGTTGCTTCCGGCGGGATTCACGTTTGGCACATGCCAGCGCTCGTTGAAATCTTTGGAGATGACTCCGTCCTGCAGTTTGGTGGTGGAACCTTGGGTCACCCCTGGGGGAATGCACCGGGTGCAACCGCAAACCGCGTTGCTCTTGAAGCCTGCGTTCAGGCCCGTAATGAAGGTCGTGACCTCATGCGTGAAGGTGGCGATATCATTCGTGAAGCTTGCCGCTGGTCGCCTGAGCTGGCTGCTGCTTGCGAACTTTGGAAAGAAATCAAGTTTGAGTATGACGCTGTTGACACTATCTAGGTCAGCCTAGTCAAAGGACTTGAGCCTTTTACTTGAGCTTTTCTGCTGGGCAAGATGAAGGATTGTTGAAGAATCGATTAGTATCTGTTCATGATCTGACCCCTTCATCTTCGCCTTATGGATCTTAAGCACATTGCGCAAGATACAGCTAAGACCCTAACGAGCTACCTCACGTACCGGGCGGTACGGGTTGTCTATGAACAGCTTGACGAAACCGACCCAAAGCGCGCCTATTGGCTACATCAGTTTTCATCTCGTGAAAGCATTAAGGATGGAGAAGCTTTTCTCCGTGCGCTGTTTTTAGAGAGACAGGATTTAGCCTTCCGCATTTTGACGGTACGCGAGCATCTTGCTGAAGAAATTGCTGATTTTTTGCCAGAGTTGCTGCGTTCAACAATGCAGCAGTCTAATATGGCTCAAAAAAAACAGCAGCTTGAGCGCATGACCCAAGTTAACTTCAACAGCGAAGTGGAAAGTGGTCAGGACAGTAGCCAGGAAGGCAGCCGAGTCAGAGAGCGACCTGAGGCAGAAGGCTCTCAGTCCGATGAAGCTTAGTAACCCAAGATGGATGAGCGCGGTCTATTAACGACTGTAGATTTTCGCCCTTGACTTGAGTGATTAAATACCGCTACCAATTGACAAATACAGAGGATTTCAATGAAGACCCTACCGATTGAGCGCCGCTACGAAACATTTTCTTACCTGCCTCCCCTCAACGACCAGCAAATTGCGCGGCAGATTCAGTACACCCTTGACCAAGGCTACTACCCTTGCGTTGAGTTTACGGAAGATCCGAATCCTAGTCCTCAAGAGTTCTACTGGACGATGTGGAAGCTACCCTTATTTAGCTGCCGTTCTCCCCAAGAAGCCTTGAGTGAAGTGCAGCAGTGCAAGTCTGAGTACCCCAATGCCTTTATTCGCATTGTGGCTTTTGACAACGTGAAGCAGTGCCAGGTCATGAGCTTTATTGTCCAAAAGCCTGGTGAGAAGGGCGGCAGCGGCTACCGCTACTAAGTCCTGATTGCTGCAATACCAGTACAATCTTAAAGAAAGAGAGGTGGATGGGGGATATCCACTTCTCTTTTTTGCGTTTTGATAGTTTATAGGAGTTGGATGAGCGATGGGACAGACTGAGCGCTTATTGATGATGGCGGAGGATCAGCTTACGCAGTACAGTACGGATGCCCTCAAAATTCAGAAGCTGCGTCAAAAAATTGCGCTGTCCGTGCTCCCAGCCGAACAGAACCGGGTGAAGGAAGAACTCATTGCTGAGATGCCCACGGACGGGTTTAGCAAGATTGTGGTGGAGCAGCGGCAGACGGCTGCTCTGCCCTTTTGGGGCATTGCCGGACTAGGGCTACTCCTAGGTATTTCTACGATGCAGCCCCTCGACTTTCTGGCAACGCTGGGCGGTGGGGCAGCGGCGATCGCTATTCAGCGGTGGGGCTGGAAGCTTCAGGCGCGGCGTCTGCTCATTCAAACCCTTGAAGAACTTGAGCAAGCTAGAAAGCAGCCTAATTAACTGGAGCGGGGCTTGGTTTCTCCAGGATAACGGCCATTGCCCAGATGCTGCTGCTCAGTACCTGCTTGCCAACGGCTCAAGCTAAGGGCATGGCCTGAGCAAGCAGGTACTGAGTCGTACTTGTCAAATCAGCCTGCACCGTTGTTGGCTTAAGCCGATGCAGGTAGCTACTACTGCGCATGCCACAGGTCAGCGCCGCAGTAAATAGCCCAAGAGCTTGTGCGGCATTAATGTCGGCCTCTGTATCGCCAATCATCCAGAACTGCTCATGTTCAGAAGTCTTCAGTTTTGCCATCAGCGACTCAAGAATAGCCTGCTTGTACTCGGTGTAGTTCTGATAGGCTGCTAAAGAATTCTCCGTGCCGCATACTTGATCAAAGAATGAATCTAGCTGGAACTGTCGCAAAAGCTGCACCGCCTGTGTTTGACAGCGTAGCGTTACCACAGAAAGACTTGCTCCAAAGCGCTTCAGAAGCTGTAAAGCTTGAAAAACTCCTGGCTGCACGCAGTCTTCCCGGAGCAGGTCGGGTTGGTTGACAATATCCAAAACCTTGGCCAAAAACAAATCAATTTGCTCATGACGCAGCCCAGAACAGAATGCAACATCTGCATCTGGCACGCGCTCTTGCTTCATTTGCCAAAATTGTGAAGCGCTTAAGGGCGTAAGGGATAGCGATCGCCCATGAACCTGGGCATCAGCCTGTACCGCTGCGATCGCTAGCTGATAGGTCTTGTAATAGCGCCGCGAGACATCAATGAGCGGACCATCCAAATCACAAAAGACCTGAATATTCAACCTAACCTCCTTGATTTCGCCCGTGAATCCAGACTGACCAGAAGCCTTACTCACACAACGAGCACCCTCCTGCGCACAATAGATGGGCATAAGCCACCCTCAAAGCGTGATACATTTCTTTACTCAACCTTAGCAACTTATTTTTAGAATTGACCTAAAAATGGAGTTGGATAAGTAATTTTAATCTGTTGTGAGTCAGAGCTGATGGGTTCTAGCAGACCTTTCATCAGGTTACCCAAGGATGACGCCCCGAAGTCAGTACCCGCAACCAGTATCCACAATTGCCCTGACAAACGACCCACTTCTGACTCATTTTCAGCCAAAATTATTGATGGAAATATACTGCTCCGATGGGTAAGGTGAAGCAATAACACCCTCAAATTACTTCAAAAATGAACCTGAAGAGATTCAACAATTTTTTTATCAATAGAGATGAAACTACGAAGGTTCAGTGCTAAACTCAGCCCAAATTTTATCTTCTCTAAGCTCTTTATTGGGAGGGTGTCTGCCCTCCATGACCCTTAAAGCCTTACGAACCAATCCTAGAAAAAGTAAGGAAAAATCCTGCCCACACGCTCAACTTCAATCCCAACCCTAATCTTTTGCTGCCAGGAGAATTGTGATGAATGATGAAATGCTCCTCATCATTATGGGGCTTTTTAGCCTCACGGTAACGTTACTAGGCGTCACGATTTTTCAGTATCGGCAAAGGCAAGTCTTGGCTGAAGAAACGCAGCAGCGTCAGCAAACCCTTGAGCGAGAGATTCTGGTCTCAAAAGATAAGCTGACCCTTGCGCAGGCTGCGGCTCAAAAGCTGGCGGATGAAAATCAGCGACTGCGCCACCACAATAAAACCCTGGAAGCTACTGCACAAACCCGCCAGCAGCAGATTGTAGAGTTAGAGCTAGCCCAGATTGCGGGTCATACCCAGCTTGGGGCAGCGCAGCAGTCTATTCAAGCGCTACAGCAGCAGGTTCAAGACTTTACCCAGGCTCAACAAAACCTAGAGGCTCTGCTCACCCGCGAAAAACAAATGGTGCAGGCTAAAGAAGAGCAAATTCGAAGTCTATCTCGCGCCAAAGGACAGATTGAAGTCCAATTCAACCAAGAGCGAGCCGCTGCTCAAACCCTGAGCGAACAGCTCAAGGATCTGATGCGCCTCAAGCTCTGTATTGAGGAAGAGTTGAGCGCGAGGCAGCAAAGTTTAGATGCCCTAAACGATGAGAAAAAGGCGCTTCAGCAGCAAAACCGGGGCATTTCAGACAAGCTACAGCATTCAGCCGACCTCATTGAGGCGCTCCAGAGCCAGGTCGAGAAGCTGACGCACCAGGAAGCAGCGCTAGGACAGGCGATCGCTCAAGTTCAGTCTTCAGCCACTGCGCATCAAGTACAGATTCGTGACCTTTTGCGTGCCAAAGATCGCCTAGAGCGCGATCTACAGCGAGAACTAGAGCGCAACCTTGCTCTTGAGCTACAGCTCAATGCGTTTAGCAATCCCCCGATTCAGTCTTCGGAGCAGCAAATGCCTCAGGCCCTAGAACAAGCGCTAGGAAACACCCCAAACCCCAAAAAGAATCAAGGCCCCATGCTGCCTCCCTTTCTAAAGGTTGCCGTCGTTGCCCATCGACAGCGTTGATGACAGCGTTAATGCGGTGAACTTTAAGTCAGGTCAAGGTTAAGTTTAGCCAAGGTTAAGTTTAGCCAAGGCTAATTCAGCCAATTTAGTCCAACCAGGAACGTCCTGTGGAAGAAGGTGACCTTAGTCTAGGCGATCGCCGCACGTCTAGCGCTTGCGCTTTAAGCCCCTACATTAAACCCCTACATTCCCATAATGGAGTAGCCAGAATCCACATACAGAACCTGTCCCGTGATACCGCTGGCTAAGTCGCTGCAAAGAAACGCTGCCGCATTGCCTACCTCCTGTTGGGTCACGGTTCGTCGGAGAGGAGCGATTTCCTCAACATGGTGAATCATGTCCAAAATTCCGCCCACGGCAGAAGAAGCCAGAGTCCGAATCGGGCCGGCTGAAATGGCATTAACCCGCACGTTTTGAGGGCCAAGCTCTGAGGCAAGGTAGCGGACGTTCATTTCAAGAGCGGCTTTTGCAATTCCCATCACGTTGTAGTTGGGAATGACCCGTGCGCCGCCAAGATAGCTGAGGGTAACGATGCTGCCGCCTTCTGTCATCAGGGGTTTGGCCGCACCGCTCAAATTAATGAGAGAGTAGGCGCTGATATCTAGGGCAAGGTTAAAATTTTCAACTTTTGTGGTGCTAAAGTCCCCCGTCAAATCTTCCTTTTGGGCAAAGGCTAGACAGTGAATTAAGATATCGAGCCGTCCCCATTGATCTTGGATAGCGGCAAAGGTCGCCTCAACTTGGCTAGCGTCCTGTACATTACAAGGTAAAAATAAGCTCGGCTTTAAAGGCTCGACAAGGGCTTTTACCTTTTCCTCAGAGCGTCCTCGGTCGTCAGGGAGGTAGGTTACGCCTAGATTTGCGCCTGCGGCATGAAGCTGCTGGGCGATGCCCCACGCAATAGAGCGATTGTTCGCAATGCCAGTAACCAGCGCGTTTTTTCCGTTGAGATCAAGCATAGTTGCTGAGGTTGATTGAAGGAATGGAGTGTGGTGACAGCATGATTACGCTCCCCACTCCCCAAATCGTCGATCAAAACGATAGGGTGAAGGGGCTACGTTCGCTGTATCATTCATTCTTGCAGCTTATGGGCGCACTGCGAGACCTGGATTTTTAAGGGTCGTTTCGGGTGCTTCTGTTCAAAGGGTAGCATTTGATACATACAGGCTACGCTCTCTTCGCTTATGTGATTGAGAGGGCATACCCTTGAATCTCGTTGAAGATTGTGGCGTTAGACGTAGCCAGACGTAATCCTTAGAGGCAAGACATGATAGTGACGCAGGATAACCCATTAGAGTCAGTGTTCCGCCAGATGAACACGGGGGTTTTCCCGCCGATGGTTGAAACCTTTGATCGGGGAAAGACGATTTTTTTTCCGGGTGATCCGGCAGAGCGGGTCTATTTTTTGATCAAGGGTGCGGTGAAGCTTTCGCGAGTTTATGAAGCAGGCGAAGAAATTACCGTGGCGCTTTTAAGAGAAAACAGTGTCTTTGGGGTGCTGTCTCTGTTAACTAAAAACCGATCTGATCGGTTTTATCATGCGGTGGCCTTTACGCCAGTCGAAATTTTATCTGTGCCAATTGAGCAGGTCGAGAAGGCAATGAAGGATGACCCAGATCTGCCGATGGTGCTCCTGCGCGGTCTATCTTCACGGATTTTGCAGACGGAGATGATGATTGAAACGCTGGCCCACCGCGATATGGGTTCTCGGTTGGTGAGCTTTATTTTGATTCTGTGCCGGGATTTTGGGGCGCAAAGCGGCAACGGTATTACCATTGACCTAAAGCTTTCCCACCAGGCGATCGCAGAGGCCATTGGCTCAACGCGAGTGACCGTAACCCGTCTGCTGGGCGAGCTGCGTGACCAGGGCATGATCTCGATTCATAAGAAAAAAATTACGGTACACAACCCCATCCTGCTAGGGCAGCAGTTTGCCTAAGACTGGATCTATTCAGTCTGAGTCTTAAGCATTAATTGCCTGCTGGCGGTGATTCTGGTGGGGGCGGAGGCGCTACAAAGCCAGGAGGATCTGGGCTGGCCGGATTAACTGCGCCGCCAGAATCTTGGGGAACTACGTTGTTTGGATCGGTGGGGGGCTGAGGTTGGCCTGGTGCTGTAGGCAACCCGCTGGGTAGGCTGGTGGGTAAATTAGTCGGTAAGTTGGTTGGTAAGTTTCCGGGTAGTCCGTTGGGCTGTAGGCTGGGCAGCGGTGCAAGGCTGGGTGGCGCAGGAACCGAGAGCGGATCGGGTTGCGGTGGTGCTTGGCGCAGCGTGAGGAGATACCAGACTCCAACGCCTAGACTAAGGGCGATCGCGCTGAGGACGCTCAGAAATAAGATCCGTGAGTCTCGTTCGTTTTGGCGAATAAAATCATTGGTATAGAGTCGATCTTCGTCCACTGCTGTAAAGGGAGATGATTCTGAAGGCTCGGAGGGAGCCTTAGATCTTAACTCTGGAGCTTCTGACTCTGGAACTGCTGACTTTAAGGGTTCTGTTAAGAACAGGAGATCATCATCTTCTAAAGGAGAAGAAGGGTCGGGTTTGGTCATGAGACAGTATCAAACTCAGCGGTATTTAACGCAGTGGTATCTAACGCAGTGGTATCTAACGCAGTCAATTTTAAATCTATTGAGTATCGATATCTTATCAAGGGAGTGCTGGAATTAGGCTGGCGATCGCGAAATCCTCGTCACTAAAAACTTTCTTTGACAGGGTTATGTAATCCTTAAATTCCAAACTTTTAAAGAAGTCGTCTAACAAAGATATGAAGAAATGGCAATTTTGGATTGATCGCGGGGGCACCTTTACGGATATTGTGGCGCGGCGACCGGATGGCACCCTTGAAGTGCGAAAGGTACTCTCGGACGTGCAGTCTTCTGAGGGTTTGGGCTTACAAGATTTGGGTTTACAGGATTTGGGTATACAGGACTCGGTCTTGCAGGGAATTCGTGATTTGCTGGAGTCTTCTGATCAACGTTCAATTCCGCATCAACACTCTAATGAACGGCTAGAAAACCTATTCCTTGAAAATACGCCCATTGAGTCAGTCATTGAGTCAGTTAAGCTAGGCACAACGGTTGCCACCAATGCGCTGCTGGAGCGAAAGGGTGAGCGAACGGTCTTGGCCATTACGGGGGGCTTTAGGGATGCGCTGCGCATTGGATACCAGAACCGCCCCGACATTTTTGCCCTTGAAATTGTGCTGCCGGATTTACTCTATGAGCAGGTGGTCGAAATTTCAGAGCGCTACTCAGCGGCAGGGGTTGAGCTTGAAGCAGTCAATGGGGCGGCGGTGCGCCAAGATCTCCAGCAGGTCTATGACCAGGGAATCCGCAGCATTGCGATCGCCCTGATGCATGGCTACCGCTACCCAGAGCATGAGAAACAGGTGGCTGCGATCGCCCGTGAGGTTGGTTTTACACAAATTTCGGTGTCCCACGAGGTAAGTCCGCTAGTCAAGCTGATTAGCCGAGCCGATACCACCGTAGCCGATGCCTATTTATCACCAGTGCTGCATCACTATCTGGATGGGCTGAAGCAGGGTTTGGGCAATACTCGCCTCTTGGTGATGCAGTCCAATGGTGGATTGGTAGACGCTCAGGCCATTCAGGGAAAAGACGCTATTCTCTCTGGCCCAGCAGGCGGCGTGGTGGGAGCCGTTAAAACCTGTGCGGCGGACGGTATTACCGATCTGATTGGATTTGATATGGGCGGCACCTCAACAGATGTCTGCCACTACAGCAACAAGGGTTGGCGAGCAGACAAGCGCCGCAATGGGCAAGGTGAGCAGGGCTTGCAGGACTCGCAGGGCTCGCAGGATGACTATGAGCGGGTTTTTGATACAGAGGTGGCTGGAGTGAGATTGCGATCGCCCATGATGGCCATTCACACCGTGGCAGCGGGAGGTGGCTCGCTTTTAACCTTTGATGGCGCAAAATTCCGCGTCGGGCCAGAGTCTGCGGGGGCGAACCCTGGCCCCGCCTGCTACCGTCAAGGCGGAGCGCTGACGGTGACGGACTGCAATGTGCTGGTGGGTAAAATTCAGCCGCAGTTTTTCCCGCAGGTTTTTGGGGTAGAACGCAATGAGCCCATTGATGCTCAGATTGTTCAAGAAAAGTTTGCTGCCCTCGCCCTAGAAATTGCTCAGATGACAGGGCAGCCTCAAACGCCGGAGAAGGTGGCCGAAGGCTTTCTGGCGATCGCTGTTGACAATATGGCCAATGCCATTAAGTACATTTCGCTGCAGCGCGGATATGACCTCTCTGCCTATACGCTCTGCTGCTTTGGCAGCGCGGGGGGACAACATGCCTGCGCCATTGCCGAGCGCCTCGGTATTCAGCAAATTGTCATTCATCCACTGGCGGGGGTGCTGTCAGCCTACGGGATGGGCTTGGCGGATTTGCGGGTCTGTCGGCAGCAGAGCGTGGATGTGCCGCTGCCTGATTGCAGCCAGCTTTTGCCAACCCTGGCTCAGCTTGAAGCTGCAGCAACTCAAGAACTCGTGCGCCAAGGCGTTGACCCTTTAGATTGCCGTGTATTGCGAAAAGCCTATCTGCGTCTTCAGGGCAGCGATTCGGCCTTAGCGGTGCCCTGGGAGAATGCCGACACAATGCAGGCTGCATTTGCTGCCCATCATCAACAGCTCTACGGCTTTACCCCTACCCATCTAGATCTCAAACGAGCGCTCAAAGTCGATTCCCTCTGGGTAGAGGCAATCGGTGGGGCGGCAGAGCCAGAGATATCCTCTCAGGCTTTCTGCTTTAGTCCGTTCAATCCCAGCCTGTCTAATCCCAGCCCGTTCAATCCCAGCCTGTCCAATCGCACCGACTCCCAACCTTTCCCAGTCCAGCAGGTCAGGATTTATACCCACGGAGAATGGCATCAAACTCCTGTCTATGAACGCTCGGCACTAAAAAGGGGCGATCGCATTTTGGGGCCTGCGCTCATCATTGAACCCACTGGCACAAATATGCTGGAGCCAAACTGGCAGGCAATGCTCACGAAGACGGGACAACTGCTGCTTCAGCACACCCCACCAGTACCGCGATCGCAGACCCAGACTCAGGGCTCTGGCCAAGATTTAAGCGAAAGCTGCAACAGTCCCGATCCGGTCTGGCTAGAGATTTTCGGCAACCAGTTTCGGGCGATCGCTGAGCAAATGGGAGTTACTCTACAAAACACCAGCACCTCCGTCAATATTAAAGAGCGGCTCGATTTCTCCTGCGCCATCTTTGACAAAGAAGGTCAACTGGTTGCCAATGCGCCCCATATTCCGGTGCATCTAGGCTCCATGGGCGACAGTGTACAGGCGGTAAGGCAGGTCTATGGTGATTGCATGGCGTCAGGGGATGCCTTTGTCTTAAATGATCCTTACCAGGGCGGGACACACCTCCCAGACATTACCGTTGTTACTCCGGCCTTTACCTCCGAAGCGACAGTACATCCAGACTCTCGCTCGTCCTGCTCTTGCCCGTCTTTTTATGTGGCCTCGCGGGGACACCACGCTGATATTGGCGGCATAACCCCCGGCTCTATGCCGCCCCACAGTACCCATATCTCCCAAGAGGGTATTCTGATTCCGCCCACGGTCTTAATGCGTCAAGGGCAGATCCAAACCTCAGCACTCTTGACCCTACTGAATTCAGGAGACTACCCAGCTCGCAATCCATTGCAAAATTTGGCAGACCTTCAGGCTCAGCTCGCGGCGAACCAAAAAGGCGTTCAGGCGCTACAGCGGATGGTGGCGCAGTATGGCCTCGATACCGTGCAGGCCTACATGCAGCATATTCAAGACTACGCTGAGCAATCCGTGCGCCGCGTCATCGATCGGCTCCTCACCCAGCACCCAACGGGACAGTTTACCTACCCCACGGATGAGGACTCCCAAATTCAGGTACAGATTACATTCAATGCCCAAGAGCGCTCTGCCCGCGTTGACTTTACGGGTACATCTGTCCAGCAGACCAGCAATAGCAACGCCCCTGCCGCCGTGGCCAAGGCCACCGTCCTGTATGTCTTTCGTACGCTGGTCACAGAATCTATTCCGCTCAATGCAGGCTGCCTCAAGCCCTTAGAGATTATTTTGCCGAAGGGAAGCTTGCTCAACCCGACTTATCCCGCCGCTGTGGTTGCCGGCAATGTGGAAACCTCTCAGGCGATCGCCAATGCCCTGTATGGTGCCCTAGACATCACGGCCGCATCCCAAGGCACGATGAACAACCTCACCTTTGGCACCCATCAGTATCAATACTATGAAACGATTTGCGGAGGCTCCGGTGCAGGGGCGTATTTCCACGGAACTGACGCGGTTCAGACTCACATGACCAACTCAAGACTGACTGATCCAGAGGTTTTAGAAGGTCGGTTTCCGGTCTTGGTCAAAGAATTTGCCATTCGACCCCGAAGCGGTGGACAAGGTCGCTATCGGGGCGGTGATGGGGTAATCCGCAGGATTGAATTTCAGGAAACCATGACAATTTCGGTTTTATCCGGCCATCGCCGGATTGCTCCGTTTGGCCTTCAAGGTGGAATGCCAGGCAAGCCTGGGCACAATAGTCTTATCTCTGCAGTCAACAATTCTTGCACAATCCTTGCTGGGCGATTCACGCTAACGGCTCAGCAAGGAGACTGCCTTGTGCTCGAAACACCAGGCGGAGGCGGGTACGGACTCCCCTCGTTGCCCTTGGCTTCAGACCTTGGTAAATAACTTGTCAGGAAACGTTGAAATTCAGTAAATTTACGGAGGAAAGTTTTCCCGTGGTCTTACGGTATCTTTCTAGGGACTGTATTCGGCAAAATAAGCACAAGTTAAAGAGATAGTCGTTCCCTTATTCGCCATGTTCTTTTGGTCTATTCAGCCCGTTCTCCTCAGTCCACTCTATAGAACTCCATCCAACGTAATGCACCCTTTTTGAGACGCCTTTCCTTTAGACCCATCTCCATGAGAGATAATAATATCTATCTATAGAGGCAGAGCAGACCGAGCTCCTTCAGACTAACGACTTTCTCTAGAAACGATTGATTAGTCCCTTGCTACCTTTAACATCCCATGACTCAAAAGAGTAATCAGCCCATTGAACTGCTAAAGAGTGGACAGCTCTTGTCCCTCACCATGAACCCAACCTCTGGCATCATTTTACAAAAGCCTTATTTTGCAGAGTTTATTGGCCCAGGGGCGGCGGTTGGCGGCATGTTTGACCTTCAATGCGTCACAATTTATACCTTAGGTAAGGTTGAATTTACGGTGCCCTCAACGGTGGAAGAACGCCAGCAGGCTTTTCAGCGACGCATGGCAGATATTGAGAAAATGCAGACTCTGTGCCAGTCGGATGTGCCGCTGGCGCGCTCGATTGAATTTTTAGGGATGCTCTGCGATCGCTTTGGAAGTGAGCAAATTCAAAGTATTCCCAATGACGTACTGGCAAAAGTGGTGGGTGTTTTACCCGGCACCATTGTGATGGCTTGGCAAGCGCAAAAAGAGCCTCCGTCTCCCGCTGATGCAGCAGAAAACGCTCAGAACGATCCAATCGCAGCTATTGCTTAGGGCAGGATGACCTACCGTAGCGTTTTAATTGATTAACTGTCAGTTGATTGACTTTCGGTTGATTAACCTTCAGTTGATTCGAGCTTTGATTCAGTTTTGAATTCCAGTCTTGATCCTGGTCTTGAGGTCAGCTTTGCAGCTCAAATCTTGAATCAAGCTTTGCAGTTAAGCGATATTCTAGTGTCTTCGCCTGTCTTTGGATTAGTGCCCGTTGCGGAGCGGCAAAGAAACGCCCGCTGCTCCCCATCTAGGATGGCATCGGTGAAGTCAGCTCCGGTAATATTGGCTTCCTTAAACGTTGAGCGTAGCAAAATCGCTTCAGATAGGATGGCGTCTTCTAGGTTCGCCTGAGTAAAATCAACCTGATCAGCCATTGCGTACTGAAGGTTTGCGTCCTTTAGGTTGGTGTTGCGCATGACGGAAGCGCTAAAAATTGTGCCGCGCAGGTCTGCATCGCTAAAATCAGCCGACTCCATATTGGCATTGGCAAAGTCGGCTGCCCTGAGATCCTGGCGAGCGAAGCTTTTTCCCCGGAGCTCCGCGTTGCTGTAGGACATGGGTTTAATAAGCTCCAGGGAAGCGTCTTCCGCTCCTACTGCCATGAGATTCCAGCCCGTTAGGCTCCAGCAGACCAGAAGCCAGCCCAGAAGCGACATCAAGCTACTGCGAAGCTTGCGAAAGAGCCCATAAGACTGGCATAAACCACAAGAAGAAGAGGCGATCACTTCGGTCTTAGTCGCTAGGTCTGGGTATGGCATGGTGGGTTAAGTGATGCACGAAAGGAGCTTGTCTCTCCTTTACTCTAGCGGCTCCTAGGGTCGCTAGGTGCTCTAAAGCAGATGTCCAAATCAGATGTGCAAGCAAACTAACCCTTACGACTCTGGCGCTTGGCGCTGGAAGAGTTAGCGTTATTCTTGCCCAGGATTGGATGGCTGCTCCAATTGATTAAAAGCCCTGTCCATCGACAGGCATGGTTAAAACAGATATATCGCTCAACGGGAATAAGGTAGCTTAATTTCCGCTCTATGGGTTTACGACGGGTTCGCTGTAGGGGCTTTTGGCATTTTGGGCATGGAGGTAAGGATGCCTGGGGCAAGGATGACTGGATTAAGGATGATTGGGGCATGAATGGCGATCGTACTTTATGGTGAACGCTAGGGAAGTCCTCTGGGGAGACAGATGCCTGAGAATGGTGAACATAAGGTTACCTTACAATACGGCACAGAAGCGCAAACGGATTTAATTACCTGAAATTCAGGAAAACTTACAGAGACTCGTTTGATTAACGACATAATCTTTGTCAAGTTGTGTTATCGAAGAACGAACCATTTTTTATCTTGCAATGAACTATCCGCGAATTATTTTTTTTGATGCTGTTGGCACGCTCTTTGATATTCGGGGTAGCGTAGGCGAAATCTATGGAGAGTTTGCTCAAAAGGCAGGGGTGAGCGTTGACTACCAACAGCTCAATGCGGCCTTCATGCAAAATTTCCGCGCTGCACCCAGAGCAGCTTTTGCGGGGGCTGATCCTCAGCAATTTACGCAACTAGAGTATGAGTGGTGGCAGGCGATCGCCTATCAAAGTTTTGCTCAGGTTGGGGCGGATGCTCTGCTCACAAATTTTGATACGTTCTTTCAGCCGCTTTTTGACCACTTTGCGATCGCAGATCCTTGGGTGCTGTACCCAGAAACTCCTCAGGTGCTGGCGGAAATTCAGTCCCTTGGCATTGAGCTCGCCATGATTTCTAACTTTGATAGTCGTTTACACAACGTTTTAGAGGCCCTAGATCTCGACCAATGGTTTAGCTCCGTCACCATTTCAACCCAGGTGGGTGCTGCCAAGCCAGCTCGTGAAATTTTTGAAGCTGCACTTGCTCCCTACAGCTACCGACCCGATGAAGCATGGCATGTCGGCGATAGCTGGCCAGAAGACTACGAGGGGGCAACGACTGCTGGTTTTCAGGGCGTGTGGCTAAACCGCGATCGCCGCCAGGAACGTCCCAAAGCCGCGACCCCTAAGGCTGGCAACAAAAGCAATAACAAGATTAAAGCTCAGCCCATTGAAATTCAAACTCTATCGGCGCTGCCATCGATACTGAAAGACTAGCCCAACAGCTACAAAAATGGACGGCAAGAAAACCATTGCTAAAACAACCCCAGATGTAGGCGGGAGCAGAAGCTGAGGGCCTAACGCTTTGATGCCCACAGAAATGAAGGCGGAAGCGAGCAACACCTTGATCACAAAGCCTAGTAAGTCCGTCTGCATGGTTGTCAAAATTGCATGGTTGTCAAATCTTGCATGGTTGTCAAATCGTTGCCAAAAAGCCTGGCCGACAGGGTCTGAGCAATCCTGTGATCTGTCCTTAGCTTAGCCCCTAGCTGCGGGCTGAAGAATCACTCGATGAAAAAAGCAAAAGTCAGCCTCGCGCTGCGCCAGCCTCACGCTGCGTCAATATCCATCCCCTGACTCAGCTCGCCACAGGGAAAATCCTCTTAGAATTAATCTATTCAGTGGATCTACTCAGTGAATCTATTCAGCTCGCTTGCTGAATAACCAGCTTGTGATTCAGTCCATGCAGTCAGCCCATTTAATTCAATCGCCATAAAGGATAATGTGACCCATGAAAGCACTAGTAGTTGGGGCGACTGGACAAACGGGTCGCCGAATTGTAGAGCAGCTTGTGGCGCGCCAAATTCCGGTTAGAGCGCTGGTCCGCGATCGCGCACGCGCCCAAGAGATCCTGCCCGCTGCGGCTGAGCTGGTTGTGGGCAATGTCCTAGAGCCAGAAACCCTAAAAAGCGCGATCGCGGACAGTACCGTCATCCTCAGCGCCACTGGCGCTGCTCCCAGCTTCAACCCCTTTGGCCCCTATCAAGTTGACTATGAAGGCACCAAGAACTTAGTAGATGCCGCAAAGGCCGCGCAAGTTCAGCATTTTGTCATGGTGTCTTCTCTTTGCGTGTCGCAGTTTTTCCATCCCCTCAACCTGTTTTGGCTCATTCTGGTTTGGAAGCAGCAGGCAGAGCAGTACCTACAGCGCAGCGGGCTTGTCTACACCATTGTTCGTCCCGGCGGTTTAAAAAATACGGATGAGCGACCACCGATCGTGATGTCTAAAGCAGATACGCTTTTTGAGGGCAGCATTTCACGAGATCAGGTTGCTCAGGTTTGTATTGAAGCACTCTCTCAAAAGGCCGCTCGTGACAAAATCGTTGAAATTGTGGCCCGACCTGAGGCCGTAGAATATTCTTTCTCCGACCTATTTTCAGGCGTCCCCGCTTAGCTGCAAACGTCGCCGTACTTCTTTAGCCTATATCCAAGATCATTGTGATGCCCTTACAATGCCTTTGAGTGCAGCATGTCTGAAGATCAGCGTGTCTGAAGATGTAGGAACCGTATTAAGAACGCCGCTTAAATTTCTATGTACGATGATATTCCTGAAGCAGTTCGGCAGTCCGTTAAAGAGCCGTCACGGACTAAGCTTCCACGACTGGCCCTGCTGCTGGGCGGTGGAGCCTTGGGTATACTCGCGATCGCCTTCCTGCTGATGCGGATTTCTTCCCCACCGGCCCCGCAAGCCAGCACGCCAGCAAGTGCCCCAAACACCTCTGCTGTTCAGCCCACGCCAGCCGCTGCACCAGTAACAGCACCCGTGACCGCATCTTCCCCCAGTCCTGATGCACTTCTTGGCCATCTGGCCTACGCAGAAGCCCCTGCGGAAGAACTGGTCGCCATAACTGCCGACGGGCAGATTAAACTGCGGTCTGCAGCTGCAGCCGCCTATGAAAAAATGAAGGACGCAGCCGCAGCAGAAGGCATTAATCTTCTCCCCATTTCAGGATTCCGCTCAGTCAGCGATCAGGATGATTTATTTTTCCGCGTGAAAGAGCAGCGCAATCAGGATGTCTCCAAACGGGCTGAGGTGAGTGCGCCTCCTGGACATAGCGAACACCATACGGGGTATGCCGTCGACATTGGCGATGCAGACCAGCAGGAAACCAATCTTGACCAAACCTTTGAGAATACCGCTGCGTTTCGCTGGCTTGCCGCAAATGCAGCGCAATACAGCTTTGAGCTATCCTTCCCCCGCGACAACCCTCAAGGCGTAAGCTATGAGCCTTGGCACTGGCGCTTTGTGGGAGATCGCAATAGTTTAGAAACCTTTTACCGTGCCCAAAATCTAAAGTCTAATGTGCCTTAACCCAGTGTTCCTTGACCCAGTGTTCCTTGACCTCCGCGACGCATGAACCCACTCACCCTCAATGCGATCGCCCTAAGTATCTTTGGCATGACCCTTTCGGTGCTGCTGAGTCCTTTTTTGCCCATCTCCCCTTGGCTCCCCGCAGGGCTGACCTTTGCCATTCTGAGCGCCGCCACCTTTGACTCCTTCCGGTTTCAGTCCTTCGGTCTAACGCTGGTGCTAGATACCATTGCTCAGCAGTTCCCAGGCTACAGAAAGCGTGTCCTGCACCACGAAGCGGGACATTTTCTCGCCGCCTACCTGCTAGGGTTGCCCATTCAGTCCTATGCCCTGAGCCTTCGAGAAGCCCTCAACCAAGGACAGCCCAACCAAGGTCAACCCAATCAAGGTCAACCCATACAGGCCGGCATTATCCTGAAACAGCCTGAGCAAATTCAGCCTTGGATTCAGGAAAATATCAAAGCGCTCTGTACAGTTTGGGCGGCGGGGGGAGCGGCTGAAAAACTAAAGCATGGCTCTATTCAGGGAAATGAAGATGATATGCAGCAGCTTCGCAGCACGCTCAAGGCATTAGGATTGAGCGTTTCGCTGTATGAGCGGCAGGCGCACAGCGATGCCCAGCAGCTCTTTGAACGGCACCGTGATAGCTACGAAGCACTCGTCTTACTCATGGCAGAGCGCCGCTCTGTCGCAGAGTGCTGTGCCGTACTCAAGAAACTCCAGCCATGTGCAGCACCAGAACCCGCTGGAAGTCTGTAAACCTGTAAACTGAAAATCGGCGAAGTTGTCTGTGAGACTATAACCCCAGCGTCTCAAGGAAGCAAAGTCTACCCTTAGGCAATGCGTCTAGCGAGTGATTCAAATCACTGTTTGTCTGTTTTAAGGCTCTTACTATGGGTTGATCGCCAAAATAGTCCTGAGGGTTAGCGTGTTTGAGCTTTAGGACTGGAAGGCTGGCTTTTAGGACTAGATTGACAGATTAGACTGACAAATTAGACTGACAGATGAGATTGACAGCGAAGGCCTAGCTGTCCAAGGGGAATATTGTATTTTGATTTTTGTTGTTTTAATTTTTGCTTGAATTCCAGCTTTTCCAATGCATAAAGTCTGTAACCAAGGCCCATAGCCGTATTCCGTTGAGCTGCCTTTCGTTGAGCTGCCTTTAGCGCTGCCATCAGTTTGCCGAGTTCTGAAGCCCCGCTCCAATAGGTTCAGGTTCCCTCCGATGACTTTCTACTGATTTTCGCAAGCTTTATGGGCAACATCGATCAGACTGCTCCGCTCCTCGTGGCGCAAATTTCAGACCTTCATCTGTTTGCGGACGAGCGTCAAGACCTCTTAGGGTGGAATACTTGGGCCTCTTGGGAAGCCATACTAGAGCACTTGGAAATGGCCCAGTCTTTACCGGACTTGATTTTGCTAACGGGAGACCTGTCTCAAGACGAAACGGAAGGAGCCTATAGGCGGCTGGCGCATCGCCTAACGCCGCTAGGTATCCCAACTTACTGGCTTCCTGGCAATCATGACCATGTCCCAACCATGCAGCGGACGTTGAATACGCCCCCTATCTATGCAGATAAGGTGATAGAGCGAGGGGGCTGGAAATTTTTACTCCTCAATACCAATGTGCCGGGACAAGTGTATGGGGCGCTGAGTGGAGATAGCCTGAAATGGCTAGACAGCAGCCTTACCCAGACGCCTGTCCATCAGCCTGTTGTCATTGCCCTGCATCATCCGCCCTTCTTGGTGGGTTCTCCTTGGCTGGATAAAAGTGGGCTCCAGAATACGAGTGCATTGCTAGACATTCTGGATCGGCATCCCCAGGTTCGGCTCGTCTTGTTTGGGCATATCCATCAAGAATTTGAGCATCAGCGCCGGGGGGTGAGCTATCTCAGTACGCCCTCAACCTGCATTCAGTTCATGCCCCAAAGCACTAATTTTGCCCTAGATGATGCGCGCCCTGGTTTTCGGATGATTCAGCTCTATCCTGATGGACGATTTGAGACGCTCATTCATCGCGTGACGTTTCGGCAACAGCTCAACTTTGCGGCGCAGGGATATTAAGTCATTTTTGGTGAGCGGACTTTCTGTCTAGAGGGTTGTGTCTAGAGGGTTATGTCTAGAGCTTTAGGCCAAGACGCTTACGGCTGTTCAGCTTTAGTGCTTTTGCCTGGGTCTTCTAGTAGGCTGCTAGCGGGTCTAGCGGAAGTCTGCAAAATCAGCTCGACGGGACTGACATCGATTTTGGTGAGCATGAAGGCCAGGGCGACGCTGACACCAGCCAAGGCAGCGGTAGTCCAGCGAACCTGCGATCGCAGTCGTCGAATTTCGCCCTGATAGCGGACGGTCTGCTGCTCCAGAGCGGGCAAAATCTCAACCTTTGCCGTAGGCATCACGGTTGTGGGAGATGTCTTAGGCCTTGCAGGGGGACGAGCGGTACTGGACTTGACCTTACCCTGCAGCCATCGTGTAATGAGCTGCGGACATTGTTGGACAACCCACCGATAGCTGAGGGTCGTTAGGAGGGGTTTGGAGACCCTGAGTAGGGGGCGGGCAACGGGCCGCAGGGGTCGAAACCGAATTCTTTGATTGACTAAATTTACGGTGCCAACGTCGTAGAGACAGCCAATCACTGCTTTTAGCGTTGCTTGCTCTCGCTCAAATAAATTCGCCAGCAAGAGCGTGACCTCTTTCATGCGTTCTGCTTCAGCCTGCTGCTCTTTGGCCTGCCGCTCTTTGACCTGCCGCTCTTTAGCCTGTTGCCGAGATTGCTGGGAAGAAGAGCCTGGGAGTTGCACGGGTTGCATAGGCCAAAGGAGGTAGGTTGCACTCAATATCCCTTAAGAATGACTCAAAAGCACTGTTTAGTCATCTTTGATTCGGTATTTGAGGCGGGAGTAAATTGAAGAGGGTATCCCTTTCTCCCAGGCTAGATCTTAGCCTTTAGAAAGTCAGAAAGCTGCTGTGCGATCGCAGCAGGATGGGTTTGGGGAAGGGCGTGGGTCGCTTTTTCAAAGACATAGAGTGCTGCATTCGGAATGCCTTGAGCATAGGTCTGACAGTGCCACAGCGGAATCGTATCATCTTCGGCGGCGGCCAGAATTAAGGTTGGTAGGGTAATGTGGTGCAGATCTTGCTCTAGGGTATCGATCGCATCTTCTGGCCGTAGGCGATCGCGAATAAAGGACTTGGCGACGGGCTGTTCCGTGAGGGCTTGCCGCACCTGCTGAATTTGAGCAAAAGTCTTTTGTTGTCCTACCCACTGACTCAAGGGGGCAAGGGCTTTAATGCCCCAGTCGATCCAGGGGGACTCCCACAGCAGCGGTCTGAGGTGGGCATAGCGTCCCACAAACTGATCGTCTCGGATTCCGGCAGGCGCTACCAAAATTAACCCAGCGCAGGCGCTATGAGGCGGCGACATGGGCTGCCGCTCTTGCGGAACTCCGTAGGCTCCCGTTGCACAGGCGATCGCGTAGGCTGCGGCTGTCCAGCCACCATAGGAGTGCCCCATCAGCCAAAATTGATCTAGCGCTAGCGCCCCGATAAATTCCTGTAAAAACGCGACCTGATGCCAGATGTTGTAGCGCAGCTCCGGCTTAGAAGATTCACCAAACCCCAGTAAATCCAGCGCAATCCAGCGGATAGGCTGCTGTGCCAAACTCTGGTTTGCCCTCTGCGCCATGAGCGGTAGCCATGCCGTTCCGTCTCCCAGAAATCCGTGGAGACAGAGAATTGGAACGCCCGTCCCCTCCTCCAAATAGGCAGCTTGGTAATGCTTAAGCTGAACGACTTTTTTCATGGACGGACTCTAGATGGGGTATTTCTTTGTGATCTGCTCCTTCATGAGTTACTTTTTCATGAGTTACTGTTTCATGAATGGTGACTGCATGAATGGCGGATTCATGAATGGCGATTTCAGGATTGGGTTTTCCGTTTCCGATCGCGTTTCCTGGGGCTGTCTTGGGTCTAGCTATGGGTCTAGCCGTGGGTCTAGCCAACGATCGCCCTCGCCACGTCCAGCCCCAGCCCGTTTCGGTTTTGAGGATCGAGCCAAGGGCGATCGCGCTGACGAAGAGTCCCCCCAGCCAGCTTAGGCTCCAATAGCGAACAGGCTGCTGAAGTCCCTGAGCTTGCTGATGCCAGAGGTTATGTTGCCAGATCAGTAGGCCCACTGCAATCAGCAGGGAGAGTCCTGGTTCAATTATCCCGATTCTTGCTACCGCATTCACCCCTAGGCTTAAGGCGCTATAGCCGAGGATGAGCCAAGGCAGAGTCAGGCTTGCCAAGGCCACAAGCGGCACCTTCAGGGTTGCGGACAGCCTACGCTGTGCCCCCATGTGAAAATTTTTTGTCCAGCCTTCCCAGAGTGCCGCAAAGGAGCGGTACATTCTCACCTGCACAAACTCAAACCCAAGGATCAGGCGCATTCTCCGCCCTGCTTGTTTAATCTGGCGCGCCAAGGCCACATCTTCGACCAAATCATCCGCTACGCTTCGGTGTCCGCCAATGTGTTCGTAGGCCGCACGGCGAAACAGCATGAAGGGGCCTGCGGCAAAGGCATTTTCCTGGGTCGGGTCGTTAACGGTCTTTGGGTCAAAGCTTGCGATCAGCATCCGAAAAATGATGGGCTGAGCCAGCCACTCCGCAAAGCAGCCGCAGACCACTTGGGGCATGGCGCTCAGCAGATCGGCCTGATGGTGTTCGGCATCCGCGAGGGCAGCGGATACAGCACCTGGCATCAAACGCACATCTGCGTCTATGAAGAGTAGGTAGTCTTCCTGCACGAGTTCTGCGGCCTGGGTACAGGCCCAATTTTTACCCAGCCAGACTTCGTCCGTCGGGCGGGGCGGGACAGTAATGTGCCGTACCCGACTATCCTGCGCTACCAGCTCACGGGCGATCGCGCCTGTGCGATCCGTAGACTCATCATCCGCAATCCATACTTTCATCTGCTGAGGATCTGGCAGCTTGCTGTGCAACACCGATTCCACGCATTCTCTTAGGTTGAGTGCTTCATTGTAGGCCGGAATAATCACCGCAACGGTGGGCAAACGATGAGGCGGGGTAGACGGAGCAGTGAGGCGCGGGGCAGCGGCGATCGCGGCCATAATGTGCTGATGGAACTGGGCGGTAACGTAGCCCGAAAAGACGAGTATGCCTAACTCAAAGAGCATCACAAGGATTCCTAATTCAACGTGAGTTCGACAAAAAAACAACCGCCCCTCATCCTCTCATTCTCTTTCTCCCTAGGGAGAAAGAGGAGCCATTAAAAATCAAGCTTCTTAAGCCCCTCGCCTTTGGGAGAGGGGTTTGGGGTGAGGGGCTTCCAGGGCATCATCAAATTCACGTTAATTCAGTCTCTGATCCAGTCCAGTGCATGCAGGGGTCTCTCCTAGGCAAGCGTTGATTCTAGCGTGCCTCACAATAAAGCGCCTCATGACAGAGCGCCTCACAACAATGCGCCTCACAACAAAGCCCCTCAAGATTGAGGGGCTTTGCTTAAAATATCTAGGCAATCGCAGAAGCAGATGCCTTACTTTTGACGATAGGGAACCGTCTTCTCAATATCGATATTGTAAGGACTAATCGTCTGAGGAAAATTCCCAGTTGGGCTAATGCTTTGCGCCATCGACAGGAACAAAGATGGATCGCCCGCTCTAGAGACTTTTTCCTTGGCGCGGTAGCTTTTGGCGACGCTTTGCCAAACCACTTTCGGAAAGCCAAGCTTTGCTCGGTAGTACCCGTCATAGCGAGGCGATTTCAGGTTGAAGGGGGTTTCTCCCTGGCTCCGACCGGGCAGCACTCGCCGTCTTTGGTAGGGTAGGGTGCTCTCGCCAAAGCTTTCTTGGTACTCATTACTATCCAGTAGGGCATCCACAAACCCCTTGATGCCCTTCGTTGCGACCACAATCGACCAGGCAATCTTTTCTCGTTCGCTGTAGACATCTCGGCCCAGCACACGCTGCACCGTTTGCTCCACGAATCGATAGTTGCTGTTCAGGTCGTAGAAGCTGCGCTTGTAAGTGTCTGACAGCAGCAGCCCACGCACAAATTCCCGCACGCTGATCTGGCCGTTGCGTAGCTGAGACTCTAGAAACGGCTCACGGTCTGCAGCGAAGGCATGGAAAAACAGCTGACGATACGCAGCCTCAATGAGGTCGCCCAAATCGCCAGGGCTTAAGGTATTTTCGGTGGTGTAAATCCGTGGCTGATCTTCGCTGCCGACTTCATACCCTGCAACCCGAACATTTTGGCTCTTGGGGGCATACTCAATCAGTGGTAGGCTCACGCGCTCTGCTCCTATTTCCTCTTTTCCAAAATCTTACTCATGGTTTGTAGCCTTTCTACAGGCTGCGTAACACTCCTTAACGACATTGCCCTGCCTTACCAGCCCAAGGGCGAAACCGCAATCTTAGGTTTATTGGATTGGGGTTTATTAGATTGGGGTGTATGGGGCTGGGGCGCACTAGATTCTGATGAATCAACCTGAGGTGCAGCGACTGGGGCGTCGCTTGCCTGCTGCCCATGTGCGGCATCGTGAGAGTCTGCTTCAGACACTTGGGTTTCGGAGCAAAAGGACGCGGTGCTAAATCCGCCAAATCGTTTAACGGTGCTGGTCCGCAGCCGGAGCTGAGGGTTCACAAACCAAAATCGCTCAATGGAGCTCATGGTTTCATATTCGGTGGTGAGAATCAGCCCGTCGGTTTCATCCAGGTGGAAGCGGCCTACCACTGGCACAATTTCGGCATAGCCTCGCTCTCGCAGCAGTCGACCTTGCCGAGGATTTTCTGGATCAGGCACGATCGCAAAAATAGTTTTGCCTTCATGCCCTCCTTCGTTGTCTCGATCCCAACTCATGGTGCCTTGCCAAGTCACCCGTGAGCCGCCCACGGCTAAGGCTGGGTCAACTTCATGAAACCGACAAAGCTCTGCTACATCCGGATCATTCGCGGCCAGAAAAACTACTGAGATTTCCGAATCGCCGATCTCAGCGCGACGAAAGGCTAGGTGATGGGTGGTGCGCTGCGATCTCCAACGACCGGCACTCCGCTCAAAAAACTCAACAATATCCATAGGGCATCTGCTCAAAAGACTGGTCAAAAGACTGGATTTAATACAAAAAATGCTGAACGATGCAAACCTTGCCTAGCAAACTTCACCTAAAACTGCTGTTTTAAGCGACGTAGGCGATCTGAGAAGCTGCGCATGACCTCTATGGCAAACATAGGCGTACTTTGAACCGCGAACAAAAAACGTTTTTCATCCAGGCAGGCTAGCTTGCAGTCCGTTTGGGCGATCGCTGTGGAAGCTCGCACCCTAGAGGGATGCACCAAAGCCCCCTCCCCAAAGATATCCCCTGCCGAAATTGTCTCCGCAACTTTGCCCTTCACCACCAGATCCACTGACCCTTCAATGACGCCATACATCAGATGACCTGGCTGTCCTACCTCAAAAATGACATTCCCCGCTGCAACTTCAAGAAGCTGCGCATCTTTTTGAAAAATATTAACGGTGCGTGCGGGCTCAAGCATATAGAGAACTAGCGTTTGTAATGGGTCAAGAATGGGTCAAGTTTAAGAAGGGGGCGATGAGACTGAAGTCTACTGGGCAACTTCAGCAATATAGCCGTCTACCTTAGGGTAAAACAACCGCAGTTACTGGAGCCAGCGAATGAATAAGTCCTGCGGACAGGCTACGCCAGCGTACCTACTTGTAGCTGCGGTTTCAGCCGCTAAGCGAAAAGTTTCCTCAAGATACAAGTCAATCAGGGTTTGAACTCCGGACACGAGAATTTTCAGCCCTTATCTCAGGAGAGGAGAGACTTCATGACAAATGAAATGCGATCGCCATTGGATGAGTCTAGCGCGTCAGCTTGCCGAAGAGATGAAGCGGAAGAAAATTACTAAAACTGAGATAGCGATGAAGATGCAGACGAGTCGAGCATAGCTTGATCGCCGATTGGATTCTGAAAAAAATAGAAGTTTCAATTGATAGGATTAAACAGGCAGTGTTGGTGATGGATCGTCAATTTCGTGACTGAGATTGCAAATGAGTTTGTACGATTTACGAAAGATCGAAAATTCTCGTTTTGGGTGGAGGGTTAGATGATGCAAGATTTACAGGCTAGATCCATCACAGATACCTGGATAGCAACCTCTTGGGATGATTATGTTCGCATTCTTGAAGACCCTCTCTATGAGAAGGCGAAGGGTTATTACTATAAAGAACACATGAGGCTTGAGATGTTGCCAGTCGGTTTCGATCATGGTAACGACCATGTGGTAATCATTTTTGCGGTCAATTTGTTTACGGCGATGATGAGCATTCCATCTACTGGTTTAGACACGACGACGTTTCGTAAAACTGGGATGAGGGACTGTCAGCCGGATGTGTCTTATTACCTTGGGCGTAATGCTAAGGCAATTCCACGCGGAACGGGAATTGTAGATCTGGATCGATATCCGGCACCAAATTTAGTGATTGAGGTTGCAAAGTCTTCGTTGCTGGATGATGTGGGCGCAAAGCGATCGCTGTATGAGGAGTTGGGCGTGGCTGAGTATTGGGTGGTGGATGTCCAAAATGCTCAGGTTTTGGCCTATGCGATGGCTGACCAAGGCAGCAAACGTATTCAAGGCTCTCTGGTTTTACCGGGACTTACTATGCCTGTGTTAGAAGAGGCTCTGCGTCGCAGTCGAGAGACAGATCAATCGCAGGTGGGAAGTTGGTTGTTGGCTCAGTTTCAGAAGTAAGAGTGCCATTATGATCGCTACTAAACGGGTACTGGCGCGTCAGTTGGCTGAGGAGATGAAGCGGAAGAAGATCACTAAAACTGAGGTGGCAATAAAGATGCAGACGAGTCGGGCACAACTAGACCGCCTATTGGATCCTGAAAAAACAGGTGTTTCGATTGATACGATTCAACGGGCTGCGTCGGTGGTGGGTCGTCAGTTACGAATAGAGTTGATTTGAAGGTTGGATTTAGGTGATTTTGGAGGGGGCGATCGCCATTTTTCTTGACAACGAGGCACTTTACTTTGCAGGTTACAAGTTAGATTCGACGCTCAGAATTGTGGCGTGACGTAGGTTTGCCATACTTTTTTTATTTTTTCAGCATCGACGGCAGAAATTTGCCCAAGTTTAGCAAAAAGCAATGACTGCTCTAAACAATCTAAACGGGCTAAACGAACTGTGGAGGCAACCCGTAAGCCACATGAGGCCCAATCATCAAGCGATACATCCATAGGTGTGCGGGGTTGGGCTGAGGTGACTACGGCTACCATTGCATCTTGCCCATCCAACTAAAGGACAAGGACGGGACGTTTTTTGGAACTTGCGCCGTTTGTGAAGGGAATATTGGCAACCCAAAGTTCACCGGGATTGATAATCGTCATAAAGTCCGTTATCTTCGGGTGCGTATCCGTTCAAAAATGCGTCGCGGCTGCGGGGTGCAACGTTGGGTATTGTCTGTACAGGCTGAATTGTAATGAGCCATCGGCCTTCACTGATATTTTTAGTGAGGGTATCTGGCAAGGTTAGTGTTTCGCCCGACTGAAGTTGGACTTCGTAGGTTAGATTTACCAGTTTACTGTTCATGACTCTGGTTGCGGGGCTGGATTGTTCGTGTGTTGTCCAATCTACACGATCAGACTCTTAAGAGGTACAGTCGCCTTTCTCCACTCAGCCATAAAGCGATCGCCATTGGATGAGTCTAGCGCGTCAGCTTGCCGAAGAAATGAAGCGGAAGAAAATTACTAAAGCTGAGATAGCGATGAAGATGCAGACGAGTTGATCGCAACTTGATCGCCTATTGGATTCTGAAAAAAAACAGAATTTTCAATTGATAGGATTAAACGGACAGCTTCGGTGATGGATTGTCAATTGTGAGTTGAGTTGATTTGAAGCTTGGATTGAGACGAATTTGAAATGGGCGATCACGGATTTTCTCAACAATGAGGCTCTAGGCTCGACAAATTTCAAACTACAATGTGGGCTGTAATGAGACGAAAGTCAAGAGAGAAATATTTTCTCTCTATGCATACGAAGAAACTCAGGATTAGGTTGAAATTTTTCTGGCAAACGAATAGGTTGACCTCTGTAAGCCGCAAAGTTTCGTTCTAACGTTTCTTCAGGTAGAAAGCTTTCAAGGTACGCACTCAAGACTAAGCAATAATTTTCGTCAAAAGTAATCAGTCCTTTATCAAAAGCAGCATCTTGAGTTCGAGCAAGACAAAGACCGTTCCTAGGATCAATTCGATATTCCTCATAGCTACTCCAGGGCAGTATATGACTGGCAACTAGAAGTTCAGGAATTGGATTGCCCGTAATACAACAACGATTTTCATAGCTAGCCAATATAGTTTGTCGGAAGAAGCTCTGACCAATTCGGACTTTTCTATTTGTCTCTGTCTCTGTGACACCGTTGAGCTGTCTTATCTGTAGTTTGTTTGAGAGAGTCGTTTTTTCCTTGCACTGCGTCAGTACCAAACTTTCTTTGGACGTTTCTTCCCCAAAAAGTGCCTGAAATTGTGTCTCACTTTCAATTCCGAGTTCTTTCCAATTTGTGAGAAATTCCTCAAAAATCTCTCGATCTGCCTTGCTTGAACCTGCCAGTCCTTTAATTCCTCGTGCCTGAAGAGAAGGATCGAGCGAAGCAAGGTTGCAAAGCTTCATTGCTAAACTACTAGGTGTTCTCCCCAACTTTTGAGATACTTTAATAATTATGGGTGTTCTATGATCAAGTTGCCCAAAAGGAAGCTTGCAATATAAGTTCATTGCAATTATCAATTCATCCCTTGACCACCGCTTTCCTTTAGACATTTGTTAATGGCACTTACTCCAGATTGATCGCTTTACTCAAGAAAGCCAAACAATATCCAAAATTCTAGAAGCACCTAACTCTATTTTCTAAACTTTGAAGACATGAATTGATCGTAAAGTCCAAGGCTGGAAAACAGTCTAACCTGAAAAATCTCGATAATTGACGAACTTACAGCAATTTTTACTTATAACTCATAATAGGATTTTCCCAAGTCTCCTTATGCTTCTTCAGGGGCAGTAGGCTCAAACGGATCCTCATAGAAAAGGACTGCGCTTCGCAAGGGATAGAGGTTCGGTTCAGGTTAATCAATAGCCTTTTCCATTTGATTGGGGGATTCTCCTAGCCCTTTCAGGGCGGCTTCGCCAGTGGAGACACTATGCGATTCTCTTTCAGATACACTATGCGATCGCTCCAAAATAATCACCTACACCGTATCGCCGACATGAAACGGCAGAGTCTTCAACGTCAAAGCTCTGTTTTTCGGTAGGGTATCCTTAAGCTAAGATCCATTAATGCTTTAAATCATCGAACCATAGCAAGCTAGATATAAATGCAAGCCTCCAACGAGCAAAATATTGCTAAAAAAGCTCAAGCCTCTGCAAAGGCTGCTAAAAGCACTGCTCATGCCGAGCGGATTAGGGCGATCGCCTACAGCATGGATACCCTAGTCCCTGGACTTTATGCTTGGTGTGGGCCATTTACGATTCGCCTTGGCGGCTGCACCCCAGACGATCAGCCCTACCCTTACCCTGGAACCCTTCACAGTCATTATGGGTTAGCCCTCGCATTGCCGGGATATCGCATTTTCACAACCTACAAAGATACCTATGACCCTAGACAAGCATCAAATTGATGGCCTGCCTGGGTTCAAGCAAAAGACAATGCCAGCCAACGAATTCGAAAACCTCATGGGCGAGGCTGGCTATGAAAGGGTTGGTTCAGGACAAGGGCAGGCAGGTCGATTCAAAATCTGGTGATTGCCCCTCCTTCTCCCTAGGGAGAAGGAGGATGGGAGGATGAGGGGCGATTGTTTTGTTGTCCAACTCACGCCAAAGCTGCATAGTGCAGCATCGTCTTGAAAAGACTTGGCAAAAATCCAACGCTTAAGGCTTTGCTTGAAACCCTTACTCATTAGCGACTTTGTTTGATTTGTTTAAATGCCAGGACGGAGATTTGAACTCCGGACACGAGGATTTTCAGTCCTCTGCTCTACCAACTGAGCTATCCCGGCGAGAAAAGCCTTTTCAGCTTTATCATCCTATCCCCCTATGCGGAATCTTGGCAAGCCTTATTCTTCGGTTTTTTCGGAAACTGGATTTGTCATCGGGTTAATGGCGAAAGCCCACCGCTTTCCATAATGGTCAGAAGGGTTATTTCCCAAACCAACTGGGGCTGAACATAGCTGGCGAGGTAAGCCTTGGCTTTTTCTAAGGGAGGGAGTAGGGCTGCGTTACCGTAGGTTAACCAATAGTGCTGCTGAAGGTAGTCTAAAAGCCAAACTTGAGCGTCAACATCCAGCGCTTTTTCAATCTGCTTTGCCAGCTCTAGACAGGCTCGGCAGGATTGGGGTATTGCCTGGACGCTCTGGAGCAGCTCGGACGGGATGGCCTGGAGTTTTTCCCAATACTGAATGGCCAAACCGGGACTGCCCTGCGCCTGCGCCAGAAGCTGCGGATAATTAAGAAGATGATCTAGGCCAAGCTGATGCAGCACTTGAGCAAGATCAGTCGGGCTGAGGCAGTGAAACGGGATCCGCTGGCAGCGAGAGACAATGGTTGGCAGTAGCGCATCCAGGGTTTGCGCAATGAGAACCAGCGTTCCCTGACCCGGTTCTTCCAAGGTTTTCAAAAGTCCATTGGCAGCGGATTCTCCCATGCTCTGTGCGCCATCAATCACCACCAGCAGGCGTTTGGCCTCTAGAGGACTTTGGCTTAAAAAGCGCGTAATGTCTCGCACCTGCTCTAGGCGGACTTGGGGGCGACTCTTCGGCAGAGTAACGCCCTTCTCTAGCAGTACCTTTGCCGTCATCGGCTTGCCCTGATGGAGATAGGTTGGCTCCACCCACAGCAGGTCGGGATGGTTCTCCTGGGTTGCTTGATGGAGGGGCAGTGGTGGTTTGCCAGAGGACTGAGTTAGTCTGCTGTGGGTAGGTTGGTGCAGCAGCACCTCTAAAAACAGACGAGCAGCCAGCTTGCGCCCTACCCCCTCTGGCCCAACAAACAGGTAGGCTGGCGCAATGCGATCGCACGCTACTGCCCGACTCAGCAACTCAACAGCCTGAGCTTGCCCTAGGAGAGGCTGAAAAGCTAGGGATTGAGACGCTGGGGATACCATTTTTGCAAATATTCTTCCATTACCGCCTGGATCTGTCCTGCCACCTGCACTTCGGAAAGACTGGCCTCAATACGCACCATTCTATGAGGCTCATCCTGAGCGATCGCCCTAAACCCTTGCTGCACCCGCTGATGAAAGGAAAGATCGGCCGATTCCATACGGTCTTTCCCCTTCAGGCCTTCTGGCTGATCTGCTTGGGCACGAGCCTGAGCGCGCTGAAGTCCCTGCTGCACTTCTAAATCAAGCCACAACGTCAGGTCGCTTTCTAAACCCATTGTGGCGATCGCATTGAGCTGGCAGATGAGGTCTAGGTCAAAGCCTCGCCCGTAGCCCTGGTAGGCGATCGTCGAATCCGTAAAGCGATCGCAGAGTACCAGCGCACCTTGGGCGATCGCAGGCTTCAAGACCTTCTGGACATGCTGTGCGCGATCGGCGGCGTAAAGCAGCAGTTCCGTCCGATCCCATAGCCCCTCACCCTCCGTTAGAGAACTGTCCAACAGCAGCCTGCGAAGCTGTTGTCCTAACTCAGTGCCGCCCGGTTCGCGGGTCACGACAATGGGCGGCACTGCCGTCCCCACCCGCTGCTGTAGCCAAGATTGCCAGCCGCTCTGCTCTAGCCAATGCCGTAGAGACTGAAGCTGAGTGGACTTCCCCGCACCCTCCACCCCTTCAAAGACAACCAACTGCCCACGTAGGCCAGCACCTGACATCTCAAAGCCTGACATCTCAATAACCTCTCAACTTAGAGAACCGTTAACGATATTGGCTATCATGGGGAGACTCATCATTGTTTTAGAACTCAAGCGCCTAGTATGGCTCGATATACGCACGATTTAATAGTGGCCGTTCCACTCAGCCATTTCTATGAGCAGGTTAAGGATGTGCTCAAGTCCTGTGACCTAGAGGTTATCTATTTTAAAGAAGACTATTTAATTGCTCGTGAAGCCCCTGGAAACGTTCCCTTTGCCAAGCTCGTGACCATAGAAATCTTAGTAGACAGTACCAGAGCTAAAGCAGAAGCGACGCACTTCAGCGTCGTGGTCAAAAATGAAGAACTGCCTCTACAAACCGATAATCACTGCTTTCAGATCTACCAAAAAATTAACAAAGCCATTGCTGAGAATAAAGGATGGAGCCTGTTGCGAAGCGTCACAACCAACGCAGCAGACAGCACCCCTCAAGTAAAAGCGCCTGAGGTAAAGGCCTCCGAAGTAACGGCCTCTGAAGTAACGGCCTCCGAAGTAAAAGCGCCCGGAACCAACGCCTCAAACTGAGTTGTATAGCCAAGATTCGCCAGACTTGGCTATGCCTAAGTCATTAAAGTTTGCCCCTAGAAAGTTTGCCCCTAGTCGGAAAGGCACTCCCTTCAACCGCCACTTCGACACCAGAACTCCCAACCCCTCTAGCCCAACCCCCCAGGCTGGCTGGACGTAGAAACCAGTCCTTCAGAAATGCGACCCAAACAGAAGGCTCTGATCTCTGTCCAGCTCACTCGTCTCTGCTCAGCGAACTCTAGCTAGGTTAATCAAACTAGGCTAATCAAACTAGGCTAATCAAAATAAAACAGCACCACAATTTTACGCAGATCCTCCGCTTCGCGGCAGGTTTTTAAGAGCGTGTGGCTGTCATGGTATGCAAAGCACACAAGCTGCTGGCACCGCGTAATAATTTCTTGATTGCACAGGGCACTGGCTTCTCCCAGCGAGAGATCGTCGTTTTCTGGCTTTTCAACGAGGTGCATGACCTGTTCGAGTTGAGCGCGAGACTCATCGGGCTGACGCTTGAGGCTTTGGGGCAAAACCACGGTCAAAAGGCTAGGGTTGGCACGCATCGCGCCGCGAATGGCTGCGGCGTTGGTTCCTGTAGCGCCAGAGGTCAGCAGCTGATTGCCGGATAGCACCAGCGCGTAGCTCAACATTTCAATCATGTGCTGGTGCACGATGGGTAAATGGCGCGTTCCAAGTAGGGCAATGCGCTTCGACCCGGTTTGCTGAATCGTTGCTAATTCCTGCAAAAACTCATCAACTTTAGGCTCTTGAACTTGAGGCAGGTCGATTGATTGGCTCAATGGATTGCTACGCTTAGACAACGCCGCTATTTTAGCAAAGCTGCGATCGCTTTTGAGAATTAGTTTTCAAGGCGGACAATGGCGTGAGGGATCTCTAGAACTCTGGCTTTGAGGGGATTTTGTCAAGCATCCAGGCTTCAAGGGTTGCCCAGACGGACTGGGCTAAATCTGGCTGGGCCGCATCAAACCATAGAATGCTGGGATCTGCCCGAAACCAGGTGCGCTGCCGCTTTGCAAACTGGCGGGTGCGCAGCACAATGTGCGCAATGGCCTGATCCAAAGAGAGTTTTCCCTTTAGGTGCTTGACAATCTCGCTGTACCCTAGGGTTTGCAGCAGGGGCAGTTTATCGGTGTAGCGCTCCATGATTTGCTGCACTTCCTCAATCCAGCCTTGCCGAAGCATGGCCTGAGTTCTAGCCTGAATTCGCTGATCGTAGAGGGCTGGGTCGGATAGCTCTAGGCCAATTTGCAAAATAGGATAGCTGGGTGGATTTGCGCCTTGCTGAACGGAGAGGGGAATGCCCGTGGCGTAGTAAACCTCCAGGGCGCGTAGGGTTCGCACGGCATCATGACCGTGAATTTTGGCTGCTGAGGCCGGATCAACTTGCCGCAGCCACTGATGGCGCTCCCCTTGCGAAAACCCTTCAAACTGCGATCGCAAGGTTGGCTGCGGCGGCACTCTCGGAATCTTAAGCCCCTGCACAATGGACTGAATATAAAGCCCCGTTCCGCCCACCAAGATTGGCGTCACCCCTGCCGTATGCTGGGCCGCAATCAGCGCCTGGGCTATTTGCTGATACTGCGCGGCGGTTAAGGTTTCAGTCGGTGGACAGATATCGACAAGATAGTGGGGCACCCTAGCGCGATCTGCCATCGTCGGTTTTGCCGTCCCAATATCAAACGCCTGATACACTTGTCGGGAATCTGCGCTCAAAATGGGCGAATTTAGGCGTTCTGCACAGGTGAGCGCTAACGCCGTCTTTCCGGTTGCTGTTGCGCCACAAATGACAATCAGTTTTGGCTGCATGAAGAGATGGTTCTGAATAAATGGTTCTGAATAAAGGGGCGAGAGGACTGCAGAAGAAAGCTAGGGCAAGGATTACGGCGCTGTAGCCATGGTTTTGTCACCCTAGCTTAAGCTACCCCTGAGGCGATCGCCCCAACCAAAACCCTACTAGAGCCTGAGCCTTCATAAGCAATAGCATCCCCTCTTGAAATCTTTAGTTTGCGCCGCCCAAAGCCGCCTAAGACCCTTTTGTGATAAAATTTTGGGCATAAGTATTATTTTTATTCACAAAAGAGCTTAAGGCCGCATACAGGAGCCATTCATTTAATGACCACTGAAAACTACAGCGCCAGTCAGATTCAGGTGTTAGAGGGCTTAGAAGCCGTCCGCAAGCGTCCAGGGATGTATATCGGGACAACGGGGCCGAGGGGCTTGCATCATCTGGTCTATGAAGTCGTTGACAACTCAGTGGACGAGGCGCTGGCAGGGCACTGTAAGCGCATTGATATCACCCTCAATGATGACGGCTCTGCCACCATTACCGATGACGGGCGCGGTATTCCGACGGATGTGCATCCCCGCACCGGAAAGTCAGCCCTAGAAACCGTCATGACCGTGCTCCACGCGGGTGGCAAGTTTGGCGGCGGTGGTTACAAGGTGTCCGGCGGGCTGCACGGGGTAGGCATCTCTGTGGTCAATGCCCTCTCAGAATGGGTAGAAGCCTCGGTCTGGCGCAACCATAAGCTCTACACCCAGCGCTTTGAGCGCGGCATTCCGGTGACGGAATTGGTCGAGAAACCCTCTGACCGCTCCAAGACGGGCACCTCCATGACCTTTTTGCCTGACACACAAATTTTTACCTCCGGCGTGGAGTTTGACTTCAAAACCCTGCTGAATCGCTTCAGAGAGCTAGCCTACCTGAACGCTGGTGTTGAGATTGCCTTCACGGATAACCGTCTAACCCTGTTGAATCTGGATGCGCCCATCGTCGAAGTGCATCGCTATGACGGCGGTATCCGCGAATATATTAGCTACATGAACCGGGATAAGGACGCACTCCACGAGGAGATTGTCTACGTCCAGGGGGAACGGAACAATATTCAGATTGAGGTGGCGCTCCAGTGGTGTGTGGATGCCTACACTGACAATGTCTTAGGCTTTGCCAATAACATCCGCACCATTGACGGGGGCACTCACCTAGAGGGGCTGAAGGCCGTCCTGACGCGCACCATCAATTCCGTCGCGCGAAAACGCAATAAGCTGAAGGAAAATTCCGCGAATCTCGGTGGGGAGCATATCCGGGAAGGGCTAACGGCGGTGATTTCTGTGAAAGTCCCCGATCCAGAGTTTGAAGGCCAAACCAAAACGAAGCTAGGCAACCCGGAAGTGCGCGGCGTGGTGGAGTCTCTTGTCGGAGAGGTTTTAACAGAATACTTTGAGTTTCAGCCTTCGGTGCTGGACTTGATTCTGGAAAAAGCGCTGCAGGCTTTTAATGCGGCAGAGGCGGCGCGGCGGGCGCGGGAGCTGGTACGGCGCAAGTCTGTGCTAGAGTCTTCAACTTTGCCCGGTAAGCTGGCGGACTGTAGTTCCCGCGACCCCAAAGAGTCTGAAATTTATATTGTAGAAGGGGACTCCGCAGGGGGTAGTGCAAAGCAAGGACGCGATCGCCAGTTTCAGGCTATTTTGCCGCTGCGGGGCAAGATTCTCAACATCGAAAAAACCGATGACGCCAAGATTTATAAAAATACCGAAATTCAGGCGTTAATTACGGCGCTAGGGCTAGGCATCAAGGGCGAAGAGTTTGATCCGGCTAACCTCCGCTACCACCGCATTGTCATCATGACCGACGCGGATGTGGACGGGGCGCACATTCGGACCTTGATTCTGACCTTTTTCTATCGCTACCAGCGACAGCTCATCCAGGAAGGCTATATCTACATTGCCTGCCCACCCCTCTATAAAGTAGAGCGGGGGCGATCGCACTACTATTGCTACAGCGATCAAGAGTTGCGTAACCTGGTGGATCATGAATTTCCAGAAAACGCGAACTATACCATCCAGCGCTTTAAAGGACTGGGGGAAATGATGCCCCAGCAGCTTTGGGATACCACCATGAACCCAGAAACCCGCACCTTCAAGCGCATCAATATCGAAGACGCCGCCGAAGCCGACCGAATTTTTACCATTCTGATGGGCGATCGCGTTGCGCCCCGTCGTGAATTTATTGAACAACACGGCTCCCGACTCAAGCTTGCCGAGCTAGATATTTAAGTCAAGCAAGTTTTAAGTCCAGCAAGCTTTAAGTCAAGCAACTTTAAGCTTAGCGATTGTCAGCCGAACCTATAGAAGCTAACCTCACAGCCCTGCCGGATGATGGAAGTCATTCGCGGTAAACCCACTCGCGGTAAACTCATTCGCAGTAAATTTGTGCTAGCTTACTCAGCGTTATCTGAAATTTAGGCCTAGACTTTGATTTAGCAATTTCGTCTAGCCTAAATATCAAGAATATCCGCCCTTCTAAAAACTATCGGCTTTTGAATCTCTATGGCTGAAGCTCAAACAATTTCAGAAATCAAGGTCACAGACTTTGCGCAGCGCTGGACTGAGCAACCTGTCGGTCTTCAGCTTCTTGATGTTCGAGAAGAACAGGAATTGGCGATCGCCGCCCTAGAAGGTTTTCAAAACGTTCCGCTCAGCCAGTTTCAAGACTGGAGCGCCGCGCTGCCTACCCAGCTTGATCCCCATGCCGAAACCTATGTCTTGTGCCACCACGGTATGCGATCGGCTCAGATGTGTCATTGGCTAGTGCAGCAAGGATTTACCCAGGTTCATAACATTGCTGGGGGGATTGATGCCTATTCAAGCCTAGTAGACCCATCCATTCCTCGATACTGATCCTCAGTCTTGACGCGAAGATTCTCCCCACTGAGCTTCCTCTCGACAGACCTCGCCATACCTTCCATGACGTGAGCACTATGGACGTACATCTCACAGAGCGCCAGCAGAAAATATTGTGGGCTACCGTCAACTACTACATCGCCACCGCAGAGCCTGTAGGCTCCCAAGCGCTGGCCAAAGAGTATGAGTTTAGCCTTAGCCCCGCCACTATTCGCAACGTCATGGGGATGCTGGAAAAGTCAGGGTTGCTTTATCAACCCCACACATCCGCCGGCCGAGTCCCCTCTGATTCAGGCTATCGTCTCTACGTTGACGAGCTTATTACCCCCTCCCACCAGCTCGTCCATCGCGTGCAGCAGCTTCTGAACAAGCGCCTCAATCCCGGCCAAACGAGCTTTGAAACCCTTGTCCGTCATGCTGCCCAGATTTTGGCAACCCTCAGCGGCTGCATTGCGCTGATTACCCTGCCCCAGCCAACATCAGCAGCCATCCGTCACCTCCACTTAGTTCAGGTAGAGCCACAGCGGGTCATGGTCATTTTAGTGACGGACAGCTATGAAACCCACACGGTGTTCATGAATTTACCAGCCCACCTCTATCAAGACGAAAATCAAAACCAGAATGAAGAGGCAGAAGAACTGATCAAACAAGAGCTACAGCTTTTGTCGAACTTTTTAAATCATCAGCTCTCTGGAAAATTACTGAGTGAACTCTCTGAACTTGACTGGCATTCGCTGGATCGCCAGTTCCAAGCCTTTGCGGAATCCCTCAAGCAGCTTTTTGGTGACCTGAGTCAACGAACTCACTCCTCCCTTCCCAGCCCTATTTTAGTGGGAGGGCTAGCTGAATTTTTACGGCAGCCAGAGTTTTCAGAGCTGGCTCAAGCGCAAAATATTATTCAGATGCTGGAAGAAGAGCAGGATCAGCTTTGGCCGCTTATGTATGAGCAGGCTCACGACCCTTCATCCCTTGACTGCCGTCCTAATTCGCCCATTCAGATTCGTATTGGTGCAGAAAACCCCCTTAAACCCATTCAGAACTGTGCCCTAGTCTCATCAATTTATCAGAGAGGGAAGGCTCCTGTCGGGAGTGTGGGGGTCTTAGGGCCAACCCGCATGGCCTATGACAAGGTCATTGCCTTTGTGGAAGGAACCGCAAATTTTCTGTCCGCCACTATTAGTCGCCCCCTTTGATCCCATCAGCGACAAGGCTCACTCGCCCTCAAATAGCGCATGAGCGCATTGGTATAGAGCATTGAAGAAGGGTTATTGATCCCGATCCGAGAGGATTTGGAGGCATCACCTTCTCATTATCCCTCTGGCTGTGAAATTTTTCGTTCCCTTGCGATCTGAATCACTGTTAGGTGGGAATGATAAGGCTAGGTTTAGAGTCAGGTTCAATCAAAGCCGTTAGAAAACATGGATAGTGCTGCAAATTTAAACTCTTTCTCTGCGCCTGAGGAAGGCGGCCCAGTGGAAGAAAATAAGAAAACCTTAAAGCTTTGGCTCTGTGAACTCACCCATTTGACGCCACAGGAAGTCGAGAATTTAGTAGACCAGATGGATCAGAAAAACAGCCTGCCCCAGACTTTGAACCAGCCGCCCATAGGTCAGACCCCCATGAGCCCGTCTATCTAGGCTGGGAGAAGGTTCCCACGAGGGATAGCCGCAGAGCGCAGTATGCGATAGTAGATCAGCGTGCTGATTTTGCAAAAGCGTAGTTGATCTCTGATGGGCAATACATTCGGGCATTTATTTCGGGTTACAACATTTGGGGAATCCCACGGGGGCGGCGTTGGTGTTGTGATTGATGGGTGTCCCCCGCAACTCGAAATTTCTGAGACGGATATTCAGGTTGAGCTAGATCGTCGTCGTCCAGGCCAAAGCCGCATCACGACGCCCCGCAATGAGTCGGATACCTGTGAAATTTTGTCGGGAGTCTTTCAGGGCAAGACTCTCGGAACACCGATTGCAATTTTGGTGCGCAACAAGGATCAGCGATCGCAAGACTACGGCGAGATGGCGACGGTGTACCGTCCTTCCCATGCCGATGCGACCTACGATGCAAAGTATGGCATTCGTAACTGGCAGGGTGGGGGTCGCTCCTCCGCACGGGAGACCATTGGTCGAGTGGCTGCTGGGGCGATCGCCAAAAAAATTCTGCACCGATTTGGGGTTGAAATTATTGGCTATGTGCGTCGAATCAAAGATTTAGAAGCGCCCATCGATCCGGATACCGTTACCCTAGAGGCGGTAGAAAGCAATATTGTGCGCTGCCCAGATGCGCTTTATGCCGAAAAAATGATCGCCCTGATTGATGCAACTCGCCAAAATGCGGACTCCATTGGCGGGGTTGTGGAATGCGTGGTGCGGAATGTCCCAATCGGCCTAGGTTCACCGGTCTTCGATAGGCTAGAGGCTGACCTAGCTAAGGGGGTGATGTCGCTTCCGGCCAGTAAGGGGTTTGAAATTGGGTCAGGCTTTGCAGGCACCCTATTAACGGGCAAAGAGCACAACGACGAATTCTATACCGACGATACAGGCCGAATTCGGACTGTGACAAATCGCTCTGGTGGCGTTCAGGGTGGGATTTCAAATGGTGAAAACATTATTTTGCGGGTGGCCTTTAAGCCCACTGCAACCATTGGCCAAGCCCAGCGAACCGTGAGCCAAACGGGCGAAGCAACGGTGCTGTCTGCGAAAGGACGCCATGACCCCTGTGTCTTGCCCCGTGCGGTGCCGATGGTAGAGTCTATGGTGGCGCTGGTGCTGTGTGACCACTTGATGCGGCACCACGGACAGTGCGAGCTATTGGGTGAACCATTGGGTGAACCATTGGAATGATGCTAGGGATCTAGCGATCGCCCTTTCGCACATCTGGGGGCCTGAGTTCTTCCCTAACGCGCATCAGCACCTTGCCCAGATGATTTTGCCCTGTCCCAGAGCAGCCGCACCCCCAGTAATCATCCGTGGGTGAGTTTTCAACAATCTGCTCATGCCCCGTTTGAATCAGCAGTTCTCTAAGGGCTGTATAGGTCATAAATTTTGTGCGGACAGCCCGATACATGACCTCAACTTTGACCACATTCCAATCTGGACGTATCCGGTAGTTAGGGTTACGCCCCAGCGCAGCGGCGGCTTCTGGAGTAGGAGCTTGGAAAATCTGCTCGTACAAAAATGAGTCGGGGGATCCGAGATATTTGTGTGCCTGGTAGAAATGTTCGGTTGTGGGCCAGATACGCCCTTCTAGCTCAATACTGTGGGGAGAGAAATTGGAAAAGCAGCCGTAGGGTTCCCACACTTTATAAAAAAAAATGGTCATCCCCAGCTCGACTCCGTCTGCTTAGTCATCCATCGATTCATCCATCGATTCATCTATCTTTTCTATGATGGCAGGAAAGCAGAACCATTGATCAAGAATGATTTAGGCATGACTTGAGCATGGTTTGGGCATGGCTTGAGCATGGCTTGGGCGGCTACGCTGCAAGTCACTACGCTGCAAGTCATGCTCTTCAGATTTCCCCTCCGAAACTCGACTCAGACTCGACACAGAGAATTTAACGCAAGAGCTTGGCGTCGCGATCGCCCCTGCTACTGCCTGTCAAACAGCATTCATATTTTTAGGTCCAACGAATCCGACAAGTTATTTTTTGGCCGGATTATGTTTAAAGTAGGCTTCCATCACCTGACGGACGATCGGGCCGCTAGTGCTCCCGCCACCGCCGCCAGAATTTTCCGCAAACGCAACCACCACAATTTCGGGCTTGTCGTAAGGGGCAAACCCGCCAAACCAGGTATGGGAAGGCCGTGGCGGGTCTTCTCCGGTGCCGCTCTTGCCTGCAGCAGAAGGAATAGACGGTACATTGAGCGCTGTTCCGGTGCCCGACTGAACCACTGCCCGCATTCCAGCTCGAACCATCTGGAGAGAGTCTGGCTTGAGGTTCATAGACTGCCGCCACTGCGCTGGATTTGCATCCGTTTGTCGAAGGTGGGGCTTAACCCGATAGCCCCCATTGGCCGGCACTGCAAAAACTACTGCTGCCTGTAAGGGACTAACCTGAACGGCACCCTGTCCGATGGACACCATGACCGAATCCGCTGGATACCAGCGATCTTGCCACACCTTTTGCTTCCACTCTGGTGTAGGTAAAAAGCCTTCAGACTCTCCAGGAATTTCAATGCCGGTCTTTTCGCCTAGGCCAAACCGATGGGACCAGTCTAGTAGGCTTTTAGGACCAATTCCAACCGCAATCTGTCCAAAAAAAGTATTGCTGCTCCACTGGAGCGCCGTGGAATACCCAATGGCTCCAAATCCGGCACCGTTCCAGTCCCCCACGCCATGAAGTGATGGGTAGGTCATCAGCACGGTATTCGGTGGATACTTGCCGGACTCCATCCCCGCGATCGCCGTAATGATCTTAAACGTACTGGCGGGGGGAAATCCCTGAAGGGCTCGGTTCACAAAGGGAAAGGAGCGACTCTGGAGCGCCTGCCACTGCGCCTCAGACATACTCTTGGAAAACCAGTTTGGGTCAAAGGCTGGGTGGCTCACCATGGCCAAGACAGCGCCATTTCTAGGATCTAGCGCCACCACTGCCCCAGGACGATTGCCTAGGGCCTGCTCCGCTGCCTTCTGCACGTCTAGGTCTAGCGTCAGCGTAATATCTTTACCAGGCAGTGACGGCTTTTGGCCCAGTATTCTGACGATTCTACCCGTCCCGTCTACCTCAACCTGCTGTCCGCCCCAAGTGCCGCGCAGATCGTTTTCATAGGCAGACTCTATGCCCATGTTGCCAATCACATCACCCAGTCGATAGCCCTGCGCCTTGCGCTTGTCTAGCTCCTCTCCCGTAATTTCGCCGATATAGCCCAGCACCTGCGCACCCAGTTCCCCGTTGGGGTACATGCGGGTGGCTTCATTATCCACTTCTACGCCAATGAGTTCGCTCCGGTGCTCTTCGAGGGCCACGATTTGGCTGAAGCTGATGCCCCGGGCAATCCGCAGCAGGGAAGGAGAATAAATCCCGGCCTTCTCGACCTTCTTTTGAATGCCCTGCGCCGGAATATCTAAAATTCGCGATAGGGTCTTGACGGTCTGGGGCCACTGGGGTTTACTTTGGGCCAGTGGCCAAACAAAGACTGAGTAGGAAAACTGACTGCTGGCGAGAATCCGACCTTTGCGGTCAAACACTTTGCCCCGCTCTGGGCGTTTGGGAATGAGCTGAATGCGGTTGTCATCAGCTAGCTCTCGATTGCGATCGCCCTGGGTAATCTGCAAGAAAAAAAGCCGTGCTGGAATCATCCCAAATAGCAGCACGCTAATGATGAGCACCAGTACGATGCTTCGTAGTCCTTGCCCTGTCGGACTTACCTTGGTCGAGGCGTTTCGGGGCGAGCGCCGAAGTTGTGGAGTCTGAAGCAATGTCATAGAAGAAGATGAAGGGCGATCGCGAAGCATTTAGGTATCGACCAGCATAGGGTGATATCTCTCTTAAAGCTAAGACTTAAGGCTAAGACTTAAGACTTTCAACTTAAGACTTTCAATTTAGAATGTTCCAGCGAGAACGTTTCCGCTGCCTCAGCGAGAACGCTTCAGTTAGAGCATTTCAGATGGAGCATTTCAGTTAGAACATTTCAGTTAGAGAATTTTAGTTAGAGCAGCTTGGTCAGCACGACTTAACCCTCACGCTGCTGCTCAAAAGCAAGACTAACGCCAATCCCCCGCGACTGCCTTAGCCCTTCCGCTACCCCCACTCTAACCGTGAACCCCCAACCCTGAAGCCCAGTCGTGCCATTCAAAGGGCTAGATGATAAGCTAGCCTACATCTTATTAAAAAATGTTGTGATGTGTCTCTAGGGTGATGCCTATCCCCTTCTCCTGAGGAGAGTTCAAGAAACAGAGGCTTGATGAAATGATCCTTTACTAAGAACCAGTTACCAAGAACCTGTTACTAAGAACCTGTTACTAAGAACCTGTTACTAAGAACAAATTGTGTGTGAGGCGTAATACTGTCGTGGTGCTATCTTCAACCCCCTCTAACGCTTCTTCTAGCCAAGTGCTCAATGGTTTAGCATCCAAGGCGTTAGCTTCAAACATTCCGTCCGATCCTTTTCTTCTGCCTGCTCATGAGTTACCCCCCTGCCGCCTATTTGGGACAGATGGAATTCGGGGCAAAGCGGGGCAGCTTCTCACGCCCAATCTTGCGCTCCAGGTGGGCTTTTGGGCTGGGCGTGTTCTTCAGCATCAGGCAGGACAGGCCGGCCCTTTTATCATGGGGCAGGATTCTCGATGCTCTAGCGATATGCTTGCCATGTCCCTAGCCGCAGGGTTGACCGCTGCCGGAATAGAGGTCTGGAATGTGGGCCTATGCCCTACCCCCACAGTGGCCTATCTCGCCCACACCACCGAAGCGGTGGGAGGCGTGATGATTTCGGCCAGCCACAACCCCCCGGAAGATAACGGCATTAAGTTTTTTGATAGCCAGGGCGCAAAACTAGCCCCGACCCTTCAGCAACAAATTGAATTTCATCTGAATGGCACCGCCATGGACGGTCTCCTGGGTCTGCCTTGGGGACGCCAGCACTTTCGTCCAGAGCTAACGCAGGCCTACCTGGCTTCGCTGAAGGCACCATTTTTGATAGCATCTTCCCTTGAAAAGCCCTCTCTTGAAGGAATGAAGCTTGTTTTAGATTTGGCCTGGGGCGCTTCAACCCAGCTTGCCCCAGAACTCTTTCGGCAGATGGGTGCTGAGGTGATCTGCCTACATGATCAGCCCGACGGAACCTGTATCAATGTAAACTGCGGCTCAACACACCTAGAACCGCTACGTGCTGCGGTGGAGCTTCACAAGGCCGATCTAGGCTTTGCCTTTGACGGAGATGCTGACCGGGTACTGGCGGTGGACTGTACCGGACGAACGGTCGATGGAGACTATATTCTTTTTCTGTGGGGCCAGCAGCTGATGCAGACTCAGCAACTGCCGCACAGCCTTATTGTGGCTACGGTGATGTCAAACCTGGGGTTTGAAAATGCCTGGGCCAAGCTTGGGGGACAGATGATTCGCGCTTCGGTCGGCGATCAGTATGTCCATGCGGAGATGCTGCGTCATGGTGCGGCCTTAGGCGGCGAACAGTCTGGGCATATTCTTTGCCGCCACTATGGTGTGGGGGGAGATGGTCTCCAAACGGCACTCCACGTTGCCACCATTGTCCAGCGCTCTGGCCAAAAGCTTAGAGACTTAGTAGACAGCAGCTTTCAAACTTATCCTCAGCTTTTACGCAATATTCGAGTTGAAGATCGCGATCGCCGCTGTAACTGGCAAAACTGTACACCTTTGACAACAGCGATCGCCTTAGCAGAGGCTGACATGGGAGATCAGGGGCGGGTTTTGGTGAGGGCTTCTGGCACCGAGCCGCTCATTCGCGTCATGGTTGAAGCTGCTGATGCCGAGCTGGTTAACCATTGGTGCAGCTATTTAGTGAACATCGTAGAGCAGCATTTTTAAGGCATTGAGTGGTGAAGTTGCGGGTGCAGTTGCGAGAGAAGTGCGGGTGACGCCGTTCAGCAGACTCACGACTCTGCTCACTTCAAAAGCTTCTGCTCAAGGGAATAATTTAAGATTTATTGAACATTTTTGAAGGAAGTTCATCAAAATCTCAGCAAAAGAGTTTGCGTCTTTTCGCTACCTCAGAATCAAAGAAGAACACCTGAGTTTTCTTGAAGAAAAATATTTCTACTCTTTGCCTGCAAAGCCACACAGGCTTATTTGCTATTTCAAATCTTAAGCAGAATTTAAGTATTGCAGCGCAATAATCATCCCCAGGGGAGTCGCTTAATCTCTAGCATAGGGTAAGGGAAAGAATTCTTTTAACTTACGAGGGTCATTAGTGGAAACACTTCAGCAGCAGCTCACGGTCATCAACGAAAAACTTGAGGCAATGCATCAAAAAATTGAAGTTTTGAGCACACAGATTCCTGAGCTGTTGGCTGCTGCACGCACAAGTCCCAGCGTAAAGCCTTTGACAAGTCCGGCACCGACTCTGCCTACAATTACGCATCGAGATGTGCTGGAAGACGAAGACCCCATGGTGACGAATGCATTCACCGGAAAATCCATGAGTCATGAACTTCAGATGCAAAGGCTCATGGCGCAGTTGACTGCTGCCTATAACCGGATTGCAGCGCTTGAAGAACAGCTCTTATCTCAGCGGATTCATTAGGCTATGAGCCTTGGACTATAAACCTTGGGCTATGAACCTTAGACTGTGAACCTTAGACTGTGAACCTTAGGCGATGATTAAGCCTTCGCTGGTTTGGTGGACTAGGGCTTCTGACGCCGTGCAAGATTGCAGGGCACAATCATCAAAAGGGATGCTTTGAAAACATTCTGTTTGACAAACGGCTCAAGGATCTGCACAATGAAGATTGCCGACTACAGGGGACTGTAGTTCAATTGGTTAGAGCACCGCCCTGTCACGGCGGAAGTTGCGGGTTCGAGCCCCGTCAGTCCCGTTCTAAGTAAGAAAAAGCCTATGCACCTCCTAGGAGATAAGCAGCTCCTGAAGTCTTGTACTTTAGGGGATGTTTTTTGTGCCATCAATGGGGACGAGTGTGATTAAATAATATCCAGTTGTCCATCATGTAAAGCCCTTTTAAATGGGTAGCCCTCAGCGCGATCGCAATTCAAAACGTTACTAGAGTGAAGGACTGGGCTGAATGAATGCTGCTGAGCAGGCCACCAGCCCCGAATCGGCGAATAAAATTGCGGCCACCGTCGCTCTTTTTAAGCGCCAGTTCCCCAAGGCAAAGGCAACCCTGACCCCCTGGATGAATGATCCAGAAGCACAAGCCTGGACAGATCCAGACTCCATCGACTTTGGGTTTAATCTGCCCCCAGGACAAACCCTCGTGCAGTTGCGACTCCAAGAGCAGCGGCTTGTGGGGATCGAGGCGGCTTGCTTTGGCCCCTTAGGGGATCAGCGGTGGTGGTTCTCGACCGTGGGAGACTGGACGTTTACCGGAAACTATCCGCCTGCGGTGGGCTTTCAGGGTCTATTCAAGCAAATATGCCAAGAACTCTTTCTGCTGTTCAATGGCGAGGTGCACAGCGCAGCACAAGATGATGCAGCGCCAGATGAACCGACACCAGAGAGATTTATGCCAGACAATCCCATACAAGATGAAACCACCCAAGATTTGATGGGGAACTAGACGATGGTGACGGATAGCGTTTCCGGTGAGCCTGAAACTAACAATTCAGGAACTCAAGATTCAGGCACTAAAGGTTCAGGCACTAAAGGCTCAGGGAATCGGCGATCGCCCCGGCTGTCTGGGACACGCCTTCTCACCATCCTCACCCCCTACCTGTTTCTAGTGCCCGCGCTTCTTGTGCTGAGCCTAACGGTCTTTTGGCCAGCCGTGCAGGCGTTCTATCTAAGCTTCACGCGATTTGAGTACGATCTCACCCAGCCCCCTGCCTGGGTCGGGTTGGCTAACTTCCAGAAGCTGTGGCGTGACCCTATCTTTTGGAAAACTCTGGGCAATACGGTCTTGTATTTGGTCTGCGTGGTTCCAATTTTGGTGGTTGCCCCCCTGGGCTTAGCAATCCTGGTGAATCAAAAACTGAGGGGGATTCGCTGGTTCCGAACGGCCTACTACACCCCAGTGGTGATTTCGATGGTGGTGGCGGGCATTGCCTGGAAGTGGCTCTATGCTTCCAACGGTCTATTTAACCAGGGTCTTCAGCTTTTGGGTCTAAAAAGCATTCCTTGGCTGACGAGTCCAAACCTTGCCCTCTTTAGCGTCATGGCCGTCACCATTTGGAAAGGCTTAGGGTACTACATGGTGATCTACCTGGCGGGTCTTCAGGGGATACCAGCAGACCTCTACGAAGCAGCGGCGATCGACGGTTCCGATGGACTCCAGCGCCACTGGGACATTACCATACCCCTAATGCGCCCCTATTTGTTTTTGGTGGCCGTCATTTCTGCCATTTCCGCCACCAAGGTTTTTGAAGAAGTTTTTATTATGACCAGGGGGGAGCCGTTAAACAGCTCTAAAACCATTGTTTACTATCTGTACCAGCGCGCGTTTCAAGACCTCGAAATGAGCTATGCCTGTGCTATCGGACTGGTTCTCTTTCTCTTGATTTTTGGACTATCTATTCTCAATCTCAAGCTAGGACAGGCACAAGCATAAGCAGTCCAGCCTCTTTCGAGTTCCTCTCCGATCGCCTCTCCGAGAGATTCTCCAGGGTTAAAGTCCAGAGAGGCGCCGAACCCCTTGCTAGACTGCTGTTACAAAACATACTAAAATCCAGCACGACGACTTCTGTCTACCCCCATTAGACACCCCACTAGACTCAAGAGGAATCCGCTGGTGAAAGCCCCCTTCTTTAATTTCAGACGCTTATCTCGTGATATTGGTATTGACCTCGGCACCGCAAATACGTTGGTTTACGTGGTCGGAAAGGGGATCGTGGTGCAGGAGCCTTCTGTGGTGGCGATCGACCAAAACACCAAGCAGCCCTTGGCCGTGGGGGAAGAAGCCAAGCGCATGATGGGGCGTACCCCTGGAGCTGTCACCACCATCCGTCCCTTGAGAGATGGCGTCATTGCGGATTTTGAAGCGACTGAAATGATGCTTAAGCATTTCATTCGCAAGGTGAATGCCGGACGCAATTTGGTTGCTCCTCGCGTCGTCATTGGGATTCCGAGTGGAGTGACGGGGGTGGAGCGTCGGGCTGTGATGGATGCTGCCAGTCAGGCGGGTGCGCGCGAAGTGCACCTTATTGAGGAGCCGATCGCAGCGGCCATTGGCGCGGGAATGCCCGTGAGTGAGCCTACGGGCAGTATGATTGTTGATATCGGCGGGGGCACAACGGAAGTAGCGGTACTCAGTCTGAGCGGGGCGGTCAGCCTTGAATCGGTGCGGGTTGCTGGAGATGAACTCACAGAATCCATTAGTCTTTACATGAAAAAGGTGCACAACCTCGTGATTGGGGAGCGCACAGCGGAAGACATCAAGATTCGGATTGGGTCTGCCTACCCCACCAGTGAGAATGACGAGGCTAGTATGGAAGTGCGTGGTCTGCACCTGCTCTCAGGGCTTCCCCGCACCGTTGTGGTTAAGGGGCCAGAAATTCGCGAGAGCATGAATGAGCCGCTCTCTGTGATTGTGGAGGCCGTTAAGCGCACCCTGGAGCAGATTCCGCCGGAACTGGCTGGGGACGTGGTAGACCGGGGGATTGTCTTGGCCGGTGGGGGGGCATTACTCAGCGGGCTAGATAAGCTCATTAGCCATGAAACCGGGATTATTTTGCATATTGCAGAAGACCCGCTGACCTGTGTGGTGATGGGTACTGGGCGCATTCTTGAAAACTTTGACAAGCTTTCTCGTGTGTTTAGCAATAGCGCGATTAACGTCTAGCTCTAAACGCAGGTGAATTTTGAATTTTAAGGACAAATGAAGAGGTTCGTGCGCTGGTGGGGCTTTAATCAATCGTCTCTGCTGTTGGCCTTGGGGGTGCTAGGCGTTGCAGGATTGGTTAAGGCGACGCAAGGCTTTGGTTTGACTGATTTTAATAGTGTCTTGGCGGGGCCCTTTAAGGCTGATGGCGAGGTTCAGCAGCAGCTTTTAGATGCCCAGACCCAAGCGCTTCAGCAGCGGGTACAGGAGCTAGAGGCGCAAAATCGATCTCTTCAAACGCTGTTGGAGCTGCCTGTATTGCCCAATCGCAAGCGGATTGCTGCGCCTGTGCTGTTTCGGAGTGCAGATAACTGGTGGCAGCAGCTCACCCTCGGTAAGGGAAGCTTAGATGGGGTGGCGGTTGATGCGGTGGTCGTGGCTCCGGGAGGTCTGGTGGGTCGGGTGATGAGTGTGTCGCCCAAGACGAGTCGGGTGCTGCTGGCTACAGACCCCACCAGCCAAATTGGCATTACGGTGACGCGCAGCCGGAAGGTGGGAATTCTTCGAGGACGGGCAAGCCGCTACGGGGTGCTAGATTTTTTTGAGAAGACGCCAGATATTAAGGTTAACGATACGATTGTGACCTCTACCCTGAGCAGTCGCTTCCCTTCAGGAATTGCCATTGGCCGAGTGGTGAAGGTCGATCTGGAAAAGCAGCCTACACCTCAGGCGATTGTGGAGTTCTCTGCGCCGATTGAGGATGTGGAGTGGGTCAATGTGCTGACTAATGGCTGAGAATGGGTGAGTAGAAATGGATGGCTAGGATCTGGTGGCTAAGAATGGGTCAATGGCGAAGCCGTTAAAGTCTTGGTCGCGGTCTGGGCTGACGTGGCTGAATATTTGGATCACGTTGGGCTCTGTTCTGCTTTGTGTGGCGCTGCATCCCCATCAGTTGCCGGGTATGGTGCTGCTCAAGACCAGCCCGAACTGGTTTCTGATTTGGGTGGTTGCCTGGAGCGTGAAGCGATCGCCATTACAGGGTGTGATTGCAGGGGTGGCGCTGGGCTGGATTCAGGATGGTCTGACGGCTGCAAACCCGACCCACGCCGTGGGGCTAGGGCTGGCGGGGTTTTTGATCAGCAGTCTCGATAAAGAACGTTTTCTGGAAGAAGACTTTATTTCAGCTGCGCTCCTGGTGTTTATCATGGCGCTGCTAGTGGAAGGGGTGATGGCTGGACAGCTTCTGCTGCGGGGCGAGTGGCCTTCTGCCGAGCTGTGGGAGCGGCTACAGCAGGTGGGGCTCAGTTCTGCCATCATCAGCAGCCTGTGGACGCCCGTGGTGTATGTGCCGCTGAATCGCTGGTGGGACTATTTCCATGAGCTACAGGAGCGGTAGGACGTATTTCAGATTGAAGGTATTTCAGGTCTGGGGTATTTCAGATCTAATACCTTCTCTCATTGCCTTCCTGCGATCGCAGATTTTGTTGAGGCTAACTCTTCGTTGAGGCTAACTCTTCGTTGAGGTTAATTCACTGTGGATTGATTGTTTGGGTTCTGCCATTCTGATCGCACCCTACGGTATTGCACCTCACCAAGGCTGAGCGATCCCGTCCGATTGGCAACGCAACAAATCTCGCTTACTCGCTGCTTTATGCCCCTAGAAATCCGTTAAAGTAAAGGGTAGAAATGCCCACCCGAACGATGTGAGATGCCTCTGACTATGCACCTGAATGAAATTGTTCACCCAAATCAGCTCCGGGGATTATCGGTGGCGCAGCTGAAGCAGATTGCGCGTCAAATCCGAGACAAACACCTCGAAACGGTCGCAGCCAGCGGGGGGCATTTGGGGCCAGGTCTGGGGGTGGTAGAGCTAACCCTTGCCCTCTATAAAACCTTGGACCTAGACCATGACAAGGTGATTTGGGACGTGGGCCATCAGGCCTATCCCCATAAGTTAGTCACCGGGCGCTACGCTCAGTTTCATACGCTGCGCCAAAAGGACGGCATTGCGGGCTACCTCAACCGCAAAGAAAGCAGTTTTGATCATTTTGGTGCAGGTCACGCCTCGACCAGTATTTCGGCCGGACTTGGCATGGCGATCGCCCGTGACATGAAGGGCGAAAACTTTAAGGTGGTGTCCATTATTGGCGATGGAGCCCTCACGGGCGGCATGGCATTAGAAGCCATCAACCATGCGGGACACATGCCCAACACCAATCTGATGGTGGTGCTCAACGACAACGATATGTCGATCTCCGCCAATGTCGGTGCACTCTCGCGCTACCTCAACAAAATTCGCCTGAGTCCGCCTGTACAGTTTTTCTCTGAAAATATTGAAGAGCAGCTCAAGCATCTTCCCTTTGTAGATGGCGGCGAGCTGGGCCGATTAAAGGGTGGTATGAAGCGGCTTGCGGTGTCTAAGGTGGGTGCAGTCTTTGAGGAACTGGGCTTTACCTACATTGGCCCCGTGGATGGCCACAACCTAGAGGAGTTGATCTCTACCTTCCAAGAAGCCCATAAGCACCCCGGCCCGGTGCTGGTGCATGTGGCAACGGTAAAGGGCAAAGGCTACGCGAT
>JAKRSB010000017.1:0-12879 GCA_022402525.1 Thermosynechococcaceae cyanobacterium MS004
TGCGAGCCTGGATGGCTCCCCAAGACCAGCCCCATGAACACTTCATCTTCCCTGAAGAAGTATTGCCTCGCGGTAATGCCCTCTAAGAAGCTGGTTGTCTAGGGTTCGGAATGACATCAGTCGTTCATCGGCAAGCGTCATTTACCCAAAGCTCACGACTCAAGGCTCACGCCTAAAACAGCGCCCTGTGAAAGCAGGGCGCTGTTTTTTTAGAGGTAGAGAATAAATGCGCTGGCCTATGCGGCGGTTCCCATGCGGTTGTATTAAGGCGGAATGACCGTCCCCATGCCCTGCACCACGCGGATGCCCTTCAAGAAAGTTTTAATGCTGATGGCTCCCCAAGCCGACGTGCCACGACCCATCATCCCTAGAGCGATCGCCCCGTTGGGGCCGCTGGAGAGCCGAGAAAACTTGGGTGAGGCGTTAATAAAGCTAGTCGCGCTGTCAGTGGTTAAGATAAACTGCTGGCTTTCTCGGTAGATATCGGTCACGAGTCCGTCTGCATGACCACTACTGTGGCGGTTAATCCACTGAATCCCGTCGGACAGAGAATCTACCATCTTAAAGGCCACGGTCTTGTTGAGGTAGGCAGTTGACCACTCCTGGGGTTCCGCCAGAATTAGGTCTGGAAACTCAGCAACCAGTGCTTCATCGCCCTTAAGGATAAAGCCCTTTTCACGCAGATGGTGAAAGACCACATTCAGTAAAGACGAGTTGATATTGGGTGTAATTAAGACCTTTTCAACGGCGTTTACCGCATCGGGCATCCCAATATGGCTATCCACAATGATGGTGCGGACAAAATCGCTGCTGCCGGAGGGTGCCCAAAAGAGGTAGCAGTTGCCCATCGCTGGCGTCAAGACGGGGGATTGGGTCTGCTGGGCGATCGCCTGAGTAAACGCTGCCCGACCGTAGGGCACAATGAGGTCGAGGGGTAGCCCTGGTGCCAGTAAATCTGATGCAGGACGAGCGCGATCGCCCGAAAAACTGTAGAAACACCGAGGGTCTAGCTTTGCTTTATCCAGCGCAGCGTGAATCAGACTCGCAAAAAACTGATGGGTATAGCTGGTTTCGGCATTGCCCTTAAGCCAGAGGCTATTCCCCGTTTTGAGACAAAGGCTCGCCAGTAAAAGGGGAAACTCCGGCAAAAACTCATACAGCCCACAGACCAAGCCGCGCGGCATCGAGCGGTAGCCATTGTAGCTATAGAGAGACTGCGCCACCGTACCGCTCTGCACCTGAAGCGGGTCGGGCAGACCAATCAATGCCTCAATGTATTGACGGACTAGGGAAATCCTCTCCGGCGTTAGCTTTAGCCACTGTGCCCCAAAGCCAACCGTTGCCAAATCCCGCAGCGTTTCTAGGTCAAGCGTATTGGCTTCTAAAGCACCATCTCGCTGTGATTGCAGACTGGTCAACAGCTCCTTCAGCGCGAGATTGCGAACCTGCACTGGAGTTTGTGCCAGACTCAGGGATGCCTGGTGTGCTTGTAGGGCAACCGCGTCTAAATCGGCTAATGCTTCTCGCTGTAACGCTTGAAAATCATTCATTGGTGAGCTTCCGCAACCCCTAAGAAGACAGTCTCCACAATCACGGCCTCATAAAATTATGGATTCATAAACTCATGGATTCATAAAATCACAATCTCATCAAATCTAAGACTCAAATCTAAGACTCAAGATGGCCTCTTCTGCGATCGCGTCATCACGCAAGATGGCTCCGAAGAAGCGGTTTTGTCATGGAGTCGAACCCGCCCTTGCCACCTTAGACCCTATAGCGAGCTAGATCCCTTGGCGAAAAAGAATAAGCCAAGCCATTGTGCTTAGGATCAGCATGCTTACAACCCATACTACGATACGCGCATCCAGCCGTATATGGAGCCCCAACAGCAGCACGAGCAATGTGCTGCACAGCAGCAGACCCATGCACCAAGTCCATCCTTTCGTCCGCTGCGACTGTGTTGGACACCACCCTTGCCCGCTCCAGTACCACCTTTGCTTAGTCGGATAGACTCCAGACACATGCTCTAGGGTATAGCCATCCTCATGCACTACAAAAATATGATGGCAGCGACTGCACCCTAGCGCTTCAGTTAAGACAATAGGATGTAGCTCTCCCGGTTTGCGGCAGGGGCAGGGATAGGTACAATTGGGCTCAATTTTACTAGCCTTGCTTTTAGAAACCACGTTAGCCACGAGGGAGAAGTCGGCAAGGGGGCTAGCCAGTGCGGGTCGCCCGGAATACATGTTTGCGATCGCTTTTGCACTTGCGATCGCTTTAGCACTTGCAGAGCGGGCTTTGCTGCATTAAATTAGGCAGCGCCCAAATCCAACCGATAACAAAATTACGGCCAGAGAATAGTGCTGAATTCAACCAAACTTGGTCAAGCTTAGCTCTATGATATTGGCTTTATTATGACGGATTCTGACGGGGTTCTAAGGCAATCGAAATTCTGGCTGGCAATTCTGACTAGAAATTCTGACTAGAAATTTTGCCTAAAAATTCTGGCTGGCAATTCTGGGGTAGTTAGCTTAGATAGTTGGTTCAGTCACGATAGGAGTTTTATAGACGCTTGTTAACAGACTCACAGTGGAATGCAGTTTTTCGCCTAGGTCAACAGGTTGATGAGGTGCTCCAGCAGCAAAAGGTGGGGCTTCGCATGGGAGGAGAGCCTACGTTCATTGCCCTCGATCATCTTCATTTACCAGAGTGGCAGATTGCAGCCCTGGGTGACCATAAGCAGCAGGTGGCGATCGCGATGCTGAGAAATATCTCAGACGGGTTCTTCCCAAAAGGTTTCCTGCTTCAGCACGGTAGCGGTAAGCTCTATCCCGGCGAACCCTACCCGCGCTGGGCGCTAAGTTTTTACTGGCGCACCGATGGCAAAGCGCTCTGGACTCGCCCTGACCTGCAAACCCAAACCAGCCCAAAGGGATCTCTTGAAGCTCATCAGGCCCTGACCTTTTTACGCGCCCTTGCTGATCGCCTAGACTTGCCCCCTGAGTATGTGATTCCTGCCCACGAAGAAGGGGCCAAGCAGCCTGTGGGCTACGTTTTTCCCCTGCTGGCAACCCAAGGCGATCAGAAATGGTACTGGGCCACCTGCCCTTGGCTCACGGATCAGGGACAGTATGGCGACCAGTGCCCCATTACAATTTTTTCGGGCCAGTCCCCCGTAGGCTTACGGCTCCCGCTTCGAAATATTGAATGGTCTAATGCCCTGGCGACGGAATTTGATATCCCGCTCAATGCCCCATCCATTCCATCCAAAGCCTCCCCTCAGGTGCTGGCAGACAACACCATTTTGGTGGCGATCGCGGCGGAGGTGCGAGATGGAATGCTGTGCGTCTTTTTGCCGCCCATGATTTCGACCCATAGCTTCGCAGAGCTGATTCAAGCCCTTGACCAAACGGCGCAGCAGTTGAACCTTCCTATCCACCTAGAGGGCTATGGCCCACCCATGAATGCTGGCATTGACTGCTTTGCCATCACCCCCGATCCGGGCGTCATTGAGGTCAACGTCAACCCCGTCGATCATTGGGAAGCGCTGGTCACCCAAACCCTCGCCTTGGATCGGCTGGCGCAGCAGGCAGGGCTGAGCTCCTACAAATACACCCTAGATGGCCGTACCCTGGGCACGGGCGGCGGTGCCCACGTCACCATTGGCGGCAACAGCCCCCAAGAGAGTCCACTGCTCAGGCGGCCTGAGCTACTGCGTAGCATCATTGCCTATTGGCAACACCATCCGAGCCTGTCGTACCTATTTTCAGGGCAATTTGTGGGGCCAACCAGCCAAGCCCCCCGCGTCGATGAAGCCCACCATGAGGGGCTATACGAGCTAGAGCTGGCCTTTGGCATCATTGACCAGTTCCCCACTGCCCCTCCTGCACTCATTGATCACCTGTTTAGGCCGCTCCTGACCGACCTGACGGGCAATACCCACCGGGCAGCGCTGTGTATCGATAAACTCTATCCGGTGGATAAATCGGGAATGCAGCTTGGCCTATTGGAATTTAGAGCCTTTGAGATGCCCCACCATCCTCACCTACGGCTGCTCCAGCTTTTATTGGTGAGGGCGATCGTTGCCTGGTTTTGGCGAACTCCCTACAATAAGCCTCCGATCTACTTTGAGACCGCTCTCCAGGATCGATACTTTCTGCCCTACTTTCTACAGGCAGACTGGCAAGAGATTATGGCAGATCTCCAGGAGGCGGGCTTTGGGTTTGAGTTTGAGTGGTTTGCCTCCTTTTTTGAAACGCGCTTTCCGGTCTATGGAGAAGTCAAAGTGCCCCTTGAGGCCGGACAAACGCTTACGCTTGAGCTACGCCATGCCCTAGAACTCTGGCCGGTACTGCCGGAAGAAGCAACCCTGGGTGGAACGGGGCGTCCGGTGGACGATTCTTTAGAGCGAATCCAGGTGATGCTGCGAGCTACTTCTGAGGGCGATGGGGATGGGTTGGGTGATGGTCTAGATCTCAGTCGCTATCGAGTGCTGTGTCAAGGCCAAAGGGTGCCGCTGCTAGCTGTATCGAATCTGGCCCAGCCGAATCTGGCCCAACCATCCAGGAACCAGACCGCACAGGTAGCCGGAGTGCGGTTTCGGGCGCGTCAAAATCGCGGCATCAAACATGAGGCGATCGCCCCGCAGCCCGTCCTGAATTTTGAGATTATAGACACCCAGACGGGACATACCCTCGGTGGCTGCACCTACCACGTCAACCGTCCTGACGGGTCAGCCTATCTTGGGCTGCCTAAATCTGCCCAAGAAGCTGCCGAGCGCCTGAAAGAGCGATTTATTTCCCATCCGGTCAAGAAGCTGTCCCAGAAGGTATCCCAAACAAAATCTCAAGCAAAATCCCAAACAAAGTCCCAAACAATACCGCCCCTCCAGGTACATCCTAAATATCCGCTGACGCTTGACTTGCGGCGGATAGTGAGTCAGCGCTAGGCATCCTGGCTCTCGCAAGCGGAGACAAAAGCCTGTAGGGAGAAATCCTGTAGACCCACTGACTTTTGGTTTCTTGCATTCGGTTTCTTGCAGCGCATGACTATCCCTACGCTTGCTACATTGGTCTTGCTACATTGGCCTTGCTATATGATAAGAATCTAGAGAGCTTTCCAGCGCCGTAATTTGTCTTGGAGATCTCTCGCTTCTCGTCTCCAGCTTTTGGTCTATTTTTTTGTCTATGAGGTTGCCTGATGATTAGCCCCAATGAACTCCAGCAGATGATTCAAACAGGGTTTCCAGATGCTGAGATACAGGTGCAAGACCTCACGGGGGGTGGAGACCACTACCAAGTGACGGTTATTTCTGCTGCTTTTACTGGGAAGTCCCTCGTCCAGCAGCATCGTTTGGTCTACGGTATTGTAAATGAGGCGATGGCAACGGACAAAATTCACGCCTTTGCGCTTAAAACCTATACGCCAGAAAAATGGGCAGAGTTGGCGATCGCAGCTTCATAGATCTTGCGTAGATTTCTTTGTCCGATTTCACCATTCATTTTTTCATTGATTAAATTCTCACCGACTAAATTCTTACCGATTAAAACAGGACAGCTTATCCATGACACCCGAACTCCAAGCCCGAATTCAGAACCTGGTTGACAGCAATAAAATTCTGGTCTTTATGAAAGGATCTAAGTTGATGCCTCAGTGTGGTTTCTCGAACAACGCCGTGCAGATCCTCAACTCTCTCGGCGCACCCTACGAGACAGTAGACGTTTTATCAGATCCTGACATTCGTCAGGGCATTAAAGAATTTTCTAACTGGCCTACCATTCCCCAAATTTACATTAATGGTGAATTTGTGGGCGGCTCTGATGTGCTTATTGAGCTATACCAGCAGGGGGAACTTCAGCAATTGGTCGAAGTTGCGATCGCGTCTTAGTTACGATCACGTCTTAATTGCGATCGCGTCTTAATTGCGGTCATGCCCTAGGGTTTGCCACCTTCTTGCTGATGCCGGATTTCTAGGCATCCTTGAGGTATTCACTCATATCTAAGTCAGGTAGAATCAGCGTCTCTCGCTCATTCGGGAGCTTGGCTGGGGACGGCAAGGCTGGGGCGGAATCCCTGGCCTCTGAAGCAGCCACCGCTCCATCAAACCGAGTGGACAAGGAATCTGCTGGAGGCAGCGGGCTCTCTGAAGGCTCCTGAAGAATCGTTCTCAGCAGATTTCGGCTAGAGGCTAGAATAGAGGACAAATTTTGATCTAGCCCAGCACGCTCAGGCAAAATCACCTTCTGCATCAGATACTCAATGGTTTCTTCCTTGACCCAGCCCCGTCGCACCAAAACCTCTCCAAACCTGAGCCCTGTCGTGAGCTGATCTGTGAGAGCGACTTCAATTTGAGAATCGGTCAGGAGTCCCGCCTCCACTAAATAGTCACCTAAGCGCTTACTTTCTGTCAGAGAGGTTTGGGCACTGCCTGCGTGGATTTTATTGCGAGGGATAGCGCTAGATAAGTCATCTTTCCAGCCACATTTAGGGCAGTCCCAGTATTTGGGCGGCGTTGCGGAATTTTTGAAAGAATGACCACACTTTGGACAGGCTCCCGTCACAAAAGGATGACGCTGCAAGACCTGTAAATCTTTGATATCGGTCGCCTGGGAAAGAAATTCAGCAACAGAGTAGCGCTGGGGCGTAGCCTGACTGGGCGCAGCATCAGACGCAGGGTATTTAGGCGCATAAGCCGTGGGCTGGCCCACCGGATAGGATGCCCTCGGATGGAGCGTTTGGTGCCCCGCACGAGTCGATGGATAGCCGCCCACTGGGTTAGGAGTATAGGTAGACTTAGCGCCTCCAGCGGGTCGATCTACGGTCGGTCGGTCTAGGGTCTGGCGATCTGCGGCTGATCGAGCGGCGGCGGCTGAAATTGAAAATTTTTGTTTGAGGGTGGCCTGATTTTGGCCCAGCACTTGGGTATAGATTTTGACAGTCTGAATACCGGCAGGAGACAGCCGCAGGAGCAGATTTTGCGCCACGGTCAGCAGTCCTTGGTTTTCTGTATCGCGCATGACCACGATTAAAACGTGAAGCGCATCGTCTTTTTGCTTTAGCTTGACATGTGCACCGTGCGGGATCAGATGCCGGTTTAGGTAAACCGACAGCGCCTGTAAGTTACCCTGTCGCGCGAGTCCCAAAATCTCATCGTGAGCCTGATCAGCCACAAGCCATTCCCTAAATTGACCCTTTCTCTCTACTATGTTACCCAAGTGATGCGGTGCCTCTACTCTCTTGAGCACAATTTACAGACTGTTGAGAGAATAATTGCTGAGAGAATCATGGCTGGCCAAGGAATTGCTGAGAGGGCAATCTAGTGCTGGGCGATCGCTTTGGCGTTTTAGGGCAAATTTTCTTCAGCCGTTGCAGAGAAAAATTGACGCCCAGCCAGGTTTCCTGATTCCACAACGGTCTAACCCCTTAGAATGTGTAAAGTCACTTCATTTGAGTAAAGAAACATGCGGGTTGCAATCGTGGGTGCGGGACTAGCGGGTCTGGTCAGCGCGATTGACTTGGTAGATGCCGGTCACGAGGTGGCGCTGTACGAGTCTAGACCCTTTGTCGGCGGGAAGGCCGGAAGCTGGATTGATGCGGATGGCAACCATATTGAAATGGGTCTGCATGTCTTTTTCTTTAACTATGCCAATCTCTTTGAGCTAATGCGCAAGGTAGGCTCTTTTGGCCATCTTTTGCCCAAGTCTCATACCCATACCTTCATCAATCGCGGGGGCAAGGTTGGCAACCTAGACTTTAGGTTTTTGCTGGGCGCTCCTTTTAATGGGCTCAAGGCATTTTTTACAACCTCTCAGCTCTCTTGGCTCGACAAAGTACGAAACGCGATCGCCCTTGGCACTAGCCCCGTGGTGCCAGGACTAATCAGCTATGAAGTCGCCATGCAGTGGATTCGCTCTCTAGACAGCATTAGCTTTGCTGACTGGTTTCGACGCCACGGCGGCAATAACCAAAGCCTCAAGCGCCTCTGGGATCCAATTGCGCTAGCCCTTGGATTTATTGACACTGAAAATATTTCCGCCCGGTGTATGCTCACTATCTTTTTGATGTTTGCCACCAAAACCGAGGCGTCTAAGCTCAACCTCCTCGCCGGATCGCCTGCCGAATACCTCCACAAGCCCCTGACCGACTACATCGAAGCCAGGGGCGGTAAAATCTACACCCGTCGCCAAACCCGTGAGATCTTGTTTGAGGGCAGTGGCGACCAAACCAGAGTCACCGGACTGCGCGTTGCCCAGGGCGACAGCGAAGAAATCATTGTGGCTGATGCCTACCTAGCCGCCTGCGATGTGCCCGGTATTCAGCGGCTGCTTCCCCAGGAATGGCGGCAGTGGCCAGAATTCGACAACATCTATAAACTAGAGGCCGTCCCTGTTGCCACCGTCCAGCTCAGGTTTGATGGGTGGGTGACTGAGCTAAACCATCCAGAGCGCCAAAGACAGTCTGAAGCTACGGGCATTGACAACCTTTTATACAGTGCAGATGTTGACTTTTCTTGTTTTGCAGACCTCGCACTGGCCAGCCCCGCTGACTACTACCGCGAAGGGGAAGGTTCTCTCATTCAGCTTGTGCTGACGCCTGGCGATCCCTTTGTCAAAATGAGCAACGAAGAGATTGCCCAGCACGCTCTCAAGCAAGTCCATGAGCTTTTTCCCTCTGCGCGCAACCTCAAAATGACCTGGTATAGTGTGGTGAAGCTGGCGCAGTCCCTCTATCGGGAAGCTCCAAAAATGGATCCCTACCGCCCCGATCAAAAGACGCCCATTCGCAATTTCTTTTTGGCAGGCAGCTATACCCAGCAGGACTACATTGACAGCATGGAAGGCGCAACGATTTCAGGACGACGGGCTGCCCGTGCGGTGTTGGAGCAGGCTGAGGCGATCGCCCCCTCCCCAGCCCTACCAGTCCTGACGTCCTAGCATTTGTCCTAGCTTTTTAGAGACTCCTTGATCATGGCTGACTGGCTAGAACATAGCGCCCAAGTTGAAGTTCCGCTTTCCGTTGAAACCGTCTGGAATCTCTGGGCAGACCTAGAGCAAATGCCGAACTGGATGAAGTGGATTGAGTCCGTTGAAATTTTAGCCAATCAGCCAGAACTATCTCGATGGAAGCTCGCCAGCGGTAGTTTTGAATTTAAGTGGCTGTCACGTATTCTCAAAGAGACGCCCTATCAAATTATTCAGTGGGAGTCTGTGGATGGCCTGCCCAATCGAGGTGCCATTCGCTTTTACGATCGCAAAGAGAACGGCAGCATTGTGAAGCTCACCGTGGGCTATAAAGTCCCTGGCATTCTGGGCTGGATGGACAACTTATTTTTGGGTCAGGTGGTCGAGTCTACGCTTCAGGCAGACATGGATCGCTTTCGGGACTATGCCCTTCAGCTCAACTCATCTCCATAACGCTTTGCAAGACACCCAGAAAGTTCATCATTCGCTGAAAGATGGGCGTTATTTTGGCATGAAACGATTTGGCCTCAAACGAAATAAGTTGTTGTAGGATTGGAACATTGGAATTTACGGATTTAATATATAAATGCTTAAAGCTTTTGAGTTGAAGTATTAAGCATAATTTAGGGAATCCCTAGATGTTTTAGGATTAGATTTTGATCTCCGGAGGATTGGTGTGAGTATGAAAAAACGATTTTTATTAGGGAGCACCTTAGCGCTCTCGACCTTTGCAACAGCTACCTTGGCCTCTGAGCAAGCTGTATCCGAGCCAGTTGTCTCTGGCCTAATAGCTCCGATTGCATCGCCCAGCGAAGCTGCTTCACCCTATAGCACCTTTCAAATTGTGCAGACGGAAGAAGCTGAAGCTCAAGTTACCTCTGTTTCGCAACTCTCCGATGTACAGCCAACAGACTGGGCATTTCAGGCGCTTCAGTCTCTGGTAGAGCGCTATGGCTGTATTGCAGGCTATCCAGACGGTACCTTCCGGGGCAATCGCGCTGCAACCCGCTACGAACTCGCCGCCGCCCTGAACGCTTGCCTAGACCAAATTAGCGATCGCTTTGCCACCAAAGAAGACCTAGAGACGGTCAAAGCCCTCCAAGAAGAGTTTAGAGCAGAGCTAGCCACCCTCAAGGGCCGAGTAGATGGTCTCGAAGCCCGCACCGCCACCCTAGAAGCCCAGCAGTTCTCCACCACTACTAAGCTGGTTGGCGAAGCCATTTTTCAAGTTTCCGCTACTAATAACGTGAACCCCGTTCCCGGTGGCCCAGTAGGGGCTGCCCTTGCGCCCTTTTTTAGCGGGATTGGCGACAACGTTACGTTTAGCCATCGTGCGACCCTTAGCTTACTCACGAGCTTTACAGGTAAGGACTTACTCATTACCAGTCTTCAGTCAGGCGGTTATAACCTTCCTGGCCTACAGTTCTCTCCCGCTTTCTCCTTTTCAACCTTGCAAGGCGGCTTAGCTCCTTCTTATAACCAGGTAAGCCAGGGTGTTGTGGGGCTTTATTACTTGGGCTATCGCTTCCCTATCTTCAAGGATAAAGGGACCGTTTTCTTGACGGCCACTGGCGGTGAACTAAGTGACTTCACAGATACCCTAAACCCTCTTTTTGATAGTGATGGTCAAGGCGCTCTTTCTGGATTCGGTATTCGGAACCCGATCTATCGGCATATTAGCGGAAGGTTTACAGGGTTATCCTCTGGAACGGGCGCAGGGGCAAACGTTAATATTGGTGAGAAATTTAACGTCGCAGTCGGGTTTTTAGCTCCGAATGCCCTTGCCGCAACATCCGTTGCCATTCCGGCGGACGACTTTAATTCTTTTGCAGGAGTTAACGGGGGGCTCTTTGGCGGTGACTATTCCGCCCTTGCTCAGTTAACCTTCAAGCCAACCAAAACACTAGGGTTTGGCTTGACCTATGTGCGTACCTATCAAAACTCATTCTTTACGCAGTTTGGGGGTGGGTCTGGGACGTTTAGAGCGGCGCTGCCGTTCTTGAATACCCCAACCTCCGCAGATTCAGCGGGGCTGGAATTTTCTTGGCAGCCCAGTCCGCGCTTTTCTGTCTCAGGATGGTTTGGAGCAACCTTTGCAACGGCTAAAGCTAGCAACGCAAATTTTGTGGCGGACGGCGATAAGGCAACGATTCTGAATGGAGCGATCGCCTTGGGCTTCCCCGACCTATTCATCCCTGGAAACTTAGGCGGGATTATCTTTGGCGTTGAGCCGACAGTCACCTCCAATACCTCCTTTATTGGCACAGACCCCGATACTAACTTCCATATTGAAGCGCTCTATCGGGTCAAAATTAACGACAACATCTCCATTACGCCAGGTGTGATTGCCATCATTAATCCAGAAGGCAACAGCAGTAACGATCCCATTTTTCTGGGCACTATCCGCACCACCTTTACGTTCTAGAGTGCAGCCAAAGTCTAGACTGCCCTCGTGCAGCCTTTGTCCAGATTAAGACAACTCATCAAGGAACCAAGGCGTAATGTTTTGGTTCCTTGACTGATCTCGATCACAGCAAATCCGGGACAAAATGATAGTTTAGAAGTAGAAAATATTTTTTGTGAAATTTTTATGAAGGGGATTGATACGATGCGTCATTTCGTACCTCTGTTGACCGCCTGTGCAGGAACTACGGCGGCGATCACCTGTCTCGCTCAAGCGCCAAATACCTTGGCGTCGGAACCTGGCAGCAGCATTTCTAATGCCAGCATTCAAATTGCAGCCGTCAACAAAGAGACAGATCTCACCAAAGTTTCTGGCCAGCAGGTCATCTGTAGCCGCAACCGACCGCTTCAATCGAGCGATTTTGGAAAGTTGGCCGCAAATCTCCCTGAGCGACTGAGCTTGGCTTCTAATATTGTTCAACTCTTTTGCCGGGACGTGCGTATTAATACCATTGTGGTACGCGACTACTGTGCAGTCATTCGTTCATAAGACCTGTAAGAACAACTCCAGCATTCCTTGCCTCGCGTCTTCTTGATTCTTGACGCCTTTTGGTTGAACCAATGAATACCCGCCCTCTAGCAGCACTCTTGACCGGAGCCGTAGTTGCGATCGCGCAGCCCTTTTATGGCGCGTCTTCGGCTTTTGCTGCAACCTCGATTCTGAAGGCAGCAGAAGAGGTGACGGTATTTATTCAGGGGGTCAATAGCCCAGATACCTTTGGGTCTGGCGTCATTATTGGGAAAACGGCAAAAGGCTATAGCGTCCTAACAGCGGCTCATGTGGTGGCTGGAATTGACCAGTTTACGGTCAAGACCAAAGATGGGCTACAGTATGCTGTCAAAAGCGCCCAGCGCCTTGCAGGGCTAGATTTAGCAATCGTGCAGTTTGAGAGCAACAGTACCTATGCGATCGCCCGTCTTGGCAACTCCGATGGTGTAACACAGACTAATACCGTTTATGTGGCAGGGTATCCAAAGCCAGGACGTAATATTACCGTTCCCCTGTTCACCATCACCGATGGGAGGGTGGCCTCCATCATCCCCAACAGCGAGGCAACCGAAGGGTATGGCCTTGCCTACAGCAACCCGACTCGTGCGGGAATGAGCGGTGGCCCGGTATTTAACGAAGCAGGAGAAGTCATTGCCATTCATGGGCGAAAGGAAGGAGAATCTGACGGCAGCTCAACCAGTGGAGCCTGGGTTAACTTAGGCATTCCCATTAATCGCTTCAAAACAGCCAGCGCAGGTGGTTCTCAACTTGCAAAAGCGCAGACCAACAACAGCGACGCTCAGCAGAAAGCTCAAGCTGCCCAGCGTCAAGCACAGTTAGCAGCCCAACAAAAAGCGCAAGCTGAGGCGGCACAACGCCAAGCGCAATTGGCGGCTCAACAAAAAGAAGCTCAGCAAAAAGCGCAAGCTGAGGCGGCAGCACAACGCCAAGCACAGTTAGCCGCCC
>JAKRSB010000017.1:12979-43103 GCA_022402525.1 Thermosynechococcaceae cyanobacterium MS004
AGCAGAGAGAAGCCCAGCAGAAAGCTCAGGCAGAAGCTGCACAACGCCAAGCACAATTGGAAGCTCAGCAGAGAGAAGCCCAGCAGAAAGCTCAGGTAGAAGCTGCACAACGCCAAGCGCAATTGGAAGCTCAGCAGAGAGAAGCCCAGCAGAAAGCTCAGGCAGAAGCTGCACAACGCCAAGCACAGTTAGCAGCTCAACAAAAAGCGCAGGCTGAGGCTCAACAGGCCAAGGCTCAGGAAGAGGCTGCTCAACGAAAAGCACAGTTAGAAGCTCAACAAAAAAGACAAGACGCTGCGCTAGCCGCCATCGAAAAATTGCAGCCCAAACCACAACCCCAGGTAAAATCGGCAGACACGCTCCTTGCCAGCGTGAGTCCCCTGAACGTTGCAGTGGTTAACCAGAGAGCTGTCAGTGCGCCTACTTCTCGGCAGGTCTGCGAAAATGTCAGAATCAACACCATTGTGGTAAAGCGGTGTCGCGAAGACCAGCTTCAAGAATCGGCTCAAGCCCCCTCCAGCAGTTCTTCGCCAGAGTCTTATGTCAGCAGCGGAAATGGTAAGGCTGAGAGTGGCCGCTATCAAAGCGCAGTAGATGACTATACAGCGGCGATCAGCGGGAATTCTAGTCTAGCAGCAGCATTTTTTAATCGAGGGTTAGCACGCTATAAACTCGGCCAAAAAGAGGCTGCGATCGCCGACTTTTCTAAAGCTGCCGATTTATTTCGCTCACAAGGAGCCACTGCCCAATATCAAAAAACCCAGTCTATTCTTCAAACGCTCACACAGGCTCAGTCATAATCCATTCAGGACTCAACCCTAAGAAACCTTTTTTTAAGGGGTTCTAGTTCTTTAAAATGGCCTAAGTGACCTAAAACAACACATAAATTTAAGGCTTTGGCTCTCGGTTCTACCCTGTTCTATCACAGCGTACTTTAGTTTTTTGCAGTAGAATAATTTGTCCTTGGTTCTATTTTGGGGAACATCATCATGAAAAAACAGCCTATTTTTTTAGGACTTGCCTTCCTGAGTGCATCAGGGCTCTCTAGCTTCTTTGCTGCGTTTACAGCACCTGCTCAAGCCCAGCCAGCGACCGTCCGCTTCATTTGTGCGAAGGATGCGAAGGGCGTCCCAACCACCATGGTTGCGCCAATCGCGGGGAAACGTGCCCCTGCCCCCGTCATTCGCTGGACTTCAAACCACTTTGGTGGCGCAGGATTTACTCCCGCTAGGCGCTGTGCGATCGTGTCTCAAAAATTTCAGGAAGCCTACACTAAAAACGCCAACTTTGTCTTTACGACTGCAATCTATAACGGAGAACCCGTCGTTTGCTCCTCTGCAAGCCGTAGAGGCGCTTGCGATACAGTCCTCTACACCATCAAGCGGGGAGCCCAAGATCCGATTGTGACGATGATGAGACTAGAAAAGGTACGCGCGGGCGCGGCAGGCCCTCTCAACGAGAGTAGTGCAGGCGGAGCTGAGGCAGAGTTAGGGGTTCAAGATCTGATTAAAAACCTATTGGAATCATCAGATAGCTCATCCTCTTTGGTTCCAGAACGCAGCCCTCAACAATCTGCCCAGGGGGGCATTCCAAAGATTAGAGCCCTCTGGTAAGATTCTGTCGCTTCTATAAAAGGACGGGTCAGCTAAAAGCTGCTTTTCATTCCGACTATACTTGTTTGCTGAAGAAGCAGCTCGTCAATGAATCGGCTACTGAGACAGGCTACTGAGTCTAACTGCAAAACGTTCCCCAAACTCATTGCTTGGCGTTTAGATTCAGTACCTGAACTTGGCCCGCTAGGTAAACGCTGCCAATCGTGCATACATTCATTTATTTTTGTGATGCATGTTTGATCCTTGAATAAACGAGCCAATACTAAGTCGAAGAGTCCTGAGCGACCTTTCATCTATTATTTTGTGGCTGTCAATATGCAGATCAGCAGTTGGATTGTAAGCACGATTCTCTTGAGTAGCCTTGCAGGATGCGTGACTCCCCTTAGCGTTTCAGCAACGGATCAATCAGCAGACAATCGGGCAGCAGACAACCTGGCAGCAGACAACCTGGCAGCAGATAAATTTGCAGCAGATAAATTCGCCTCCGTAGATTCTGCCGAGAGTTCTTTCCAAAGCTATGCCGCTGTCAAAAAGAACCTTAACGGGTTACAGCAGTACGCCCGCGATATTACAGTCAAAGTCACTTCTGGTGATAATTGGGGATCTGGTATCTTAATTCGGAGGCAGGGGCAGTCCTACACTGTGCTAACGAATCAGCACGTGATTTGGATAGGCGATCGCCTCAAAGTCCAGACCCCTGACGGCAAAACTTACCTAGCCCGTCGAGACCCCTCTGCCTCCTTTGGCAAAAATGATCTAGGCATTCTTAAATTTACAACCCCCAGCCCGACGGCCTACCCCATTGCAACCCTGGGCTGCGCGCTCCAGCTTCCTAAAGGGACACCCGTTTTTGCAGCGGGCTTTCCGCTACCGCTCACTGAGCGTTCAACCAAGGGCTTCAAATTTACCACAGGCGCTATTTCCCTCATTAACCAAAAAGCGTTTGAGGGCGGGTACCAAATCGGCTACTCCAATCATATTGAGAAAGGGATGAGCGGTGGCCCAGTCCTTAACATGAGGGCCGAGGTCATTGCAGTGAATGGAATGCACCAAGAGCCCTTATGGGGAGACCCTTATATTTATCAAGATGGTTCAAAGCCTAACATTGGCTTTAATATTCTCTCAAGCTCCAGCTGGGCAATTCCTATCGAAACTGCGGCGCATACCGTGGCCTTGCGTAACGCTCAAAGCCGGAACCAGTGCTTAACTGCAAAGCGATAGCTTAGAGCAAAGCGCGACTCGCAATACCCAATGCTTGCCGCATCCAATGCTTGTCGTACCCAATTTAACGTGAGTGCGATGATGTACTTGAATCCCCTCACCCCAAACCCCTCGCCCAAAGGCGAGGGGCTTAAGAAGCTTGATTTTTCATTGCCCCTCCTTCTCCCTAGGGAGAAGGAGAATGGGAGGATGAGGGGCGGTTGTTTTTTTGTCGAACTCACGTCAATTTAAGAGCGCTGAGCAACCCCAGATCAAGCCCAGCAGCAGGGCGGCTATTTTTTGACTAGCAACCCTGAGTACGCCGTTTTTTTGTAAAAGACAAGCTTACCAGAGCGGTTCCTGAGAGCCGCCACTGGCTGGGGCGCTCCCTCCAGACGAGCCTGAACCACCCCCAGAACCATTGCCCCAAAGTGGCTCTTGCGCAGGAGCAGCCTGTCCGCCGCCGCCGCCACCGCCGCCGCCGCCGCCGCCACCACGTTGCCTGGGGGGTGGATCTGCCGCAGCAGACTGCGATCCGCCGCCGGAAGAATCCCAGTTGCCACCCCCTCCAGAACTACTGGGGGGCGGATCGGAATATTGAGGGCTGGAGCCGCTGCTGCTGGATGCAGGGGGTGGGGTATAGGCTCTAGCCGCTGCTTCCTGCCGCTGCCGCTCTGCTTCAGCCGCTGCCGCCGCTTCCTCTTCTTTCTTCCGGACTGCGCTAATTTCAGTATCCAGCGTTTTGATTTTTTGCTGGTAGGTTTGTTTTTTGGCCTGAGCCTGAGCCGCCATTAAAGACTGGGCCGGCACCTTATTGGCTTGGGCGATCGCTTTTTGAAGCTGTGCTTTGTTCTCTAACAGGCCCGCCGAAGTTTGGGGTGCTTTCTTCTGGCTCAACACTTTATTGGCGATCGCATCAGCCTGGGTTAGATCTTTCTGCGCCTGCTTTTCAAGGGCGATCTTTTGGTCCAGGGCCTTGAGTTGAGCCTGGAATCCAGACAAAGCGACACTCGCGTCTTTATGGCTGCCCACACCTTCCGGAATTTTAGCAAGCTGCTGGACAGCATTTTGTAGATTGCCTTGAGCAGTCTGTAGCTCACCTAAGGACTTTGCCCCCTGTCCCGCCGCCTCAGCCGCCTCGGCATCGGAAACGGCCTCCTTATAGGCAGAGCGAAACCTCACTTCTGCGGTGCAGTTATTGAGCGCACGGCAAATCGGCTCAATATTGGGTGCGGCCAAGGCGGCGATCGTGCCTAAGGCTAAAATTGCTGCTCCGCCTGCTGCCAGCATCTTGAAATTAACGCCTCGGCTGCGAGGCAGAGCAATTTCTGAGTCTGCCCGCACCTCTGAGCCTGCCCGCACAAACGAGTTATTCACGTTTGCGACGGCATAGGTGCCCTGGTGGCTAGGAATATCCTGGCTAACGGAGTGACTAACGGAAGTGGCCTCCAACCCATTAAAAACGGGCTCCTGGGAACGGCTTGGTGCCATAACCGTTGGCAGAAAACCATTTGCGCTAGATCCTGCAGAAGACCCCACAGCAGGCCCTACGCTTCCGGCCGATGCACTGGAATCCCCATTAAACGTAATAGACCCGGTACTGCTTCCGGCGGGTCTTGGGAGGTCGGTAGGATCTTTGAGAATTGTTGGGGATTCTTCCTGACGCTGTAGCGATAGTGCATCCAGCGCATCCAGAGCTTCTGCTGCCGTGGCGTAGCGCTGACGAAAGTCATAGGCCACCATCTTGTCGATAATGGCTGCCAACTCTGGACTAACCGATGCATGGTCATGCCAGAGGATTTCAGCCGTGTTTTCATCCTCAGGCAGCTCGCCTAGGGACGGGTTGAGTCCTGTTAAGGCATAAATAGCAATCATCCCGACGGCGTAAACGTCACTGCTCATGCGAGGGCTGCCCCGCAACTGCTCTCCAGGCATATATCCCGGAGTCCCGACGATGACGGTATGGGCGTTTAAGGTGGTGTTGACATCGTCCAGAGCTTGGCTGGCAACCTGCTTAACGGCACCAAAGTCAATGAGCACAATGCGGCCATCGCGCTCTCGGCGAATAATATTGGATGGCTTGAGGTCGCGGTGAATGACCTGCTTCTGATGGATAAACTTTAGAGCTTCGAGGATATCCCGCAGGAGGTGAATGACATAGCCCTCACTCCATTTTTGACCCGCCGCCAACTCTTGATAGAGACTCAGCCCTTCGACGTATTCCTCAACCAGACAGAACTCGCCGTCTTCTTCAAAGTGGGCAAGAAGCTGGGGGATTTGGCCATGACTGCCAAGCTGATGGAGCGTCTTGGCTTCCGCATCAAATAGGCGTTTGGCAATCTGTAGCTTGGACTCGTCTTCTACCCCAGTTTTGAGCTTCTTAATCACGCATCGAAATGAATCGGGCAAGTGCTCATCTTCTGCCAAAAAGGTTTCAGCAAAACTGCCTTCGCCAAGCTTTTCCAGCACTCTGTAGCGCCCAGCAAATCTAACTTTGGGTGAGATGCTAATTGAATCCATATTGCGCTTATCTACAGATGCGGGCTGCTGTATTCGTTATGACACGGTTTCTGAGGGCAATCAATGGGGAAAGATGTCTTGAACAGGGAAAGATATCTTGGAAAAAGGCTAAATGCCCAAGGTTCTGAGTCTAGATAGGCAAAGCGCTTTCTTGCTGAAGAAAACCTGCCTAAGTCATTTCAAGTGTTTCAGTACAGATATTGGATATTATATCAACTCAAGAGATATCTCAGCTTAAAGCCCCAGGTAATAGCTTATAATGCATCCCCCATAAGGCCTAAGCTTACCAGTCTTGAGACGATGCGCAAAAAATCTCTGGATTTTTTCTGGTCTCATTTGGCTCTCATTTGGCTGGCCGTGGATATTCCGGCCATAGATACTCCCTAGCGCTAGAGCTTTAGGTCTGGAGATTCGGGTCTAGAGATTCGAGTCTAAAGACTTAGTTCTCCTGAAAACACCCGTTCCGCAGGGCCTGTCATCCATACGGTCTGCTCCGCCTCTGACCATTTAATATAGAGCGGCCCTCCCGGCAGCTCAACCGTGGCCGCTGCTGCGCTGTTTTGGGTGAGTGCGCCCGCAACGAGGCTCGCACAGGCTCCCGTTCCACAGGCGAGGGTGGCACCTGCCCCGCGTTCCCAGACTCTCATTTTCAGGTAGTCTGGCCGCACGACTTCAATAAATTCGGTGTTGGTGCGCTGGGGGAAGGCGGGATGATGTTCAAATTTTGGCCCTAGCTGCTCAAGGGCGATCGCTTCAGCATCGTCCACAAAAATGATGCAGTGGGGGTTCCCCATGCTGACGCAAGTCACTTGCCAAGACTGGCCTGCTACTTCTAGGGGGACGTTCACGACTTTTTCAGTGGCAGCAGCAAGGGTGGTTGGAATTTCTTGGGCTGCCAGTCTTGGCTTGCCCATATTGACCTTAACCTGCCCATCTGGCTGCACCTCTGGCACAATGAGCCCTGCCAGGGTGTGAATGGTGTAGGGGACTGGGGTGCCTGATTTGCCCTCTAAGTCAGCGATAAACCTTGCCAAACAGCGAATACCGTTTCCGCACATTTCTGGCTCAGACCCGTCTGAGTTATAGATTCGCATGGTGTAGTCTGCACCTTCTTGGCCAGACATCAAGAAAATCACGCCGTCTGCACCGACCCCAAAATGGCGATCGCAGACTTGAATCGACTGTTCGGGAGTGAGTAGGGGTGCATCTTGACTGCGGTTGTCAATCAGCACAAAGTCGTTGCCTAAACCCTGATATTTTACAAAACTAAGCTGCATGGCGCGGATTTTCTCGATTCAACAACGACTTAAAGCCTTAAGACAATCTAGTTCTCAATAGCTTCAGTGCACTACAATCAGTGCACTACAATTCGGTAAACTAAAGCTAACCCTAGGCAGCTTTTTGCAATCTGTCTAATGCGATCTGCCCAAGACGATCTGGTAGAGATTCAGATTTATGCTGCGGCAGGTTGCGCGCTTAAGGACGCTTGCCTTATCTAGAATTTTACGGCAATTCTCTTACGGCAATTAAAATAACACGGTAGGCAAGCAATCGACCCTGGTTCTGCGCTCCTGCTCTGAGACAACTTGTTTTTAAACTTATTGTTTGCAACCCCATTGTCTGCAACCCCATTGCTTTTAACCCTTATCGCTCCCAACCCTTACGAGTCATAATCCACTATGAGTGCTGAATTACAAGCCGGCCTTCCCAGTTTTCGTCAAGTTCAAAATCTAATTCAGGGTGGCTCAGAGGTTGAGCTAAAGCTGGTCACCAATGATCTGCTGGTTGGGAAAATTCGCTGGCAGGACGACATTTGTATGTGCATCATGGATCATTATGATCAGCAAACCATTGTCTGGAAACAGGCGATCGCCTTTCTAAAGCCCAAACCCTGAATTTTAGGTTAACTTTGATAGAACTAACTTCATAGCGCAGGAATAGCCAGCATCATTCCATTGCTCGTCAGCCCCCTATTCATCCTAAATTCTTATGCTAAAGTGTTAAGAATTCTTTAACAGCTGGTTACTAAAGCTATTCATATATGCATTTATCGTGGGATTGATATTAAACGCTTAGGATACTGCTTATACCCTGAAAACCCCTATGAAATACTCTTCCAGTAGTCCCCCCCTGACCAAAAACGGTAAACCTCTTGGCGCTTATCTTGTTGAAGCTGGACTTCTGTCGGAGGCCCAAGTCGGGGTTGCTCTAGCAGACCAAGACACAACTGCGCTTCCCTTTGGAGAAATCGTGGTTAAGCGGGGTTGGGTTAAGGAACAAACGATTGAGTATTTAATGCAGAAGGTCATTATGCCAGAACGCTCTGTGCCTAACAAAACCTTTTCGGAGCTAGAGGCAGGGCTTGTTCGCCAAAAGGTGACTTTTGGATCTAGGCGTCAAGAACGGTTAACAAGACAGGAGTCTGCCAAGCCTGCCCAGAAATCGGACGATCCAAGTACGGGGATTAGCTGGATTGGCTAGTGCAGCCTAGTGCAAGCCAGAGATTTTTAAGTTGAGCATTTCCACATTGACCCTTTCCGGCTGACCATTTCCACGTTGACCCTCTCAATCAGGTCATTTGAATGAAGCCCTCTTGGTTATTCATTTTTGTGCGTTAATGCCAGTCTTTGAATGGGGACAACATAAGCTTTATTACGAGCAGTCAGGATCTCAAGAGGGGTCTAGGCTGCTGTTTTTGCATGGTTTCTTAGGCCGAGGCGATGATTTTCGTCCGGTGGGGGATGCGCTTGCGGATTTTTGTTGTCTTGCTGTTGACTTGCCGGGACATGGTCAAACCCTGATGGGAAAAGGGCCATACGACATGCTAGAAATTTCCGAGGGATTGGTGCAGTTACTCAAGTCACTGGACTATCTGCCCTGTTCTTTGGTGGGCTACTCGATGGGGGGGCGATTAGCGCTGTTGATGGCCTATCATTTTCCGCAATACTTTTCGGGAATTTTACTGGCGTCGGCTTCGCCGGGACTAGAAACTGAGGCAGAGCGTAGCCGCCGTCGGAGGCAGGATGAAGCCCTGGCTATTGAGATTGAGACGAGTACCTGGCCTGAGTTCGTGCGGCGATGGTACGCCCAGCCGCTATTCTCTGGACTCCAAAGTCTGCGCGATCCTGAGGCTTTTCTGCAAAAGCGATTTGAGAACTGTCCGGCAGAACTCGCGCGATCGCTGAGAAGCATGGGGACAGGAACTCAACCCTCTCTATGGGACGCTTTACCCCATATCTGCCTCCCGATTACGCTGGTGGTGGGGGCGTTAGATGCCAAATTTTTGGCGCTGAATCAACGGATGCTAAAGCGCACGACGGCGCAATTATGGGTAATTCCCAACTGTGGACACATGGTCCATCTAGAAGCGATCGCTGAATTTGTGAAGATTGTGCGCCACAGCGCCTTACGGTCTAGCCCCTCAGCACTCTCTCAGGAATAGCTTAGGCTTGGAGGCTGGGCTGTCTGGCCTGAAGTGGGATGGAGAGGCGTTGTCCAGGCCGAGGCGTAAGCAGTTGAGCTGCTGGCAGCACTTGAGCAAGGCGATCGCGGAATTCATCCAAGGAACCCTCTGCAGAGATAAAGCGGTTCAGGAATCCTTCATACTGAGCCTCTCCCTCGGTGAGGGTAGGCACCACCACTTGGGGCTGAAGCCACTGAATAAGGTCAAGGGCGCGATCTCCCCCTTGAATAAAGGCACCCACAAGGGGCAGCTTGAAGTCGATAAGCGGTGCAATCACCACATCCACAGGCGCAACAGACTTGACCTGAGCCGAATGATTACCGTGGGGTTCGTAGTAGAGGGACGCGCCCGCCTGATCCTGGAGGACAAAGGCATTTTCAATGAGCTGAGGCCCAACCAGAGAGCCTGGAAAAGCCTGAATTTTAAGCTGATTATTCCAGAGGAAGGTTTCGGTGTGGGGTAGGGCCGTGACGGAATGAAAGCCCAAGGATGTTGCCACTTTTGCTGCATTGGGAGACCCGACAACGGGAATAGAGGGGTCAAGGGCTTTGAGCGTCTCAGGGTGAGCGTGGTCTGGCAGCCCCTGGGACAGTAAAATCAGGTCGATATTTTCTGGAATGGGAATGGGCTGCAGATGGCTGGCCTTAAAAAACCAGGGTGTGTTGCCAAACATCAGATCGCCGACGAGCCAAGGGTCAAGCAGAATCCGAGCGCCTGCAATTTCAATGAGCCATGAGTTACTGTCGAGCCAAGTGAGGTGCATGAGTTTTTGGGACTGGTTCTTTTACAGCTAAGGATTAGGACTCAATACAGGTGAGTTCGATGATGCGCTTGAAGCCCTTTTCGCAATGATGGGCATCATTGGTGCCCAATATTGATGCGCATATATTTCGCCTAATGTGTTTCCTATTGTAAAGAATCTACAGAAAAGTTGCGGCATTCGCCTTGCGATGGACGCAGGAAAGAAAGGGCGATCGCATTAGTTCTCGCTTCAGCCTGGGATAACCCGCAACTTAGCTCCGAGAGCAGGGTGAAGGCTGTAGAAAAGATGTTCCTATGTCTGACTGCTCATTGAGATTTTGATCCAATTTCCAGCGCACTCTATACATACTCCTATCCATATACTCCTATCCATATAGGCCGTATCGGTCTTCGGAGCCAGGATTGAGATACGGATACTCCAGGCTAATCTGGCAGGCTGAAAAACTATGATAAATGGCACGCCTGCGTTCGGCTGCATCACTTTTATGTTGACGCCAAGCGGTAACTAAACCTTCAGCGACGACTTGATAGCGATTCAGACAGAAGCTTTCTTGGGCGGTAAAGGTCTGAAGTGGCTGTTCGGCTAGGGCAAGCCCAGGAGCCAAAAACTTAGTAAACAACGGCGTTTTGGGTCGATAGTGTGCCTGCTGTTTTTGATAGATCTCCCTTAGAATTGGCTGAACTCTATGGTAGTCAACCTTTCGTAAGGTCAGAACAATCGCATCAGGATAATCGCAGTCTATTTCATCCACCGGCACGTTAAGGGAAAAGGGTATTCTCAAAGGATTGAGGGCCGTGGTCAATGCTTCCATGAGCGCCAGGGCACCCTCTGGCGCAAGATTAAAGTAGATATTCAGAAGCAGGACTGTGTCAAGGTCATGGACTAGATGGGGTGGACCCACATCGCTCAGTGCTATATAGCAGCCGTCTTCTAGGCAATTACGCGGCATGAGAATCGCAACTCGATCGCCGATGGTTGCGGCTTGATCAGAGGAGGAAAGATGGCGATCGCGACTCACGTGAAGGGTTAAACCATCTTTCTGCGTTACCAGAAGGCCATCGGCTGTTTCTTTAAGGACAAGCCAACCCGGATCGAAATAGCCCTGCCCAGTATTGTGATGATGCAGGGCTATATAGAAGGGCGACTTCACGCCTATGGCTTTATTGAAGTCGGGAGAGCAGCTCTGAAGGGCTTCTTGCTCACTCTGAGGCTCAATCCAGCTTAGATTTCCATCGGCGTCGTAAATGCTGTAGAGATAGCTCCCTAGCCGCAGCCGCAGATATTGATTTTGAGCCTCAAGGGAGAGGGTTTGAAGACTCCTGAACGCTTCAGGACTTAGCTCTAGCGCATCGAAGCGGGGATGACTGACCCAAAGATTGGGCTGAATTTGGATTTCGTTTGCAATATCTTCAATCATCTCGGCCAGCACTTGGCTGAAGATAGGAGATTTATCCTGCGTCTCTAGAGGTGACATAGGGGGGTGACATGTGAATGGGGCGGTGATAGGGGGCATTAAGCGAGCGGGCCAGGGTCAAGCGGTTTTTTCAGCGATATTGACTTCGGGCTGGTTCTGACATGCAGCGTTTAAATCCGTTGGGGTAAGCCCAAATACCATAGAAATGGACGCTTCTGGACGACACAGTAAGGTTTTAGCAACCTGAAGGGTGCAGATACTGATGTTGCTAAATGGACTGAGCTGTGCGAGCTTGCCCTGCACTCTTTTAATAAGGATGAGTCCAGTAAACTGCATGACCTGCTTCAAAAAGTCGGGCCGATGCGTAAGAATTTCGGGGAATTGTTTGAGATAGGCGCAGACTAATGTCGAGAGTGAAGGCTGTAGCTGCTCTAGAGGAATGCCGGCTAGCTGGAGAGCGGTTTCTAGATGAATAGCATTGCTGATGACTAGGCTGTTTAGCCACAGTTTAAGATAGTTAGACAGCACCATGGCCAGGTCAAAGGCTGGATCTCCCCAGCTCAGAAATTCCCAATCAATGAGTCGAACCGGAGGGCAAGGATCAAGCTGGAATACGGTGTTTTTCTCACTATCTTCCTGAACGCTATCTTCCTGAGTGCTATTCTCCTGAGCGTTACCGATCGTTTCTACTAATATATTTTGAAGGTTGAGATCGTTATGGGTCAAGCAGCAGGGGGTGAAGGTTTGCGAGACTTCGACCATCGCTTGATGCAGGCTTTCATAGCGCTGGTACAGTCGCCAAAACTCTAGGGCATCTTTACAAACTTGACCGAAAATTTCTGGCCCAATTTGCTCTAGCCCTCGAAGGAACTGCGGAATCTTACTTCTGATCGGATAAGGCTCGCTGGGCTCAGTCAGATATAAACGATACTCTTCTTGCTCATACGTACTCTGATGAAATTTTGCCAGAGTTTTGCCAACATTGAAGGCGATCGCAACGGGAAAGATTTCTGAAGTTTCATAAAACTGCCGCAGATCGACAGCATTATTGAGATAGGTCAGGACAAGAATGGAGCGTTCTGGGTCAAAATGAAGAATCTCTGAAGTGCTTGACCTTAGGTGCTGAAGTTCAGGAAAATGCCTAAGCATCTTGTGCATGCGCCACTCCGGCCCAAAGTCAACGCCAGTCTTTCCTTGAGCATTGGGGCGCTCTTGCTTTACAAGAAAGGATCGGGATTCTAAATTGACCCATAAATTGAAGTTCTTATAGTCTTCAGCAGTGACTTGGACAAACGTTCGATCTTTTTCTTCGCAGATCTTTTGCTCCAGAAGATAGTTAAATACGTTATCTGAACTTAGTAAAAAAGACATTCTCAATTAATGCCTAAGGGTTTGAATTGAATATCTTGAGAAAAGCTTTTTTAAGAAACAAAAATGATTCTCATGAATGATTCAACGTGAGTTCGATGATGCACTTAAAGCCCCTCACTCCAAACCCCTCGCCCTTTGGGAGAGGGGCTTAAGAAGGTTGATTTTTAATTGCCCCTCCTTCTCCCTAGGGAGAAGGAGGATGGGAGGATGAGGGGCGATTGTTTTTTGTCGAACTCACGTGATTCAATATTCCTAAATAGCGGATTTTAGCCTTATGAGAAACATCTGTAATGACTAAGACATTGTATGGAATGGATTTCAAGATTTGAGATGTGTTTCGTAGAGCCGCGATCTGCTATATGTTCGGTACCTGCCCAGCAAAATTACCAGGATGAAGCCCAAAACCATTGAAAGTCGTACCTAAAGATTCAGGTACGACTTTCGTCTCAAAACTAGGCTGTTGCTGCAAAAAGCATTTGACAAGATTTACTTTAAACTGAAGTATGAGCCTGTAAGACTTTAGTCTTTCAAGCTTCTCTATCAAAGCCTCACAACATTTAGCTATTTTAATCCCAATGATTAGTAGGCACGAATCACCTCATTCACAGCAACTAATGATGGTCAGTTCACTCATTTTTACAGGTAGCGTCTAAACTTTTTAAGTCCCTACTACCTGTAGGTCTAAAAACCATGATTACTTGGTATGGATGGATGTTCGTGGCCTACAAAACGCTATAGGTAGAATCGCCGAACCGAGGGACATGACTGCTAGCAATGTTTGAAGCTAGAGCTGATAGATGTGCACTTGCGGCCAACCTTACGTTTTTTGAATTTAGATTTTGATTTTCTTTTGAACTTAAATAGGCGTAACGTACCACCAAGGGTTGTTTTTAGTTCATTTTCCGACAAGTCTCTCACAGAATCAATCAAGCTTTCGGAATCTTCAAACAAGCCTGAACCTGCAGGCTGCAGATCAGAAATCGAAATTTTAGCCATCTTTAACTTACCTAAATGGATTAATGTTTACCTTTTCACAAGCGCTTTATCACTTGTCTCTAGGCATTAAAGCGAGGTTAACGGCTTTTACTTGACTTGATCAAGTCCTGAACACACATTTTTGGACATAATTGCGGACATTAGTCGTTAAATAGGGATTCTAGGGTGCAAGAGACGCACTAAGCACAAACCTCTGTCGAGAACTGCACGCGCGATCGCGGAAGCTTTCGCGGGGCTTGGCTGAGTTGAGGCAGCAATGCTGTCGATGCAGCAGTGCCCATAAAAATATAGAAATCATACAAAACCAAGCTTCAAACCGTTGATTTTGCTAGGTTGAACCATAACCTTTTGAGGACACCCTTCAGGCATGAGTCCATGATGCGAGGAGGCTTCAGGCGACGAATTGATTTTCTTGGTGCAGAGGTTATATTAAAAGTCTTCCGGCTTCAAAGTGCTGCAACGGCTATGCCAAGACTCTGTTAAGGGAAACCAATCGACTTGATTCTGCACGAATCCAGTCAACAACCTGACGCTCTGAGGCAGTGGTGGCAGACTTGAGGGAAGTTCAGAGAAAATCTTTCTAGTTTTGCGGGGGCTCACACTTTAAGATGACAAGACGAGGAGAACTGTTACGTGAAGAACCAACGACACCTGACTTATGATTCCTCCTGGTCAGCCCAACCCCTGGGCCGTCCCAAGGTGATTACGGATGAGTATGTGACTTCTTTGCAGGAACTCGTGCAGCGTAGCCCTAGAGAGTATGGCTACCCATTTCAGCGCTGGACGGCAGCTTGGCTGCGCTGTCACTTGGCAAAAGAGCTTGGCATTGAGATTAGCGATCGCCATGTGAATCGATTACTCAATCAAATGGGACTGTCTACTCGACAAGAACCCTGCGGAATTTCGGACAATCAGCTCCATCCTCAAGGTCGACACATTAGGATTGAAGACCTTGACCCCAAAAGTATGCCTGACCTTGACTGGCCGTTTAATGAGCTCTGCTGAGGACTGTTCCTGAGTGCTATTTATGGCTCATTCTTAAGGCACAGAGCGAGAAAGCCTTGAGGGTGGAGGATAAGCAGAGAAAGACAAATGCAGCGGTTGAAAGGTGGTGTCTACGTCTATTTTTGTACCAGAAACAATGCGTCATTCCCTTCAGCAAGCACTGGGAAACGAGCTTGTCGAGAATGATCTTGCCCGTTGTATGACGCTCATGGTTCAGGTTGTGCCAACCGCAGGACAGCTTCTATGGCCTGACGCTCAGACTCCTGAAGGTTTCTATTGCTTGCTTTCAGGTCGCGTCCGTTTGGTAGATCGCCAGGGCAATCTGATTGTTTCGCTCACGGACAGCACAACGGTCGGGGAGTTTTCTCTATTTGATGACCGACTTGATGTGCTACAGCCTTACTGGATTCGCGCTTCTCAGGGGGCTGTGCTGGGCTACTTTAGTCTGGAAAATGCGCAGCGGATCATACAAACTTGCCCGAAGGTTCAGGAATATCTGTACGAGCAGGCGCTGAGGCGCGACCTTTTCCTGAAATTTGCCCATCATGAACGATTTATCGGTCTTTCGCGATCGCATCTTTTAACTTTACTGGGTCAAGCAAAGTGCTCCAGCCTAAAGGCTGGAGACCTGTTCCCTTCAGCTCAATCTACTGCTCCGCCTCACAGCCTTTGGCTAATCCGCCAAGGGGTGTTGACGAATCGTGCGGGACAGAGCCTCACAGCCGGAAGCCTATATCGCGCTGAGAAGTCTGAGTCTCGTCCTGACTCCTGGAAAGTCACCCAGCCGACGCAGGTGTTTGTGCTTGATTTAGCCGAGCTGGACAAGGCTCAAGCAGCGTATCGTCCGGGTGGGAATGGAGCAACCCCCAATGAAGAAACCCCCAATGGAGAAACCTCTATGGGGCCAAACCCTAATGGGTCAATGGCTTTGCCAGATCCATCGAGGTTGGGAGGGACTGCGCTTTTGCCCAGTGCTGTTCCGCCAGCTTCGGGGAGGCTCCTCTCCGCTATGTCAGCGGTAGATCAACCTTCCAACCGCCCCAAAACCTACTTCCCCAGCCCAACCCTAAGGCTTCGCCACGGATGGCAGCAGCTTACCCAGCGCTATCCCTTTGCGAAGCAGCACAGCGCCAGTGACTGCGGGGCAGCATGTCTACTGATGGTTGGTCAGTATTGGGGAAAACGGTTTAGCCTCAACCAGCTCCGTCAGCTTGCAAACGTGAGCCGTGATGGTGCATCGCTTCAGGGCTTGGTCAATGCTGCTGAGAGCCTGGGGTTTGCGGTGCGCCCCATTAAGGGCAACCTAAACGGACTGTCGCAAAAGTCTCTGCCAGCGATCGCCCACTGGGAGGGCAACCACTACATTGTGGTCTACGCGATTCACCGCAGCCGCGTTATTGTTTCGGATCCTGCCCTGGGTCGTCGCGTACTTTCCCGTGCCGCATTTCAGGCAGGCTGGTCAGGATATACGCTGCTGCTCACCCCCACCCAAACCTTAAAACAGGCCCCGGAAGCACGGCCCGATCTATGGCGCTTCGTCGAACTCATTAAGCCCTACTGGGGTGTGTTTTTAGAAGTCATTTTAGCCTCGCTGCTGATTCAGGTCTTTGGGCTGTGCACACCGATTTTGACCCAGATTTTGCTAGATCAGGTTATCGCGCAGCGGAGCATTCCAACCTTTGTGGCAGCGGGCACTGGGCTCTTGCTGTTTAGCCTCTTTGGGCTATTCATGGAGAGTTTGCGACGATACCTGCTGTTTCATACCGCCAACCGCATCGACTTATCCTTGACCGTTGGCTTTATTGCCCATGCCTTTCGCTTGCCGCAGCGCTATTTTGATACGCGCTATGTGGGGGATGTGACCTCTAGGGTGAATGAAAATCGAACCATTCGGCGATTTCTCTCCAGTGAAGCTTTGCTGACTCTGATTGATCTGCTGATGGTGTTTGTCTACTTCGGGCTAATGTTTTGGTATAGCTGGCAGTTGGCCCTCGTGGCCGCCGTGCTCTTTCCCGTTCTGGGGATTGTCACCCTGATTTCTACGCCGATCTTGAAGCGGATCTCGCGCGAGGTTTTTAATGCCAAAACGAAGGAGAGCAGCTACCTGATTGAGTCCCTGACCGGAATCACGACCATCAAAGCCCTGGGAATTGAGCGCCTCGTGCGCTGGCACTGGGAAGAGCTATTCAATCAGTCCATCAAGACCAACTTTTCTGGGCAGCTCATTCGAGAACGCTTGAGTCTGGTCAGCAATGTTTTGGATACCACCGGCACCCGCATCATTTTTTTGTTTGGCGTTTGGCAGGTCATTAATGGCCAGATGAGCGTGGGACAGCTTTTTGCTTTTAACATGCTGCTAGACAGCGTGTTTGACCCCTTTGAGCGGTTGATTTCGCTCTGGAATGATTTTCAAGAGGTTTTGATTGCGGTCGAGCGCCTTAATGATGTGCTCAACAGCCCGCCGGAGGAGGATGAGCAGGCCCAAATGCGGCCCGCGCTGCCTCCCATTCGCGGCCATATTTGCTTTGAAAATGTGACTTTTCGCTACGATATTGAGAGCGATCGCAATACCCTAGAAAACATTAGCTTTGAAATATTGCCGGGGCAAACGATCGCCATTGTGGGGCGCAGCGGATCTGGTAAGACCACCCTCGGCAAGCTCTTGTTGGGTCTTTATCCCATTACCCAAGGCCGCATTGTCATAGACGGCTACGAACTCACCGAAATTGCTAAAAATTCCCTGCGCCGTCAAGTCGGCATCGTAGACCAAGATACGTTTTTGTTTGGAGGCACCATCCGCGAAAACATTGCCATTGCCCACCCAGGCGCTACCTTTGAGGAAGTTCGCGAGGCCGCGCGTCAAGCTGGGGCGGATGGCTTTATTAATGAGTTTCCCCTGAAGTATGAAACTCCCATTGGAGAAGGCGGCGGAATGCTGTCTGGCGGACAGCGGCAGCGCCTGGCGATCGCCCGTGCGCTTTTAGGCAACCCGCGCCTGCTCATTTTAGATGAAGCCACCAGCAGCCTGGATACAGAGTCTGAGCGGATGATTCAAAACAGCCTCAACACGATCCTAAAAAATCGCACTACCCTTGTCATTGCCCACCGCCTTTCTACCGTCCGCAATGCTGATCAGATTTTGGTGCTTGATCGCGGTGTGCTGATCGAACATGGCACCCATGACGAACTCATGGCAGCGCGCGGGCAGTACTTTTACCTCAACCAGCAGCAGCTTACCACCGTCGCCTGATATGGATCGCCCCAACCCCCTTGTGTCTAAATATCCAGCGCCCCCTTCCCCGCCCTCTTCGCCGCCCTCTTCCTCAGAGCCTGCCGCAACCCCTTTAGAGCCAGATCAGATTCGGCTGCTGATTGTGGACGATCAAAATTTTGTCCGTAAAATGCTCCAGTATTCTCTAGCTTCTCAGCTCGATCTAGAGGTGGTTGGAACCGCCCACAGTGGAGAAGACGCCCTGCACCAAATTGAGCAGTTGCGCCCCGATATTGCCCTGGTCGATATTGAGATGCCGGGGATGAATGGCCTGGAAATAACCCGCAAAATTAGTTCTCAGTACCCCTTCAGTAAGGTTCTGGTGCTGAGTAGTCATGACGATGAAGCCTACATCAAAGATGCACTCCAGGCGGGAGCAAGGGGCTATCTCCTCAAAAACACTCCGCCGGAGGAGCTAGCCCACGCTATTCGATTTGTACAGAGAGGCTATCTCCAGCTAGGGCCAGGGCTTTTTGAAAAGCTTGAGCTGGAAAAGCCTGAACTTCAATCGTCTAGCTTTCCATCGTCTAGCTTTCCATCGTCTAACTTTCAACCGTCTAGCTTTCAACAGCCCGAATTTCAACAGCCTGAACGGGCAAAGCTGGGAAATAACCCTGCTTTCTTAAACACCCCTCTAAACGTCTCCCCAAGCGTCCAAGGGAACGCTCCGCTGGTAGGTACTGAGTCTTCCGAAATGCCTGTGGCGATCGCGTCGGAGGGGGTAGCAGAGGCGATCACCCTGCCTGTGCCTACCGCGCTGGAGGTTCAAACCCTAGACCTCGACTGGTCTGCCGCCACTCACGATACCCTTAACACGCTGCCAAAACTCTGGAGTCGCGGCTTACTCTACCTGACCTTAGCTTTTACGGCAGCAGTGCTGCCCTGGGCGGCCTTCTCCCAATTTGATGAAGTGGGGAATGCCCAAGGTCGATTGGAGCCAAGAGGCAGCACCATCCGGCTAGACGCACCCGTCGCCGGAACAGTGGAGACCCTTTCTGTGAAAGAGGGTCAGACGGTACAGCAGGGGCAGCCGATTATGGCGCTTCAGTCCGAGATTGTAAATGCCGATTTGCAGCAGGCTCAGGTGAAGCTAGAGGGGCTACTGAATCGTAAAACCCAGCTCACTGCCATTAAAAGTCAGCTAGAGAGCAGCCTGAACACGGCACAGCAGCAGGTTCAAGCACAGGTACTCAGTCAGCAAGTCACCATTGATAAGGCGCAAAAGCAGCAGAATTCCCTACAGGAGTCTGTAAGCCTCATTCAAAACCTCCTAGACAAGGATCGCGAAAAAATCGCTCAGTTGAACACCCTCAGTAGTCAAGGAGCCATCCCGCGATCGCAGGTAGAAGACGCAGAGCGCGTCATGATTCAACACAGCCAGCAGCTTCAAAGAACCCAAACCGAAATTCAGCAGGCGCAAGCGGAAGTCCAAAAGCAAGAGCGCGAGTATCAGCGAATTTTACGGGATGGCGAACTCAGCCTGATTGATAAAACCAAACAGGTCAAAGAAGTACAGTCCCAGATGATCGACGCGCAATCAGAGGCAGATCAGACCCAAAATCTGATTAAATCGCTCCAGTACCAGCGGCGACAGCGGATTCTCTATGCCCCTGTTGCTGGAACCTTGTTCCAGCTCCTGATTCAACAGCCCGGCGCTGTGGTGCAGTCTGGTCAGCCGATCGCCCATATTGCACCAAAGACCGCCAATTTAGTGTTCAGAGCGCAAATTGACAATCGTGAGACGGGCTTTCTTAAGGTTGGGCTTCCGGCCAAGCTTAAGTTTGATGCCTATCCTTTCCAGGACTACGGCATTATTCAGGGTAAAGTGAGCTGGATTTCACCCACGTCAGACCCCACTTCCTCCAGTAGTGGATCCTCCGACTCATCGCCAACGCTAAACCCTCAGGCCAATCGCTTTACGGTTGAGATTGAGCTGGAGCAGACTGCCATGCAGGCTAAGGGAAAAGCGATCGCCCTTAAGGCGGGCCAAACCGCCACGGCTGAAATTATCATTCGGCGGCGGCGCGTTTTGGATTTGTTCCTGAGTCCGTTTAGAAAGCTAGAGCAGAGCGGCCGAAAGCTTTAATGCCCTTTCGCCTCAAACCCTTCAAACTCTTTTACCTCAAACCCTTTTGCCTCAAACCCCGATGCGTGTGATTTCTCCAAGCGACGTTCTACAGCAGGTTAAGCTGTCTAGCCAATTTCCGGAAATAGTGGAAGGAATTGTCAGTCGCCAAATCGTAGTGCAGCACGCCAAAACACTGAATCTATCCCTCACCACAGAAGAACTTCAAAAAGCAGCGGATAGCTTTCGTCTTAAAAATCAGCTAGTGACGGCTGAGCAGACGGTTTCATGGCTGAAGCAGCAAGGGCTATCTCTAGATGACCTGGAGGCACTCATGCATCATTCGGTGCTTTCAGCAAAGCTAGCGGAGCAATTATTCTCAGCAAAAGTTGAGCCTTATTTTGCTGAGCACCAGCTGGAATATACCCAAGTTGTGATGTATGAAATTATTCTACAAAATGCGGACTTAGCCCTTGAGCTGTTCTACGCGATTCAAGAGCAAGAAACAACGTTTTCAGCGGTTGCCCATCACTATATTCAAGACGAGATTCAAGGGCAGGAACTTCGGCGGCGGGGTGGCTATCGCGGGACTTTGAAGCGTGCTGAGCTACTGCCTGAGCTGTCAGCCGCAGTTTTTGCAGCAAAAGCCCCCCAGCTCCTCAAGCCAATTCTTGTGGGCAAAAACAGCCACCTGATCTTTTTGGAAGAGGTGATTCGGCCGCAGCTTAACCCAGCGTTACGCGCTCAGATTTTGACGGAGCTATTCGCAAGCTGGCTCGAAAGACAGCTTGCCCAGCAGGACTGGCCTAAGCTTTTAGCGGCGATCGCCCCAATGTCTGGTTCCTAAGGTCGATCCATTGCGCTCAGGTCTATCGCGTTCAGGTCTATCGCGTTTAGGCCTATCGCCCTGAGAACGGTTGACCCAAAAACGGTTGCCCCATCTGGCTGTCATAGGCAAGGGAGCCCATAATCATAGAGCCAACCCCTGCATCGGTGAAAATTTCCAGCAGAAGCGCGTGGGGAACACGGCCATCAATAATGTGTGCCGTCCGCACCCCTTGGGCCAGCGATCGCACACAGCAGCTCACCTTGGGAATCATGCCGCCAGAGACCACGCCAGACTTGACCAGCTCTCTGGCCTGATTAATATCCAGCTTTTCAATGAGCGTGGAGGGGTCATGGTAATCTTCCAAAATTCCAGCGGTATCCGTGAGGAGAATTAGCTTTTCTGCCCCAAGCGCCGCCGCAATTTCTCCCGCTACTGTATCGGCATTGATGTTGTAGGCTTGCCCGTCCTCATCAGTTGCGACGCTGGACACAATGGGGATATAGCCATTTTCAACCAGGGTTGAAATAAGGCTGGCGTTAATGCTGGTGACTTCTCCCACAAAGCCGATATCGCTGGAGCCTTCTGGGCGTGCAGTAATCAGGTTGGCATCCTTCCCACAAATGCCAACCGCTGACCCCCCTGCTCGATTAATCAATGAGGCGAGTTCTTTATTCACCCGCCCCACCAATACCATTTCCACCACATCCATCGTTTCTGCATCAGTCACGCGCAGGCCGTTGCGAAACTGAGGCTCAATGCCCATTTTCGTGAGCCAGCTATTGATTTCTGGCCCGCCGCCATGCACCACTACGGGGCGAATCCCCACGCAAGCCATAAAGACAATATCGCTGATGACTTTCGCCTTGAGCGCATCATCCTTCATGGCAGACCCGCCATATTTAATCACGAGGGTTTTGCCTGCGAAGGACTGGATATAGGGCAGCGCCTCACTCAGAACCTGTACTCGGTCATTATGGGAATCGAGCATGAAACCACTACCGTTTAATCTTTAACGTTTAATCTTTATCGCTGAATCTGTGCCGTTTATGGTATCTCGAAACCTGGTCATCACCACCACATCCAGCGCGATCGCCCGATTTTTTTTCAACCTTAAATTTTCGGCAGTTTGTTGATTCAGTTCGCCAATTCAGCCCGTCAATTCAGGGCTTTTGGGACATTTGACGTCAAGACTTCGTGGCCTGTGGGCGTCACGAGCACATCATCTTCGATCCGAATGCCAATCCCGCGCCACCGGGCTGGAACCTCTGGCTGATCTTCAGCAAGCTTAATATCAGGAGAAATGTATAAGCCTGGCTCGACGGTCACCACATTGCCAGCCTGGAGCGGCTGCCAGGTTTCTTTGGCGATTTTATAAAACCCCGCATCATGAACATCTAGCCCTAGCCAGTGGCCTGTGCGGTGCATATAGAAGGGCTTGTACTTCTCTTCTTCGATAAGTTTGTCCACCTCTCCCACCAGTAGCCCCAAGGCGACCAATCCTTCGGTCAAGACGCGCACGGCGGCATCGTGGAAGGCGTTATAGGGTTGACTAGGCTGCACTTGGGCGATCGCCGCTTCCTGGGCACTCAGCACCAGTTCATAGAGCATGCGCTGCTCCTGGGAATATTGACCATTGACCGGAAAAGTGCGGGTAATGTCGGCGTTGTAGTAATGGTAGGCAGCCCCCGCATCAATCAGCAGCAGATCGCCCTCCTGCATTTGTCGATTATTGGTGGTGTAGTGCAAAATGCAGGCATTTTCTCCAGACGCCACAATGGAAGGGTAGGCGGGGCCTTGGGCGCCATTTTTACGGAAAATATATTCCATCTCAGCCTGGATTTCATGCTCGTAGCGTCCCGGCTGCGCCATCTCCCGCGCTACGTTGTGCGCCTCCACCGAAATGGCGATCGCCTTGCGCAGTAATGCCAGCTCTGAGTCGTCCTTCACCATGCGCAGGTGGTGCAGTTGGAACCCCACATCCTCTAGAGCTACAGGCCCAGTGCCCCGTTTTGAATAGGAGGCCAGCAGGTTTTGCCAGTGGGTCAAGAGGGTTTGGTTAAAGGCGCGATCGCGGCCTAGGCGATAGTAGATGCGATCCGCCTGCTCTAGATACTTTGGCAAATGCTCGTCTAGCTCTGCGATCGGGTAGGCGATGTCGGCTCCATAGCGTTCCTTTGCAGCCTCCACGCCCACACGATAGCCATGCCACGTCTCCTGGAGCGGATCTTTGGGCTGCACAAACAAAATGAACTGATGCTCTGCGTGATGGGGGGCCAAAACCGCCACCGCGTTAGTCTCATCAAACCCAGTCAGGTAAAAGAAGTCGCTGTCTTGGCGAAAGTTGTACTCCACATCATTGTGCATGACTGCCGTAGGCGCACTGCGAAAGATCGCCGTCCCCCCACCAATCTTCTCCATCAGGGCTTGTCGTCTTTGTCGATAGCTCGTTTGTAGGGTCGCCTGTGGCATAGTCAATTGCATAGTCACCTGGTGTGTGGAGATCTCATGATGTGCGAAGAAGTTGTGTAGTATTTTAACAGTCCTTAACTTTTAGCTTCCAGATCAGGGTGGTTAGTTTTTGGCTATATCTTGGCTTTCCACCGTTCGCGCCGTAGGGCTTTCTACACCTTAAAAACTTTATGTTTGGTTTAATTGGTCATCTCACCAGTTTGGAACATGCTCAACTGGTCGCGCGGGATTTAGGATATCCAGAATACGCCGACCAAGGGCTAGATTTCTGGTGTATGGCTCCGCCCCAGATTGTGGATTCCATCACCGTGACGAGCGCCACAGGACAGGTCATTTATGGGAAGTATGTGGAGTCCTGTTTTTTGCCAGAAATGCTGGCAACCCAGCGGGTTAAGTCCGCAACCCGCAAGATTATCAATGCGATGGCTCACGCCCAAAAGCACGGCATTGACATCACGGCGCTGGGCGGATTTTCCTCGATTATTTTTGAAAACTTTAACCTAGAGCGCATCACGCGGGTGAGAGATATTGAGCTAGATATCCGTCGATTTACCACGGGAAACACCCATACCGCCTACATTATTTGCCGCCAAGTGGAGCAGGCTTCGGCCCAGCTTGGCATCGACCTATCCAAAGCAACCGTTGCGGTCTGCGGGGCAACAGGCGACATTGGGAGTGCCGTTTGTCGCTGGCTGGATACCCGACTGGACGTCGCAGAGCTGCTGCTGGTGGCGCGGAATCCTACCCGCCTCCAAGACCTTCAGAGTGAGTTGGGTCGCGGCAAGATTCTGGCCCTTGAAGAAGCATTACCCCTGGCGGACGTTGTGGTTTGGGTCGCCAGTATGCCCAAGGGGGTTGAAATTGACCCCGCTGTGCTCAAAACCCCCTGCCTAATGATCGACGGCGGTTATCCTAAAAATCTCTCGACGAAAATTCAAGCCCCTGGGGTCACCGTTTTGAAAGGCGGTATTGTGGAGCATTCCCTGGATATTGACTGGAAAATCATGAATATAGTCAATATGGATACGCCTTCTCGCCAGCTTTTTGCCTGCTTTGCCGAGTCAATGTTGCTGGAGTTTGAGCGATGGCACACAAATTTTTCCTGGGGGCGAAATCAAATTACAGTAGAGAAGATGGAGCAAATTGGTCGAGCCTCACTCAAGCACGGCTTTACGCCCCTGCTGGTGCAGCCCGTGCAGTAAGCGCTGTTGGAGCATTTGCTCAAGAGCGTTCTGCTGAGGATTAATTTTGCTCAGAATTGATTCTGTCAGGGGTTGATTCTGTCAGGAGTTGATTCTGTTAGGAGTTGATTCTGTTAGGAGTTGACTCTGCCAAGAACAGACCTTGCTCAAAAGAGCGCCTGTGGGTGCCGATTGGGCAGATCCTTTCGATGATTTTTTAGGGATTGACGGATGGCTGTCTCAAATCGTAAAACGCAGCTCTTAGAGTTTGAAAAGCCCCTGGTTGAGCTGGAAACTCGCATTACCCAAATCCGCCAGCTTGCGGAAGAAAACGGGGTGGATGTTTCCGAAAACCTTAAGCTATTGGAAGCCCGTGCGGCTCAACTTCGCCAAGAAATTTTTAGCAGCCTGACGCCCATTCAGGAGCTTCAGCTTGCTCGACATCCGCGCCGCCCCAGTACCCTGGACTACATTCAGGCCATTAGCGATGACTGGATGGAGCTGCATGGCGATCGCCAAGGCAATGATGATCCGGCGATGGTGGGTGGAGTTTGTCACCTAGAGGGTCAGCCTGTGGTGATGCTGGGGCAGCAAAAGGGACGGGACACCAAAGATAACGTGGTGCGTAACTTTGGCATGGCGCGTCCAAGCGGCTACCGCAAAGCGCTGAGGCTCATGGAGCATGCCAACCGCTTTAGAATGCCAATATTGACCTTCATTGATACGCCAGCGGCCTGGGCAGGCATGGATGCGGAAGAGTTTGGGCAGGGAGAAGCGATCGCGCGGAATCTGCGAGAAATGTTTAGTCTAGATGTGCCAATAATCTGTACGGTGATTGGGGAAGGGGGCTCTGGCGGAGCGCTGGGCATCGGCGTAGGCGATCATGTTTTGATGTTTGAGCATTCAATCTATAGCGTTGCGCCCCCGGAAGCCTGTGCAGCCATTTTGTGGCGCGATTCCCAAAAAGGCCCTCAAGCCGCAGACGCGCTTAAGATCACGGCGAAAGACCTGCTGGCCTTAGGACTCATTGATCAAATCCTCCAGGAACCTCTTGGTGGTGCCCATTCAGACCCGGTCAAGGCGGCTGCAACGCTCAAGGCCTCTCTGTTAGAAACCCTGGCAAAGCTCAAAACCCTCTCGGTTCAGGAGCGTAAAAAACTGCGCTACGATAAATTTCGCAGCATGGGCGTGTATTTGGAAAAATCTCAGGGAGCAACAGCACCTGAAATTTAGGCTGAAGGCTATGCCTGAGGCCAAGCTGAAGACTAGACTAGATTGGTGCCTGGAGATCTATGGAGATCTATCTAGCTATTAAATCGGGGTTTAAATTAGTATTCAGGACTACGGCTCTGATGCGATCGCTAAAACACCAGTGATATAATCGGTTAAGATTAATATTTGTTAAGAGATTTTAAGGCGCTTGCGGGCCTTGTTCTCGCTGTTACCATACCCCACAGAATTTTTGACTTTATCAACCTTGTCCTCTAACTCCCGACGGGCGCTTATTACTGGAGCCAGTCGCGGCATTGGCCGAGCTACAGCACTTGCCTTTGCGAAGGCTGGTGTTGCCTCAATTTTGGTCGGGCGATCGCGCTCAGACTTAAAGATTGTGGCAGAAGAGGTTGAAGCGCTAGGGAGCGAAGCGACCGTCGTTTCCCTAGACCTATCAGAAACCTCGCACATCCAGAATCGGTTAGCAGCCGTACTAGGCGCTCATGGCTTCGTTGATATTTTGGTCAACAATGCCGGGATAGGCTATACCGCTCCTTTGCTGAATACGCCCCTAGATGACTGGGAGAAGATCCTAGCCCTCAATCTGACCGCGCCCTTTCAGTGCATTCAGGCGGTCTTGCCGCAGATGCGATCGCAGGGCCAAGGCACCATCGTCAACATCATCTCCATTGCTGGACGGCAGACCTTCCCGGAATGGGGAGCCTACTCTGCAAGCAAGTTTGGGCTAATGGGGCTAACCAAAACCTTAGCGCAAGAAGAAAGAGCCCATGGCATTCGAGTCATTGCCCTCTGTCCAGGAGCCGTCAACACACCACTCTGGGACACCAAAACAGTTCAAGCTGACTTTGACCGCTCCCAGATGCTCAGTGCCGAAGATGTGGCTGACGCCATTGTCCATGCCGTACTTTTGCCCGCCAACGTCCTCATCGAAGAACTCGTCTTGATGCCCAACGTGGGAACGTTTTAAGGAAGCTTAGGGCAGTAGGGGTAATCAGTCTCCACAACCCTGCTCTTATGATTTGCCTGCACGGCCTTTGACGCACGACCTTTGACGCACGACCTTGTATTCACGGCCTTCTGCTTTATTTCGCTTTTTTGTTCGTTTTGTACCGTTATCTAGCTATCTACTATGACCATTTCTCCAGCCAACCTTTCTGACGCTTCCAATGGTTCTTCTAAGGCCGTTTCCCCTCATCCTGCGAGAGAAACTCGACACAGTGGTGCGGAAAGTCGTCAAGAAGTCACCCACGAAGACATGACGCAGGCCGTTGAAACCATGCTGCTCGGCGTTGGAGAAGATCCGAATCGTGAGGGACTTCTTAAAACCCCAAAGCGGGTGGCTGAAGCCATGCGTTTTCTGACGAGCGGCTATTCTCAGTCTTTAGAGGCGCTCGTCAACGACGCAATCTTCAATGAAGGCCATGACGAGGTGGTGTTGGTCCGGGACATTAACCTTTTCAGCATGTGCGAGCATCATATGCTTCCCTTTCTAGGCAAAGCCCATGTGGCCTATATCCCAAACCAAAAGGTGATCGGACTGAGCAAGCTCGCGCGCATTACGGAGATGTACTCCCGTCGTCTTCAGGTGCAGGAACGTCTCACCCGCCAAATTGCCGAAGCGGTGCAGGAGGTCTTAGAACCCCAGGGTGTGGCGGTGGTTATTGAAGCCAGCCATATGTGCATGGTGATGCGAGGGGTGCAGAAGCCAGGGTCTTGGACAGTGACCAGCTCGATGCTAGGAGTCTTCCGCGAAGACCACAAAACCCGCGAGGAGTTCTTTAACTTAATTCGTCATCAGCAAAGCTTCTAGGCGTTTAGGCTGCCTCCCACGGACTGCTGATCAAATGATCGGTCTTAATGTTTGGTAGACTCATGGCTCAGCGCGCCCTGATTGGGCGCTCCATTAGCACGTCCAATGGCCCCCAAATTGTCTGAAACAAGATTGGCTTAAAGGGAAAGGCACCACGCGGTCATGAAAAAGGCTTGGCTAAAGTTGAAGCAGGGATGGAAGCGCTGGAAACCGTTCCTGTCTCCCTTTTTGCTGGGCATTATTTGTGTTTTTCTGGGGCGGGCGCTGTACACTCACTGGAAGGAAATAAGCGCGGTACAGATTTCGGCGATGGGCTGGGCCTGTTTGGCGATCGCAACGGGGATTACGCTGTTCGCCCATGTTTGGACGGGCTGGGTGTGGGGCTGGATTTTGCAAGACCTAGACCAGCCGGTTAGCTGTGTTTGGGCCGCGCAGGCTTACCTCAAAACCAACATCGCTAAGTATTTACCCAGCAACTTGCTGCATCTCTATGGACGGGCGATCGCGGCCAAAGATCAGGGTGTACCCCTTTCGCTAGCTTCTTTGAGTGTCTTGCTTGACACGCTCTTGATGACTGCTGGGGGCTTGATTTTGGGTCTGTTTTGCATTCCCAAAGACTGGCTGTTTATGACCCTCTTAGGCGTGACTGGCATCCTTGTGGTGCTGCATCCCAGAATTTTAGATCCCGTCTTGAATCGTCTCAGCGCATCCTTGCGCCAAACGGTCGCGGGTGCAGAGTCTCATCTATTGCCCAAGCAGTTGGTTAGGCGCTATCCCACGCGGGCGCTATTGGGAGAAACGGTCTTTGTGGCGCTCCGGGGGCTTGGGTTTGTGATGACAGTTTCTGCCCTGACGCCTATTTCTTTGGGGATGGTGCCAACCCTGGTCAGTATTTTTAGCGTTGGCTGGGTTTTAGGGTTTATTACGCCCGGTGCACCGGGTGGAATCGGCATTTTTGAAGTCACGGTGAGTACCCTTCTGACACAGCAGGGTTTATTTCCAGATGCCCCTGGTTTTTCGATTGGGGTTGCCATTACGGCGGTCGCGATTCAGCGATTGGTGAGTACGCTCGCCGAAGCCCTGGGCGCAATTCTGACCTGGGCAGATGAGCGTTGGCCGCTGAGCGCTTAGGGTCTAGGATCTAGGGCTTAGCGTCTAGGGTCTGAGTGATCGCTGGGGAGAGTCGATGAACAATCATGGTGCTCTCAAATTCAGTGAGCAGTGCCTGAATGAGCGTGCTAGACCCCTGGCTCTCCCAAGTTGCGCCATCGGCCAGATAGGTTTGGGCCGCACGACCCACAAGGGATGCACTGTAGGCGGCGATCGCGCCTTGGGTTGCTAGGCCAGCCAGTCCAGGGAAAACCCCTAGACCATCGATATCCAGACCTGTGCCGAATTCCGCTGCGCCCATTAGCCCTAGACTAATGGCAAGGGTTTTCCAGAGTCCCTCAATGCGATGGTTAGTGACGGGGAATCCATAGCGCTGAGCCAACTGACGCACCTGCACAATATCGAGTAGGCCACTCAGCAGCAAATCTAGCCAAACCCAGGGGCTAAGGCTCACCAGGACAGCCTTGAGGCTCCAGATCCGCCACCGCGTCGCTGAAGCCTGCTCCCCATAGAAGGTGGCGATCGCCTGGACAATCTGTCGCTCTAGGGTTTGGGTCTGGAGCAAAACATTGAGAGAAAGCAGCAATAATCCCTCTCGGTGGAGCAGCACAAGCAGCGTTTGCTGGAGCGCGGCCACCTGGGGAACAGGGAGTTCCCAGTCCAGGCTCACGCGACCATCCGGCCACTCATGGCGCACCTGAATCGGTGCAGGAGCTGCTGCTGTCAGCACGATCTCGCGGGGAGAGAGAATGGCTTGAAGCGTGGGGTCTGTGATGGATTGATATAGACTCTCGGCCGTTAAGTCTGGATAGAGGTCGGCTTTATTCACAACCCACAGCAGGGGCTTAGCAAGCTGCGCCAGCTCGGCCAGGGCCTGCTGCTCAATGGGCATGGGGGGGCCTGCAGTCACAAACAAAATCAAATCTGCACAGCCGGCAATTTCCTGCGCCATCACGGCGCGGGACTCTCCAGAAATTTCATCCAGGCCGGGGGTATCGATCAGCTCTAGCTGTATTTTAGGTAAATGAATGCTGGACAGATGACTGCTCGGCAATTGATCTGATTGATCTGACGCGATCGCTGGATTTGGGGCAAGCTCTGGAGACCAGCGAACGGCACGCGGCCATTGCGTGACCCCGTTCAATGGCCCGGTCGGGAAAATAGCGTCTCCAAATAGCGCATTCAGCACCGCTGATTTCCCTCGGCTGACTAGGCCAAATACGGCGATTTGAAGCAGGGGCTGGGTTAGCTTTTGCTGGAGCCCGCTGAGTGCCTCAAGCTGGGCTTGGATCAGCGCCTTTAGTTCAATGGGCACTTGCTGGTAGCGCGTGAGTCGGCTGCTCACACAGGCGATCGCGCTGTCATAATACTGCCGCTGGGTATCGGGCATGGCAGGAACCTTTGCTGCTCAGAAAAAAGGGCGCGACGAGGACATAGGCAAGGTTTATGTGCCTTTGAGTCCATTCTTGCTCAGCAATTCCAAATTCAAAAAGCTAGGGACTGAAACCCTTGTTTCTCGTTTAAATCAAGCTCGATAGATGGGCATTGATAGGCTGAAATACTCTAAACTCCTTTTGAATTTGACATTGCTGCTCTTTGGGGAAGAAATTTGATGCGCTTGCTCAATTGATCCTATGCTCAAATCTGAATTTGAAATTGCTGCTGAACGCTAGAGCAGGCGGGGCATTGCTGAGAACCCTGTAAGATATGGGGGCGCTGCTTTTGAATCCGTATCTCAATGGCCTTCGATAACCTTTGCAAACTTCTCGCTGAAAAGCATCCCGAACGCTTCGCTTCCTGGGTGCTAGGTC
>JAKRSB010000018.1 GCA_022402525.1 Thermosynechococcaceae cyanobacterium MS004
CTATCCTGAAAGGGGTTTTAGGCTTTTAGATTCATCTTTTGTCAGTCAACCAGGCCAATATCTCTACCATATCGGCTCGATCCCATCCTTGCTCCAGTTCACTGGTTATGTCCAAGGCTTTAATTAAGAGAACTTCTGGTAGATGGGGTGCAATTTTGCTGAGAATATTACGAAAATCAGAAGCTGACCAATTAACCCCATTCTCCGCAAAATCTAATAGCAACACGCTCGGTGATTGATCTTTATCAACTGACATTAGAGCTTGCCTCTCCAACCTATTTGCAGATCGTATCCCATCAGCCCTAAACCAATATCAGAAACTCTCATAGCATGGTCAAAATGCTATTTGTGAGGATGCATATATCGCTGTCGCTTGATCAATCAGTCTATTTAATTCTCACGTCTAAGTCGCTCATCGAAGGCTCTGATCATGGCGATCGCCCCGCATTCGCAAAGCTTGTGATTTGCCAGTGCTTTGCATCAGTAGCATGATGTGATCGCCATCCTAGACTAGGCAGATTTTAGAGGATGTCTGAGAAGTCGAACTCAAAGGCTGAAAGGCTTATTCCATTGTTGAGTGGTAATTGTCGAAACCCTTTCCGTCACGAGCCCCCCCTTCAGACATCCTCTAAGGGATTGCGGCTGCATTGTAGTCAATAATAGCGGCGAATCTTTTTCAGATCATGAGGCTATTTTTTGGCGATTATCCAAACGGCATGGACAACGCCAGCGATATAGAACCCGAAAATGGTCAGCAGTAGATTAATCCAAAAATCTTTGCCTAGCCCGACTTGGAGAAATACACCCAAGGGGGGTAAAAAGATGGCACAAATAATGCGGATGATGTCCATAGCTTAAACTTCAAAGGGGTTAAAGAATGTCACCCCAACTATACAACCCTTAGTCAGGTGCGGTCTCACCCCCCTTCCATGTTCATCTCAAGCACCTTCTCAAAAACCTAACCCCATCCGACAGCCCCAGCCATCCCTAAGTGGAGTGACCGCGACACCAGCCAGCGCCCGACGAGCCATAGCCCTGCGATCGCCCAATCCCCCAACCACAGCAAAGCCCTCGCCAGCTTCTGCCAGCATAAGCAGTGCGATCGCTCAGCAACCCGCAAGCGATCGCCCAACTTGGGCTAAGCGATGGAGAAGGCGATCGCGCTTAGGTGCAGCGACCTAGAAGCAAGCGCAGCTATCGGCATGAGGGCTTCCGCTTAAGCGATCGCCCTTCTTCCGCCCAACTCAAGCATTGTTAAAGTAATCGAGTGTCTGTGCGGGCACTGATCAGCTAAAAGGATAGAGCGTAAAACCCTCTACAAGTGAGCATTTCATAGAGAGAAACGGGACGGTCAATGTACCTCATCCTCATCGCTGGAGTCGTATTCTTAGGAAGTGAGAAATGGACTCTAACCCAGTTGTGAATTATTTGCTGTACCGTTAGCGTCCTTTGTAGTCCATCCTGACACTTGGCATACAAATTCTGCCGTCGGCGATAAGCACTGCATCTACGCCTGAGACTGGCATTGAATGCTTCTTGATCATTGGCATGAATATCTTTTGCTGAACTGACAGCAGTATAGGGATGTGTCCGATATCGCCAGACTCTGCGCGGAGTGCCTTGGGAACCTTTAACTTTGCAAGCAACTTCTAATCCCTGCCGCCAGACTTTGCGATGTCGATAGCTACTTGAGACTTCATCGGGTTTGAGAAACTCATGAGCCAAAGGCCACAGATAAATACTGTAACGATATTCTCCGTCAGTAAACAGTCGGATAAATTGTGCAGGCTTAGCCCACTCCCATCACTGCTCTATTCCTTTTTTGAACAAACTATTCTCTCTTTTCCCCGTCAATCCGACAAACCAGTGCCGACTCTCACGCTCCATCAGATTTAGCGTCCAGCCAGGACTTTATGAGAAGGGTGGTTTTTCTCCACCTTGGTATACACCTCATCCCCTTCTATCGTGATGTCTGAGTTCATTGGTGCTGGTGGCGACCAGTCCTGAACTTTGGAGGCTAGACGTTTCTCCCACAAAATCACGGTAGCGGGAGATATAGTCTCCACACGCCCAGATGCTCTTACTCCGAGTCCTTCAGAACGCATCTTGAGTACCCGCTCCACTTGTTCTACCGATTTATGAAGTCGATGCATTGGGGTTCCGGCTCTATCACTGAAGCGACGATTGCAATCAATGCACCAGTAACGCTGTACGGCTTGGTCTTGTCTACGACCCTTCCCTGCTTTGTTTAGGTGTTCTCCGTTACAGTAAGGACATTGCATGATAAGGATTAAGCTCAACTTCCCTCAGTCTGACACATATCCTTTTTCCCGTTCAGTGCCAGACCAGCATTCTTTACTCTTTACTCTTTTTCTGACACTTCAGCATTAAATAGGTCATAACTCAAAATTACATTATGCGACTTAAGATCTTCAAGTATTTCCACAGAAATCTGCTTCCCAAAATATATATACTCAAAAAAGTCGAATGCTGCAAATTCAACTTCTTTGTTCGACTCAATCTCGATATGTATAATCTCGTTAATTAAATCGCCTGAAAGCACTTCAATTATACTTTTTATATTGGATGAGCCGACTAAAATCAAATATCCAGAACCCGCCAATATACTATCACTATCAATAAAGGGAGACTCTGCACCAATTCGTTGAGCATCAAATTGAGAGAGATCAATGTCTTCTACCACCCAAATAGCCAGCCGTAGTGCATGACTCGACAATCGGTTTATCACGGTCTGCAATAGATCTTCAATCGCGTCAGGATTTTGCTGAATACAACCCATTTTACTCATGTACTTATTTCCTATTTATGATCAACATTATTAGGATGGTGAAAACTTCTGGAGATTAACTTTTTTCTTCTCCTAGCCAAGGGGGCTAGAAGCGACACAGATGCTACAGCTCGTTTGCAGAGTGGTTGATCGCCCTTCAGGTTTTGCAACTATGTTTCTAGCTTCGATAATGCTATCTCTACACTCGATACTGCTACTGATAGTCCAGGGCTTTGCCTTCAGGCGCGCACTCTCCTAAACTTTTTCTCATGCCAAAATCTCAATCTGAAAAATGCCGTCTTTGTGCCAAGCTCTCTGCTGAAGATGCGATCGCTCTCCACGGGCCAGCGGGAACGGGCTGCTGGGTGGGTGAACCCTGCCATAAGCGCCGCAGCTATTACAGAAACCGCGATCGCTATAACGCCAGCAAACGGCAGGGTAGTGCATCAAGGAATGGTGGGCTGTGTAAAGTAGAGAGACATCTACTTTCAA
>JAKRSB010000019.1 GCA_022402525.1 Thermosynechococcaceae cyanobacterium MS004
TCAGCATTCTACGCCGTCCCAACCCTGCACTCAATCTTTTGTCAGTCAATCAGGCATTCATCTCTGAAATCTTCGTCTTGCTCTTGCAGTCGGGTTATATATTGTTCAAGGATTCTTCTATAGTCTGTCTGAGATGGTATAGGTATTTCTACAAAGGCAAAACGACGCATAAAAGCATAAGAAAGCTGAAAAAGGCTTGCTTTGTCGAAGGTATTCATTGTTCCAATCATTCGCCAATCAGGCTGTTGATAAATCGGACTTCGGTTAATTCATCGCAAGCTGTTCTAGGGGGAACTAATACAATAGATTTATTATTGCATTTGAAGGCTAGACGAACTTTCTCTCCTGAAAAAAGAGTGAATAATTCTCCAAAAGCTTTGTCAATATCTGAGCGATTCAATTCATCAATGACTAACCACTTCCCGCTACTTAATGCTTCTGTAAAAAAGTTTTTAGTAAATCTAAGAAGAGCGGGATTTTCTGTATCAGGTAAATATCCCCCAATTGTTTCGAAGGTTGACCATTCTGCCGTAGCAGTTGCGGTGATATATCCTGGCACACCGTATTGAATTGCAATACTGCATATATATTTTGCTAACTCAGTTTTACCTGTGCCAGGGGGGCCTAAAAGAATAAGAAATTTACCCGCCCTAAGTGCAGCAAGACAACGTAGAAGAGAATTTTCTATGCCTACTAAAGGGCAAGATTGAGTCAGTACATTGGACATGTTTTCCCAATCAACCGTGTAGCTAGCATCTATTTCTTCACCATTAAGATAAGTGAAAAGATTCTCAGGAGTTTCAGTTTCATCATAAATGTTCGTGCTTGCTTCCACCTCTTGTTGCATAAATACTTCTTGCATTCGACGACTAAGCATTAGATAATCAATGGGTGACGACTCAAGCCATGAAAAAGCATCATTAGTATTTTTCTCTGTTAATGATTGAAGCTGGGACTGTTGGTTTTTCAGGGGAAAAAGGTCACTCAAGGTGCTACCATCTAAACCGAAGTAATCTTGCAAACACGAATAAATTTCCTCAGAATCTGAGGGTATTGGATTTAGCTCTAAACCAGCACGAATTTCCAAGATCCCGTTATCTATGTTTTGAGCTATGCTATCCGCTTGTCCATTAGTGAAGGGAATACCAAAGCGAAATATCCAGGTAACTAAATAGATGAATCGCTCATCTAGTAAAAGACAATGGTTAGGATTTGATCGTAGAACTTCAACCCAGTTATCTACTAGTGAAACTGTAACAGGAAGAGTCTTGCTGCTAGCGTTGAATAGTCTTGGTTGTCTAGGACCTTCGCCTACAAGTCCAGTATAGATACGATTTAAGTATGTTTGTCTAGGGCCTTGCCAATGACGAAAAAGTGCGGCACTATTCTTGCCCTGTGCTGCTCCTGCCTCGTAGTAAACGTTTCGTGACTGACGATTGACTGGTAATTCGATACCATTCAAATCAAAACAAGCTTCGGCAAGATCAAAGGCATTGAATGTCGAAGCACTCAAATTACCATGCAAACGGCAGTGACGAAGAAAAATTAATACATGCCAAAAGCCATTTGTACGAATTAATTCTTCATCGTTTTTGTATGTTAGATGCCTTGCCGAGTCAAGAATTTCTTCGAGTGAAGGATATCCCATTTTAATTGCGGACGAGATGCTTATCTAGATTAAATCGCATTCCCTTTAGGGGACGATTTATAACATATGTGTCAAGGGATTTATCATACTCTACCGCAGGAGAATGAACCTCCTGAATACCTCTAGTCCCTGACATGCATTCGAGCAGGAGAGATGCTACTTTATAAGCCATAAGACAAGGAACTGCATTGCCAACTTGTCTGCACTGTCGAGCCAGTGAACCTTCGAAAACATAATGGTCAGGAAAGCTTTGAAGCCTAGCAGCTTCGCGGACACTAATCCCCCGATGCTGATTTGGATGTGTAAAAGCTCCAGCTGTTATATTGTTAAAATATGCAGTAATTGTCCGGGACGGCATATCCCATTCCAACCTTTTATAAGTTGTAGTATGGTCTTTGAGAGCGACCTTCTTAAATCTTGGAGGACGTATCTCTTCAGGAATGCTTCTCCAGTTTTTGCCTGGAAGTATATGTTTGATGAGTTCTATATTCTGTTCGTTAGTCTTGTGGCAAATATGATTATAAAAGCCGTCTGATTTTTCCCTGCAGTAGCGTTGATAATCTGTCAAACTACTAGCGGAGTTTGAAGAATAGGGGATGAACTTAGAACCTCCCCCGTTTGGAATAGGAGGCAAGTCAGATATTGCATCATACATGTTTGTCCACAAGGGGGCATTGCCTATAGTCAGTCTCTCTACTCCTGGAATTTCTAAACCTGGATTAAACACAGATGAGGAATTAACATCTGAATCAATTGAGCACCTGTGTGTGGCATTTGGAAAAACTATCGGTTGATCATGCCTATTCCCAACTAATATAAATCTGTATCTCAACTGAGGTACTCCATAATCCGCAGCTAGTAAAACTTCACCTCCACAGGTATATCCTATGGAGCTAAAGGATTTAAAAATAGTAGTTAATAGCTCTCTATTATGGCGATGTAATAGTCCTGGAACATTCTCCATCATAAACCAGTCAGGATTCAATTCCTCAACTAGCCTTCTGAAATGAAAGAAAGTTGCATTTTTGGGGTCGCTAGGATTTCTTTTGCCCCTTAAACTCACTCCTTGGCAGTTTGGACCTCCAATGAGTAAGGGGATTCTTTTAAGTCCTGTAGTTTGTAATATGTCTTGTCCATTGATCAACTCTATATTCTCACACTTAACAAAAGTATCTGGATGGTTTAAGGCGTAGCTCTGACAAGCAAAGGGATCATTGTCAATTGCATAAACGGACTTAAATCCAGCTTGTTCAAAGCCAATTGATAAGCCACCTGCACCACAAAAAAGATCAACAAACGGTATTGTCACAGTAGCCACTTAAATATCCGTACTATTAAATACAATGCTCAAATTTACCATAGTTGTCTGACTCTTAGTACAAGCGAATCAGCAAATGGATTGGCTTTACGTAGCGGTGCTTCAGTAAGTTGATTTAAGATATCAAGCCCTGAACGGGTCTTAGCCAGCGCCTGAGACGAATTTTGAGACAGTCTTTGGCGGTATAACTATAAATAGCCCTCACTTTAAGATCTATGGCATCAGGGCTATCAACCTTTATTGGTCATAGAACATAGGCAATTTAGGAACCCTAGCAACCCTATCCTCCTAGCGCCATAGTCCTCAAAGTTTAGATACAGAAATTTTATCTCAAAACATTACAAGCCCCTTCAACCTTAACTCGTTGCAATTTTTTCTCAAGGAATAAAATGATTTAGGACTCGATTTAATGTCCTAATTGTCAAAATTGAAATCTAATCCGGCATGTCATGAATCCGATACAACCCAGAAAATTGCTTGATCGGGTTTGAAATGCTCTTTGGATAAAACACTGCACTCATCATACCGAAGAGTCTTATTTGCCGTAAAGAAGGCACTTGATGCTGCTCAACGGTAAGTGCTCATGAATGAGATTCTAGAGACAAATTTATCGAATTAGGTCATTGCAATTCACTAATACAACGCCTCAATTTAGCGCTACCTTCAAAATATTCTTGATAATTGGTTAGGCAACACGATAGCCACCGAAAAAGGTAACGGTGAGGGTTCCTGCATCTATCCTGCTCAAGCCAGAATTAAGAAACCCGTAATCGATTGGATTGTTTGGCGAGGCGATCGCCCCTCACTTCCTGAAGCAAAATCAGGCGATCGCACAATCAACGCAATGCGATCGCCAAACCCCAGCAGCCGTAGAAAGAGTACGATCGCCCTTCACTTCCTGAAGCAAAATCAGGCGATCGCTCAATCAACGCAATGCGATCGCCAAAGTCCCCAGCACTCTTACAGAGATAGCGATCTCTCCTAATCCATCCCCTTATCCCAGAATTGAGAAGTTGCTGAACCGTTTAGCGAGGCGATCGCCCCTCCCATGAGCACCGCAACAGCTCATAAATATGTAGAACTCGATGCAAAAAACGTTCCAATCATTACTGGAACCATCATGAAAGTCCTCGCCTGGACGAGTCTTTCCCCTTCGAGGCAAACGGTACAAAGGAGCCTGGGAATATGAAGCCACCAAAGGCGATCGGGTCTTTTACAGGCCAGCTTGGAGCCAAGATTGAGATAAGGGTAACTAGAGATAGAGTAGAGGGCTCATGAAATTCCCAAAGATTTTGTTTAAACCAAACCTACCAAATGCTTTTGGATTCAGCTTTTGATGAATCAGGTGTCGCAGGCACAACGGTATTTTTAGGTCTGCGCGTTGGGGTAGGAGACTGTGCCGCCTTTCCTTCAGAAGAAGAGTCCGTCGCTACAGGTGAAGTTTCTAGAAAATCATTGACGTTGACGTACAGCTTTTGAGCTGCTTCGTTCAGAGCCACATCTGTCGAGCGATCGCGAATATTCAGAAGACGCTTCAGCGTTCGTTCTGGGTCGCTATTGGGCTTGAGGGTAAACAAAACGCCGACACAGGAGCCGCCTTCCTTCTGAGCAGCACAAATCACATTATGCTGATTCTCAAAACCCGTCGTCAGGAAATTTAGGGTGCCGTCATCGTAGAACTTCTGAAACTTATCGGACACAATCTGACAGCGCACCTCAGGCGTATAGACTTCACCCAACGTCGAAACCCAGCGAATCACAGGCACAGGCCCACGGGAGGTTTGCGCCATTGTAGTGGGGGCATTCTTACTTTTGCCGCAGAAAAATTTACGCGGAACAGTTTCTGCCTGCACAGTTGGGGTAGTCCAGGGCAGCATCGCTTGAGCGATCAGCGCAATTAAGGTGGCCAACCGAAAACTTGAACGACTCAAAACAGTAGGCGTCATAGCTGACCTCGATTAATTGCCATCCATAGCTTATCATCCATACATTTAACATAAATCTTGCTGAGATGGGTTGGCTCTCAGGCAGCCTCAAGCTTGCTGCGGTGCATGAGGAAGATCTGATTGGATGGCCTGACAACGCCGCGTCAGAAGCTGAATGATTCAGAAACTGGGGCTGTTTTAAGATTTTTAGAATTTGGATAGTGCAGAGCGTAACTTTTTCAGATGCGTAAGTCGATCTTAGAGACTTTATTGCAGCACTTGAAGCAGATTGCGATTCCCCGACATCCAGTCTGGGATCCAATAGGTCATTTGGCCGTACAGAATTACCTTTTGTCTAATCTGCAGCAATACGGCGCTGTTACTCAGCAATCCTTTGATGTGCCTGGTGCCCAGGGACAGAATCTACTGGTAAAGCTGCCGGGACAGAGCCCTCATTTGTCCCCTATCTTAATAGGTGCCCACTATGATGGCGTACCTGGAATTCAAGCGGCAGACGACAATGCGAGTGGCGTGGCTGCACTGCTTGCTTTAGCAGCAGCCTTCGCCCACCATCCCGCGCAGCGCTCTGTTTGGATTGTAGGGTTTGACCTAGAAGAGTGGGGAATGCTAGGCGGGAAAGCTCTCGCCCAAAGCTTGCGGGATGAGAACCAGTCCTTGCACCTCATGCTATCGCTAGAAATGCTGGGGTATAGCAGTCTGGAGCAAAACTATCCTATCCGCTACATGGAATGGATTTATGGTCGGCAAGGTGACTATATTGCCTTGGTTGGAAACCTTCGCAGCCTAGGAAAGCTCCTGAGAATGAGTCACGGGATGAGGAAGTTTATCCCTGCCAAGTGCCTGTCATTGCCCAATCAAGGCAGGCTGGTTCCTGCAACGCGGCTCAGCGATCACAGCCCTTTCTGGGATCAAGGCTATGCAGCGGCGATGGTAACCGATACCGCATTTTTGAGAAACCCGAACTATCACAAAAGCAGCGATACGATCGCAAGCCTAGACCTAGACTTTTTGGTAAATGTAACCCAGGGAATAGAGGCTGCTGTTCGCGTTCTTTAGGGGATTGTACATGACGGCACTGAATGACTGGTTAGTAGAGACAGTCATCATTGATTAATTCCCAAAGTTAGGCCGAGAGGAAATTGCAAAGATGCTGGGATTAAGCGAACTCAAAGAAACCAAGGTTTACCAGGAAGGCAGAATCGAAGAAGCGCGATCGCTTGTCCTGCGCCTTCTAACCCGTCGCGTGGGCGCTCTCCCGTCCACTGTTGAAGCCCAGGTTCAGGCGCTGGAATTGCCCCAGCTTGAGGCCTTGGGTGAAGCGCTGCTGGATTTTGCAGGGTTGGATGGCTTGACCAACTGGTTACGGGGGCAATAGCGGGGGCAGGGCGATCGCCAGTGCAAGAGGAACAGGTGTTTCAAGAAGCAGTTGGTACACTAGAAGGAACGGAGCGAGAGGACATCATGCAGATTGTAACGAGCTGGATGGAACAGGGCATCGCTGAAGGTGAACAGCGTGGCAGAACCGAAGAAGCGCGATCGCTCATCCTGCGCCAACTTTCGCGTCGCGTGGGTGCTCTCCCGGCCACTGTTGAAGCTCAAGTCCAGGCGCTGGCATTGCCCCAGCTTGAGACTTTGGGTGAAGCGCTGCTGGATTTTGCAGGGTTGGATGACTTGACCGACTGGTTACGGGGGCAATAGCGGGGGCAGGGCGATCGCCCTTTGTCTAAGGCAGGGGTAGACAATCCAACCTATCTACAAAATCTTGTGAAGTCTAGGGGCGGTTAATTTCCTGTAGTAATTCTATTACTTTTCGATATAGTGCCTCATTCCCTTGTGCCTTGTATAAAGCTGCTGCCTTCTGCCAATCTATAATTGCCCCCTGCTTATCCCCTAATGCCCTGCGGGCAAATCCACGATTGTTATAGGCATCAGCAATTTTGGGGTCAAGGCGAATTGCTTGGTCATAGTCAGCGATCGCCCCTAGATTATCTCTTAATGTCCTGCGAGAAAGTCCACGATTGTTATAGGCAGCAGCAAATTTTGGGTCAAGACGAATGGCTTTGTCATAGTCAGCGATCGCCCTCTGCTCATCCCCTAATTCACTGCGAGTGTTCCCACGACTGTTATAGACAGCAGCAATTGTGGGGTCAAGGCGAATTGCTTGGTCATAGTCAGCGATCGCCCCTAGATTATCTCTTAACGCCCTGCGAGCATTCCCGCGATAGCGATAGGCAACAGCAGACTTTGGGTCAAGGCGAATTGCCTGGTCATAGTCAGCGATCGCCCCTTGCTTATCCCCTAATTGATTACGAACAAAACCACGATTACGATAGGCGACAGCAGATTTTGGGTCAAGGCGAATGGCTTGGTCATAGTCAGCGATCGCGCCTTGCTTATCCCCTAAACCACGACGAACATTCCCACGATTGGCATAGGCAACAGCAGATTTTGGGTCAAGGCGAATGGCTTGGTCATAGTCAGTGATCGCGCCTTGTTTATCCCCTAATTGATAACGAAGACGCCCACGATTGGCATAGGTACCAGCAAATTTTGGGTTAAGACGAATGGCTTGGTCATAGTCAGCGATCGCCCCTTGTTTATCCCCTAACTCATTACGAAAAAAACCACGATTGTTATAGGCAACAGCAAATTTTGGGTCAAGGCGAATGGCTTGGTCAAGGTCAGCGATCGCCCCTTGTTTATCCCCTAAAGCACGACGAACATTCCCACGATTGGCATAGGTAACAGCATTTTTGGGGTCAACACGAATGGCTTGGCCATAGTCAGCGATTGCCCCTTGCTTATCTCCTAATTCATTACGAACAAAACCACGATTACGATAGGCGACAGCAGATTTTGGGTCAAGGCGAATGGCTTGGCCAAGGTCAGCGATCGCCCCTTTTAGATCTCCAGTGTTATATTTCTCGTCTGCTTGCAGAACAAAGTCATCCGCCTTTGGAGCCGAAGGCACTGAAGGGCTTGGTATTCTCAGCGCCAGGGTTTTATTGACCTGGGGTGCTAGGGCCAAAAATGTATTGATGGGGATAGCATAGTTAAATTCTGTTTTGAGCACTGCAATATCATTGCGAAGCCGAGGGTTTTGAAGCAGATCCGCACGTTCTCCTCGTCCATGAATGCCAATAACTTCTCCCTGCTCATTCAACACTGGCCCTCCACTCATTCCTGGCAGGGTCTGGTTACTGTAGGCCAAGGTATAGCCATCTTTATGGGGTCGGCTACCGTTGGCTGCAATCTCGCCAGAGGTGAAGTAATACTCCGGCTCAGTCCCTACCTCATTGGTGCCTGGAAAACCTGCCACAAAGCTAGTGCTGCCCGATGGGCTTTGGGCAGAGTCACCTATCTTGGCAACGCTATAGGCACCAGCGCTCTTAAACTGCACTAGCGCTAGATCTACACCAGGCAGCGGTTGGATAGAGCCTTGAATAATTGGATGCTGCTTTTTATCAGGGGTCAGTACCCTGTAGGCTGGCGAGTTCTGCACCACATGATAAGACGTCAATACCGTATAGGTTTCGCCATCGCGTTTAATGATGATGCCTGAACCGCTATTCCTAGGGTTTTGTGCACTCTGAATCATGACCGTGATGCCTTGGGCAATCTTGCTCACTTCAACCTTGGTGAGTGATTGAGCTGGCAGTACCTGCACCAGCGCCACACCGATACCCAAGATGGCGGCATTTAGACGATGGGGATGATTCATGGTTTGCCGCATGTCTCAAAATCGATGGATAAATCTTTGCACTAAAGTCAGATCATCAGATCATTTTCTGAAATCTTACTTTACCTGTCTGTATGCTGGCGAGACAGTGGCGAGTTATTGGGCAAGTGATTGGGCAAATTGTTGGGCAAGCTATTGGGCAAGTGATTGGACGAGTTATTGAATGTCTGGTGTTTGCTTTTCGATTCGTTCTTTAAGATTGGGGGCGATCGCCTATTCAGTAATCCAGCCTGACGTCCAGGCATTCTGAGATCAGCGATCGCCTCTTTAGCAAAACCCATCAGTAATGACCCATCAGCAATGACCCATTCGGTAGAATTGAGCGCCTAGGTTTCGACGGCTGAGGTATGGAGGGCAATCCAGTGGCCCTCTGGCGTGTGGCCCACAATATAAATCTCAAGCTCGATCTCTCCACATCGAAAAACCTGAATCTCTTCTAGGGTTTCACTGAGCAGATTCCCAAGCGTCTGGAAGCGAACGGCGATCGCCTGTTCTGCTTCCGAATGCCAAGGTTGGGGCGCGGTGGGTGCCAAAAATGTTTCCAGATCGATCATTTCCACAGGAGTCTCTGGCGGTAACTGCACCTGCTGTAAAAACCGCTCCTGATGGATAAGCTCCTGAGTAGATTCGCCGAAGGAGTCTGGCCATCGGACGACATCAAAGGGTGCGTCTGTTTCGCTAACCCAGACCAGATCGGCTACGGCTGCAGCAATCTTCTGGACGAGGGGTTCGGGATCTGGGGGAGATGCTGTGCGGGTGTTTGCCGCTAAGGATTCGTCAAAATCACCCATTAGGGCACCCCTTGAGGAGAAGGAGTAGGGCTGACAAAGGGATTATTGGAGGGTACAGGAGGATTGCTAGAGGGCAAGGACGGACTTCCGGGCGGAACAATGCCAGGGGGAGAGGATTGAGGTGAGGGGCTGGGGGTCTGTGCCGAGGCAATCAGTTCCTGAATTTTGGCCTTCATCTGGACAGGGGCGATCGCATCGGCCGCTTTGAGGAGCGTGACGGCTTCTGTCGTTTTGCCCTGGTTTTTCAGGACAATCCCCTTGGACAACACAGGCCGGAAGTCGTTGGGGTTTTCTTTTTGCAGGCGATCGTACAGGGCGATTGCTTCTGCATCGCGCCGTTGGGAGAGATACACATCGCCTAAAATTAGCTCAATCGCCGGAAGATCTGCACTTCCAGGCTGCTGCTGGTTCGCTTGTTTGGCCGTGGCGATCGCCTTTTGCACCTCATTTTGTGCTTCCGTAGGCTGCTGTTTTCTAATCAGCCATTCTACGTAGCCCTGTAGCGCCGTAGTGTCAGTCGGCTGCTGGGCTAAAATGTTCCGATTGGTCTGGGCGGCTCCGTCAAAGTCGCCAGCCTGCTGCTGGGATTGCGCCAAAAGCGAAGCATAAAGCGGCTCTGTGGGCTTGATTTTTACCAACTGCTGGAGCGGCTCAACCACATCCTTGGGTTTGCGTAGACCCGACTGAATGAGCTGGAGGCGCGTTTGAATCAGACCCTTGAGGACGTTTTCGTCTTCTGGGTTACGCTTCAGGACAATTTGGTAGCCTTCTTCTTCCTTGAGTAGGTTCTCGGACGCATTCGCAGCAGTTGCCGTGGGAGAACCGCTCGCGTTTGGAGAGGGGGTACTTTGCTGGTTAATAATGCCCGCAATGAGCGGAATCATGGTGGCACCCAAAAAGCCGAGGCTGGCAATGCTCAAAACAATGATGGTCAGCCAGTTTCGCGATTTTTTTTGCACCCTTTTTCGCCCCGCAGCTATCTCGTTACTCCCGTCATTATCGACGATTTTAGGCGGCTTGATTCAGTCCGAGTAGATTAGGGTCGGATGTATGAATTGATTATAGATAAATCGAATGATGTGACCTGGCCTTTAATCCATTCCCCATGAACCCCTACCATGAATCACTACTATGAATCACGACCATGAATGATTACGATGCATTGCAAAGTTCGTCGCCAGCGCCAGTTATGCCAACCCAGCAGAGACGGCTAATTGTCGTTACAGGGCCAACCCGTTCTGGCAAGAGTGACTGGGCAGAATATTTGGCGGTTCAGTCGCACCAGCCTGTGCAGTATCTGGCCACGGCGCTCAGCAATCCAGAAGATCAGGAATGGCAGGCCAGAATCAAAGCGCACCGCGATCGCAGACCTCCTGACTGGCACATCCTGGAAGTCCCCTATGCTTTGGCAGCGGCGATCGCTCAGGCTCCACCCGGCTGTCTCTTGATTGATGCCTTGGGCACCTGGGTTGCCAATGGGCTAGAGCAGCCCAACGATACCTGGCAGCACACAGAAGCTGAACTGCTGGATGCCTTCTCCCACAGCTCAAATCTGATCATTGTCGTAGCGGAAGAAGTGGGCTGGGGCGTGGTGCCCGCCTATGCGACGGGGCGGCTCTTTCGCGATCGCCTCGGAGATTTGGTACGCTCTGTGGGGGCGATCGCGGATCAGGTTTATCTTGTCACAGCAGGCTATGCGATCGACCTTAAGCAGCACGGGGAGAGCGTCCCCCGTCAGGATGGAAACGTGAGGTCTTGAGCGAGCGACTAGGAGACAGGAACCTCTATCCCATCTAGGCACTGATTAATTTTTTGCATCAGCTCAGCCGTAGAAAACCCCTTGTTGAGATAGTCCGTCGCGCCGAGTCGCTGGGCTTCTTTTCCCCATTCCTCAGATAGCCGAGAAGAAACTACCAAAATTGGAATCTCAATGCCAGACTGACGGCATCGGTCAATCAGGGTGAAGCCATCCATATTGGGCATCTCCACGTCCGTAATCATCAGATCGGGCAGCGGATGGGTTTGCAGCCAGCTCAATGCTTCAGCTCCATCGCCACAGGTGTGGGTCACAAATCCATAGGTATTTAGGCTTCCTTCCATCCGGCGGCGCATCAGCGCGGCATCATCTACGACCAAAATTGTGCGCCGAGAAGAAGCCTCATCCCTCACCGACCCATCCCTCACCGCCATAGGCTCAGAGACTGCAACCTCAGGGGCTTTAGCAGACTGCACCATTTCCGCTAAGGCGACGGGATCTAGAATTGAAATGAGGCTGCCGTCCGGCTGAAGGCTCACGCCCAAAAGCCCTTCAGGGGCAATGAGTGGGCTGGGTAAGGGATTGATTAACAAGTCTTCTTGTCCCAACAGATCATCCGCAATGAGCCAGAGGTTGGCCTTTGCACCAGATTCTTGCCGGGTACGAATACAGATGGCCGTATCCGGAAGCGATCGCCCCGTGTCGCCCGCCACAGACTGACTGGCATAGCTCCAGTATTCCGATAAATCAAACCCTTGACCAGTTCCCTGCACCGTTGTCACCGACCAAGTGCAAAGCGACGTAGCGTCGTTAGCAGGCTGAACTTGAACGGTGCTGAGCAAGACCGTCTCTAAAATTTCTTCCGTCGGCAGTGCCAAGGTGCGGCCACCCACCTGCAGCATCACGCAGGGCACCAAAAGCTGTGGAGCCGGAATTTCGAGCATAAAGCTAGTGCCCTGCCCAACCTGGGTCTGGAGGCTGAGCTTCCCGCCCATCGCCGCTACTTGGGCCGCCACCACATCCATGCCCACGCCTCGGCCAGAAACCTCACTCACCGAGGAGCGCGAACTAAACCCAGGTTGGCACAGCACCGCCAATAGTTCCGACGCCGTGCGGGTTTGGGTAAGGGCAAACCCTTTCGCTTTGGCCTGTTGCGCTACCACTGCCGCATCAATGCCGCGCCCATCGTCACTCAGAGTGAGTCGATAAACATTCCCTCGGCGCTGGAGGGATAGAATAATCACGCTTTGAATCGGCTTACCGTTGGCAAGGCGCTCCTCCGCTGGCTCTAGGCCGTGGTCGTAGGCGTTCCGCAGCAGGTGCAGCAATAGAGGCTCTAGCTGCTGAACAATCCCTGCATCTAGCTCCACCTGCTCTCCGGTGACTAAAAGTTCTGCGGGCTTACCATAGCGATTGGTCAAGTCGCGCAGAATAGCTTTAGACCGCAGCGTGAGGTTACGGAAAGGAAGCAGTCGGCTGGTTTCGATGCCGTCCTTGAGCTGAAGAATACTGCGGTCTAGCTGATCTAGACGGGTGACAGCCTGCTGCGTCACCGTCTCAATTTCCTGCCCTAATTCAGACATCCGCAGAATATTTTCTAGGAGGCGGTTGATCGTCGAGTAGCCTTGGCGATACCGCTCCAGAGTGAGGTTATTGGAGGTCTCTTGCTCGTCACTGAGGTTTCGCAGGAGGGCGTAATCGTCCTGAAGCTGTCTGAGGCGGGTTACAAACTGAGCGCTTTCCTGGGTCAGCGCGGTGAGCTGCATCATTTGAGTTTGCAGCTTTTGGGAGCTGTTCATGACAGAACGAGCGCTCAAGAGGGTGGTGACGACCTGTTTGGCGGACTGGTCAAGGCGCTCCAGCGGCACCGGAATTTGGACATCTCGCCTATGCTCAAAGGATTCCGGTATCGCCACAGGAATCTCTTCCGAAACATGTGGAGCAGCAGGTTCGTTTTGAGGAAACAGCCCTAGCTCGATCTGGGGAATAGCCCCAGGATCTGTTTCATGATCTACTTCATTTTCTTCATTAAAGACCACCCCATTAAAGACCACATCACGGAGTGGAAGTTCTGAGTGTTCAGGTTCTGAGTGTTCAGGTTTTGCTAGCTCAAGTTTATTCTGGAGCTCGGCGAATGACGAAGCCTCTAGCGTCTCTAACGCGCTCAGTTCGCGTAGGGTATCTTGTGAGACCAGAGCATCTAAATCCTCTAGATCCTCTAAGGCACTCAGGGCATCGAGGGCATCAAGGCCGCTCAAGTCACCAAAGTCACCGAAATCACCCAGATCCCCAAAGGTGTCTAGGGGCATATCGCTATCTAGCGCTGACGCAGACTCTAGACTACTTAGGTCTTTGAGGGTACCTAGATGTTCCGAACTGCTGACAGTAAAGAGATCTGCTGAAGGGTCTGCTGGAGTCGCTGAACCGAACTCAGCGAAATCTGAGTTAACTAAATCTGGGTCTGCTGGAATTGCTGAATTAAGCTCAACGAAATCTAGGTCTGCTGGAATCACTGAACCAAGCCCAGCGAAATCAAGCCCAGCGAAATCTAGATTTCCTGAATCTGGGTCTAATGAATCTAGGTCAACAGGATCTAGCCCGTTCCCTAGTCCAAAGTCCAAATCCACTTGCTCTAGGGACTGAAGCTGCGTCTGAATCTCTGGGGTAAGCTTGCCCCCTTCTTTAGCACAAGCCTTCAGAATGTCAAAGCGTGCAGGCCAGCCACGCTGCCAAAGAGGAATGCTGGGTTGATGAATCAAGGCTTCACACTGCTGAATTAAGGCTGTCCAGCCTTCGGCAAACTGGAGGTCTTGCCCAATTTGAATCAACTGCGCGACGGTCTGCTGGGCGCTCTCAACGACAATGAAAGGCACTCTGGACTGGATAGCACCCTGCAACGGTGAAGATGAGGAAGGAGAGGATAAAGTACCCAGCGCCATCTCTAAGTCGAGAATCACAAGGTCAAATCCCTGCTCCGCAAATTCTTGATGAACCTGCTTCAGCTCGCTCCAGTCAGGGATATAGCGTTCTTTAACCTGTTCTCGCAGGGACAAAAGGCGCGTCACGGTAGGCTGTACCTTGAGAGTCGCCTGGTCTCCGGTTTCGGTAATGTCGATACTGCTGCTGAGTAATTCGCCAGCTTCTAACAAAATCCGGCCTAGTTTTCCATCTTCTAGGGCTGGAGCCTGCTCTAGGTAGCGGAGGTCAGAGAGTAAGTCTTCTAAGACCATCGCGGCGTGGAGCATGGCATCTGCATCGACGGTGACGGCTCCCCCTTTGACCGTATGCACTGCGCGATAAAGGTGCTGAATATCCGTCGCCCAGGATTGGGCGCTCATCTGCTGCACGAGGGTGAAGTAGGTTTCTAGGTGCTGCTGGATATCCACCGCAAACATCGCGCGTAGCTCTTGCTGGAGCTGGATTTCGGCCTCGTCTGCGGCAAACTGGTTTGAGGAATTGGAGGAACGTCCAGGGGTCGTCATGATGGCGCAGTGACTCGGTATGGAGCAGGGTATATATGGAGCAAGGGGCTTATGGAGCAGGGGTTTAGAGATGACTAAAGCCAGAGAGGAACGGGATGGAGCCGCAGCCTCTAGGCTACGGATTTAAGCGATGGACTTTTAGGCAATGGATTTTAGGCAATGGATTTTAGGCCATGAATTTTTAGGCCATGAATTTTAGGCAATGGATTTCGCGATCGCAAGCTGAGGGAAGCTCGTCGGCAAGTGATGAGAAACGGTAGCGCCTGCCAGAATGTCTGTCAGACTATCCGCTGACGCACCTTGGGGACGTTCTGGATGTTCTATGGCGACATTCACCTGGAAGAACTCCACCCGCTCTAGGAGCTGTCGCGCTAAGTTCCCCATCGCTTCAACCTGCTGTCGGGTGACGCTGGCTTTGGCTTCAGTGGATTGGGCGACTGACGCGATCGCCTCGGTGGCGGACAGGGTCTGACGAACCCCTTCCACAATGTCTTGGCTGGATTCGCGCACCCGTTGACCCACTTGCGCCACCTGTTCCGTGACGGACTGGATGTTATTAAAGGCTTGACGGGACTGGCTTACCCCGTGGGTAAAGTCCTGGACAAGCTGGCTGATTTCCGACACATCCTGGTTGAGTCCAGAGGTCACGGTTTGGATCTGATCTGTGCGCTGCTGGAGTGAGATTAGGCTGCGGTTGGTTTCGCTGGCCAGGTCATTTACCTGCCGCGCCACGGCTTCAAACTCGTTGGCGATGCTGGCAAACTGTTCTGGGTCTTGCTCTTTGAGGGCGCGGGACGAAAGGGTAGAGGCGTTGAGTGCCAGCACGCGGGTTAGAGAGGCCACCCGCTTTTGATCTTTGGAAAACTGGGCGGCCAAGTCCACGAAGTCCGTCAGAAGTTCGGTGCGCTTCACGATTTGGTCGGTGCCCTGCTGGAGTGTATCAATGCCGCCGACCATGGTGCTCATTTCTTGTTGACCCACCATCACCGCAGACTGCGCCAAGCGCACTGCATCTTCTGTCGCGATCGCCTGCTGGAGTGAGTTGTCCGAGAGGGCATTCACATGGTTCATGAGTGCCTGCACGTCCTGGGCAGAGACGGTTTGAGCTTGCGCCTGCTCAGCGGTATCTACGGCCAGGGTTTGCAGCTCATCAGCACTTTGGGTCACCTGCTGAGCAGTGGAAGCCACCACAGAAACAATTTGGGTGAGGGATTCGATGAGGCGGTTTAGGGTATCAGACACCAGACCCGTTGCGCGCTCGTTCACCTCGGCTTCAATGGTGAGGTCGCCTTCCTCTAGGGCAGACACCACATCCAGAATATGGGCCACGTCGAGCTGGAGCAGGTCGCTTTCTTCGCGGATTTGCTGCTCCTGACGCGATCGCTCTTGGGCTTCGCGCTCTAGGGCCTGGTTGACCTGGATTAGATTTTCTTGAGAGGACAAAAGTTCTGCCTGGGAGGCTTTGCGATCACGGATGTAGCCCTTCACCGCCAGCAAGACCACATACCAGCTCAAGGCCAGTAGAATCGAGCTGCCTGCGGCAAAGATCACAGACCACAGTAGATTTTGGCGATAGGCGCTGAGCTGCACCTCCACATCTTTCTTCACAGTGCTGAGGGTGCCGTTAATCCCCCGGCTATAAACCTGCTTTTGCGCGTCATATTCCTGACCCAGCAGCAGATTCAGCGCCTGGGGTGCCTTGCCTTGCCGCACCAGCTCAAATGCCTTGGTTTCCATTTCCACCAGCTTTTGGTTGGCAGCATCCGTCTGCTCAGGATTGGACTGCTGGGAGGCTGGCACATCTTTCAAGACGGCCTTAATATCTGCCTCTAGCTTGGGTACGTACTCGTTATAGCGAGTTTCCCACTTGGCATCCCCCGTACTGGCCGCCATCCGTGCCGACATGGTGAGCACTTCATCCAGGTGAATAATGCTACCGCTCAGCTCCTGTAGCTTAAACTGCTTGGCCACAGTCGTTTGCAACCCCTGATAGATCCGCCAAACGTTCCAGGCAGAGGTGCCGGTTAGCCCTAGACTGAGCAGAATGGAGACCGAAATGGTTGCCACGAGGCGGGACTGAAGGGCTGATTGGAGCTTAGCGCGGAACGAGGGCTGTGCTGATCGGCGATCGCCGTCTTGCGTGGCATCAGCCTGTATCAGCGTAAGGGTTTCACCAGAAATCATCGTACTTACCTAAAGGAATAAATGTTCAAGGGGTTGCATTCAAGGGGGCACATTCAAGGGGTTGCATTCAAGGGGGCGCAGGTCAGCATTTGCACCACAGGTCTTTGCATCACAGGTATTGACACCACAACAAATTGATGGGCAGGAGCTAAGATTTTCCGACTAGGGCTGGAATAAAGGATTCAGCATCAGAGGGAGTTAAGTCGGCGGAATCGGAGTCAAGTGTTAGGACTTGGCCTTCCAAGGTCGTAGCCTCTAATCCCTCTGTCAGGTGGGTGGGCAGCTTAAAGACCTGAATGGACTGCAATAGGTTCGCAGAGAGATAATTCATCTGGTCTGAAATTTGATTTGCCTCTTCAGACTGCGCCGCAATTTGGCGGGAAAGACTTGTAATGGCGTTGACGGCGGTGGCGGTGGCGTCGGAAGTCTCCACGATCGCCTGACTGGTCTGGGCCACGGTTTCCCCAGAAGCTACGGCTTGACCCGTCACGGACTGCACCGTTTGGAACACCTCGCGGGTTTGCTTTACCCCGTCGGTAAAGCTGTTCACTAGAGCCCCCAGACGCTGCACCTCGGCATCTACGTCCGTCACCACCCGATGGATTTGGGCGCTGCGCTGCTCTAGGCTGGCCAAGCCTTCGTTGGTTTGCTGGGCTAGCTGGCTCACCTGTCCAGCGATGGATTCAAATTCCCGCGCCACGGCCACAAACTGTTTGGGGTCGCGCTGTTCGGCAGCACGGGCGGCCACCAAAGACGCATTCAGCGCTAGGACTTGGGTTTGGGTCGCAATGTCCCCCTGATCCTGTACAAACTGGTCAGCCAGCCCTACAAACTCACCCAGGGTCTTAATTTGCTGCACCATGCGATCGCTCCCTTGCTGGAGCACCCCAATCCCCTGGTTAAGCGACCCGACCGTGATTTGGCCATCTGTCACTGCATTTTGTAGAGTCAGCAAAGATGCATTGGTGGCCGCAAGCTGCTGAGCGGCGCTGTTGGCCGAGCGGCGGACGGTTTCGGTCAGCGACAGCACCTGGGTCACGGAGAGGGCTTGGTCGCTGGTGCTTTGCGCCACCGTGGATGCAATATTTTTTTGGCGATCGCTACTGAGGGCCACCCGTTCTGCCGCCAGGGACACTTGAGACAGCACCCGCCCCAGTTCTTCCACCAGGCGGTTTAGGGTATCCCCTACCAGACCCGTGGCGCGTTCGTTCACCTCAGCCTGGACGGTAAAGTCCCCTTCCTCAATGGAGCAGACCACATCCAGCAGTTCGCCGATATCTTCTTGAAGCTGCTCACTTTCTTGGCGGATGAGGGCTTCCTGCTGCTGCCGTGAATCCGCCTCAACCTTAAGGGCTTCGTTGACAGCAAGGAGATTTTCTTGAGACTTTTGCAGCTTGGCCTGGGCAATTTGGCGATCTTGGATGTAGTCTCGCACCGCAGACAGCACCAAAAGCCAGCTTGCCAGCAGCACGGGCAGCAGCACCGCAGCAAAGGTAATGGAGGTCAACAGGCTTTGCTCATAGTTCCGAAGCTGCTGCTGAATCGACGCCTCAATCAGCGCCAGCACCTTATCGCTCCCTTCCTTATAGGCTGCTTTTTGCGTGCTATATTCAGGCCCTAGCAACAGCTTCAGTGCCTCTGGTGCTTTGCCTTGGCGCACGAGCTTAAACGCCTGTGCTTCCCAATCAATGAGCTTTTTGTTCGCTTCGTCCGTTTTACTGGCCTCTGCCCGAATTGAGTCGCTCACCCCTGCCAGGGTGGACTCAATCGCTTTGTCTAGTTTGGGCACAAACTCGTTGTAGCGAGTTTCCCATTGGGTATCCCCCGTACTGGCCGCCATCCGCGCCGACATGGTGAGCACTTCATCGAGGTGGACAATTTGACCGCTGCTCCGCTCTAGCTGGAACTGCTTTGCCACCGTGGAGCGGAACCCTTTATAGATGTTCCAGAGATTCCAGGTTGAGGCACCTGTTAACAGTAAGCTGCTTGTCAACGTTACGGTAATGGTTGCCACCAAGTTAGAGCGGACAAACTGTCTCGCTTTAACGAGAGGGTCGGCATTGGACGAACTGGCCAGCGACTTAAGGGCGATCGCTTCAGGGGAGGAATCACTGGGCTGAAGGGGGACTGATGTCATGTTTAAACACTCGCTTGAGAGGAGTATGCTCAAAAAATTAATGTGAGCAGCGTGAATACGGTCAAATTAATGTGGGCGGCCTTAATAGGGTCAAAACTAGGCTCTGGCGGAATTTGTCCAGCGCTGAGGCTTCCAGAGGGACAACGGTAGCCAGGATGGATTCATCAAGACCATTGAATCTATTGGATTTATTGGCTCGGCAGGGTTGGAAACTGTGCTGCCTACAGCAGACGCATCAACTGATGCACCAACTGACGCATCAAACAAGGAAGCAGGAAGTTCTGCACGAGTCTGACTGCCTACCGCGCGGTCAATGACCAGCCCCAAATGGGCGATCGCTCCAGCCGTGCTGCCCAAGCGCACCACCATCAAAGCTTCACGGAGGACAGGTTGGGGCGCGCTTTGCTCTGTCTGAAACAGTCGAGCCGTCGCAATCAGCGGCACAATTCTGCCGTCCTGGTGCATGACGCCAATGAGCAGTGGGTCGTAGAAGGGCAGGTCTAGGATTTGCGATCGCTCAATTCGCACAATCTCAGCCACCCAGACCGCTGGCAAGACGAGGGTTTTTGTCCCCACCTTGGTCAAAATAAATCGCTCAAGAGACCCTGAATCGGCTGGTGCCGAATCAGAGATGAGGGAATCAGACATTAAGGGGTCAGAGGCTAAAGGGTCAGACTGAATGGCGGTGATGCCCATGATGCTTCCTTATGCTGCAATACGCTCTAAAACTTGCCCTACACTTTCACGGGTCACAGGCTTGGGCAGGTAGTCATTGGCTCCAGCCCGCTTTAGGCCATAGTTAATTTCGAGGGGCGTCTTCTTGCTAGAGCAAAACACCACGTATTGATTCGAGGTTTTGGGGTTAAGCCGCAGCGATCGCAAGAATTTATAGCCATCCTGCTCCGGCATGACCACATCCAAGAACACCAAATCATAGCCACCCGTCTCCACCGCACTCAGGGCATCCGTTGGGCTATCGCACTGATCTACCTCATGCCCACGCAGTTCTAGCAGAGAAGCCAGTGCATGGCGATCGACAGAACTGTCATCAATAATTAGAAAACGCATTGTTTTTTCCTTTACAAAAGATCGAATTAGCTTGAATGAAGAGCAGAAATGGTCGGTATTGGTACTTTCTAGGCCACAGCGGCTGGTGTGAGTGAGGCCCCATTCAGGCGCTGAAGTAGCTCTTGAAGCTGAATCTGAAACAGCCCCACCTCAGACATGGAGAGAGGTTTCGTCAGAAAATCACACCCGCTCCACTGAGCGCGCCACTTATTGGACAGCTTTTGCTCCCCCGTCAAGATCACCATCGGGATTTCAGAAATTTCCGGCTTTTGGCGAATTTGCTTAGCCAGCTCAAACCCAGAAATTGCTGGCATATTGATGTCAATAAAAATCGTGTCCGGTCTATGGAGCAAAATGCTAGACAGGGCAGACTGCGCATTCTGACAGCTCACCACCCGAAAGCCCAGCGCCGTAACCCAATGCTGGAACTGCTTCAGCACCAGTGCCGAATCATCAATAATCATCACGGTGGGCATCTCCGAAGACTGCTCAGCTCTGAGCTGGATGATGCCTGCCCCCACAAACCGCGCAAAAATTCGGGCCACCTCTAAGGAATCTTTTGCGAGGCTGATTGCAATGTGATGGATCGTTTTACCCGACTGCACCCAATTCCGGAGATGGGCCTTTTGCTGAGCCGAGAGGCTCGCGCGCGCTAGCGCTGCTTCGTCCAGGTTGGGTATCAAGTTAATGGAGGGTACATAGGGCTTAATCTGGCTCCACAGCCCCTGACGCTGCATCGCTTCCTGAAGGAGTTCTGCAGCATTAAAGCCAGGAATCGGCAAAATCTGAATGCCTTCATCCCTCGGAATAAAGTGAGCGGTGCCTGCACCGAGCTGGCTGTAGGCATCTAAATCACTCAGGATTTTCAGCCGCAGGGCCTGCAGTAAATCTCCCTTTTCCAGAAACCCCATCTCTATCATTTGATAGGTTATCTGAACCGGACTGAGGGACTGAGCTGACTGATTTTTGAGGAGATTAAAGTAGGGCTTTACAGACTCTTTGCGAGTTGAAAGAACATAGCGCTGTAGGATTTTGAGCAGTGACGGAGTTGTCCAATAGGGGCTGCTGCCCGACGAAAGAATCGTTCCCTGAGATACGCCAACATACCGGCTCAGATCCTGATGCTGACCTATCGAGCAGTCAAACTGAAGCTGCCAGCATCCATCTCCACCCTCAGCCGCACATTCCATGAGCTTTCGAGGAAGTTCTTGAGCCTGAAACGAGATTTGACGGGTTTGAGCGATAGATTCTGTCATATAGTCAATGGCCAGCGGTTCAAAATATTTCCAGACGTTAAGACTTGCTGATAGGTAGGTTTCATCGATTGACCTTAGCCATTCTGTGGGAGTACTCCACTTCTGATTTGCAACGGGTGAATGGCGATCGCGGCATATTAGCAGCACGTCTTTGGTCTTAGGTTGCCCATCCTAGATACTGCTTTAGACTTCGGTAGAGAAAAGTACGCCCTTGCAGCGCTGAGGTTTTCCCAACCGGAATGTGTCTATAAATATGTTTATAAATGTGCCGATACAAAGTGCCGATACAAAAAATCCCCCGATGCAGGTTAGCGGGGGTAGGGGCATGTTTTGTTGTGCATTGATGACATGGCACGAACCTTAGCCGCGATCGCGGCTGGCTTCTTTGCCTTTTACACCAATCACCCTAGCTTCATCTGCTGACCGAGGGCGATCGCTGTAGGTTGGTGATCAGCGTTTCTAGAGATTTTTCTTCATGTTAACGTGCGTTCGATGATGCCCTTGAAGCCCCTCACCCCAAACCCCTCTCCCAAAGGCGAGGGGCTTAAGAAGGTTGATTTTTAATTGCCCCTCCTTCTCCCTAGGGAGAAGGAGGATGAGGGGCGGTTGTTTTTTGGTCGAACTCACGTCATGTTAATGCCCCTTTGCTAGACATCAGGCGTTGAGGGGGGCAGCGCTGAAGAGAGGGTTGGGGCAGGCTGCTGGAGTGCGCCGCAGTGACGGCAGTGCGCGAGGTGCTTGTAGGTTGGCGTATGGCAGGCTTGGCAGTTTACGTACTGGGCATAGCCGCAGTGGGGACAGTAGGCATCTTGCGTCCGAATCTTTTTGGCACAGTTGAGACAGCGCTTATTTTGAACCCGGACTGTCGCCTGGGACTGACGGTTAAGCGCCACGGTTTGAGCGACCTTAATGATGCCAAACCCGACCAGGGGCACCAGCAGGATGTAGAGATAGTTTACTAAAAACAGCAAACGACCAAAGATCGCTGAGACGATATCAAAGAAGAGCTTAAAGACTGCCCCAATCTGCAAAAACTCAAAAATCTTGAGCAGTAGGGGGATAAAAAAGATGACCAGCAGGTGCCAGCTCATCAGTGCAATCAGGCCCGCTCTGCGCTTTAGGGCGATCTGGTGAATCCCAAGAGCGATCGCAATTAACGGCAGCAAGAATAGTGCCTGCAGTCCTAGCTGAATACTGGGATACCAGAATGATGCGTGCCCATAGTTCCTTTGAAGTAAATTATATTTGGACTCATCTCTCACTAAATTCAAGAGAAACTGGCTTTCAGACTTGTTGATGAGGGAAGCCTTAAGTGCGGTAATTTCAGCTTTGAGCGTTGAAATTGAGGCGTTATTTTGGTCTAGGGTTTGCTTGGCCTTTTCCGCACTCACCGCATTAATGGACTGATTTGCGCCCTGCCCCGCAATTTTTTCCAGCAGCGTCGAGTCATACTGCGAACGAATCGTGCGACTTTGCTGCTCAAGACTCCCAATCTTGGCCTGCTTTTGATTGATGCTGTCGTTCAGCTTCCGGTTTTCGGGACGGTTGACCTGGTCTTTTCGCTCAGCATAGGTCAGGCAGACAGGAGAGACGTTGCCCAAGCGATCGCGCTCTGTACTTTGGTAGGCTGTCTTAAAGCTAATGGCCCCGCCTGCCCCTACGCCTGAACTTCCAGGGGTTGAAGGGCTGGAAAGGTATGGGGTTTCTGTTAAGGCAGGCTGTAGTGCGGCGTAGTCACGGCTGCCCAGCGCTTTTGGATCGCGGTAGGTTTGCCATGCGGAGAGGCAGGGATAGGCTTCCGTGGGGCTCATGGCCCAGCGACTGATGTGGTCTAGCCCAGCAAAAACGTTGAATAAGATAAACAGGTCAATCACGATCACCACGATCAGACTGACCCGATTCAGTGGCTCATGATTAATTGAGCTTGATTTCCGAAATGCTTGACGTAAAAACCGTTTTGTAGAGGTAAGCATAGCGAAACTCAACCTAACCTTGAAGAAGGTCGCCTTGTAAAGTTACTTTGTAAAGTCGCCTTATTTTGACGGCTGCTTTCCTACAATAAACCCCCCGTTTGCTGTTTCAAAACGGAGGGTGACACTTAAGCCATTGGAACGAAATCCACTGGAACGAAATCCATTGGAATGAAATCCATTGGAACGCGAAATAAATTGTAGATTTAGGCTGCTAAGATGCCGCTACGGTTTCCTTAAACTGCTTTCCGGCGCTAAAGGCAGGCACCGTTGTCGCAGCAATGGTCATGGTTTCACCCGTCTTGGGGTTTCTTCCTTCTCTGGCTTGGCGATCGCGTTTTTCAAAGCTGCCAAAGCCTACAAGGGTCACTTTTTCGCCTTTCTGGACAGACTCGATGATAGTTTCTAGGGCGGCAGACAAAATGGCATCCGCTTCCTTTTTCGTCACGTTCGCTTTTTCGGCGATCGCATCAATCAGTTCACCTTTATTCATAGAAATATCCTCACAACCTCGAAGTGGATTGTACCCTATATTCTTTGCAGGTCAAGCATTTCTCCTTACTTCGACACGGGGTTTTACCCCGTGAGAAACCCTCATCTCGCTCTAAAATGGGGTGGCTTGTCCCTCCTCCCAGGCGTGAGGACTAGGCTCAGGACAAGCTCTTAACCGTGATTTCCATTGCAGGAAAAGCTTTTCAGGTTTTTTGCCTGAGCTTTTAACCTGAACTTTTAACCTGGGCTTTTAACGCCCCACCGTTCCTCATCTTCCGCCTTTCACACTTTTTAGTCTTTTACACTCTTCAGCTTTTCCTAACTGAATGGACGCTCCCAAACCCCGTTCCGCCCTGAATCAGACGATCGCGCTGTCCGCTGCCGACCGCGATCGCCTGCGATCGCGGCTGTTACCCCTATCGTCCATCTCGGCGCTGCCTGTGCCCAGCGGTACCCTCCAAGGAGACTGCCTCACGATATCTGCCGCTCTGCCCCAGGCTTGGGCTGACCTGCTGATCCTAGATCCCCCCTACAACCTTTCCAAAGTCTTCAACGGCAAACGCTTTGGTCGTCGTTCCGTCCAGGACTATACAGACTGGCTAGATGCGGTCATTTGTCGTCTAAAACCCCTCCTGAAAGAGACGGCAACGGTCTATATCTGTGGGGACTGGTTTTCTTCTGCCTCCATTTTTACGGTGGCTGCTGCCCACTTTATGGTTCGCAACCGCATCACCTGGGAGCGAGATAAGGGCAGAAGCGCTCAGGCCAACTGGAAAAATGCCTCCGAGGACATCTGGTTTTGCACGGTTTCAGAATCCTATACCTTTAATGCCCAGGCCGTTCGGCAGCGGCGGCGTGTGCTGGCACCCTATCGCGATCGCGATCAGCAGCCCAAGGACTGGCAGTCCACCCAGGCTGGCAAATTCAGAGACACAGGCTCTTCTAACCTCTGGACAGACATTACCCTGCCCTTTTGGTCTATGGCGGAAAATACGCCGCACCCCACCCAAAAGAGCGAAAAACTGATTGCGAAACTTTTGCTGGCCAGCAGCCAGCCCCAAGACTTTGTGCTAGATCCCTTCGTCGGTAGCGGGACAACATCGGTGGTTGCCAAAAAGCTAGGGCGACACTACCTGGGGATTGAACAAGATGAAGAGTACTGCTTGCTCACAGAATATCGCCTAGAGCATGCCGACCAAGACCCGCGCATCCAGGGCTGGGTGGACGGTGTTTTTTGGGAGCGCAACACCTTTGCCCTTCAGCAGCATGCTGCTACTTCGGAAATGCCACCCAGACTAGACCCCAAGGCCGGCAAATCGATACAATAGCTCCAGAGGAATGACTTGAGACTGAAGCTGGTTGCCCCAAAAACAGCCTGCCCAAGCGACTCTCCGACAACCGCCGACGACTGCAAGTTTAGACTATCAACCCAGCCCCTACGATTGGAACAACCGCCGTGACCTTTACGCCGCTCTCCCCCACTGAACAACGCACTGCCCAAGTCCCTGACGCTCTGGGTCGATTTGGACAGTTTGGCGGGAAATACGTCCCAGAGACGCTGATGCCGGCGCTGAGTGAACTCGAAACGGCGTTTTATCAATACCGACAAGATCCAGATTTTCAGAATGAGCTAAATTTGCTGCTCAAAGACTATGTGGGTCGCCCTAGCCCTTTGTACTTTGCCGAACGCCTCACCCAGCATTATGCTCGACCCGATGGATCTGGGCCACAAATTTACCTGAAGCGTGAAGACCTTAACCATACGGGCGCACACAAAATTAATAACGCCCTAGCCCAAGCCCTGCTGGCAAAACGTATGGGCAAACAGCGCATCATTGCCGAAACAGGTGCCGGACAGCATGGGGTCGCCACCGCAACGGTCTGCGCTCGGTTTGGTCTAGACTGCGTGATCTATATGGGTGTGCAGGATATGGCGCGGCAGGCGCTGAATGTGTTCAGGATGCGGCTGATGGGGGCAGAGGTGCGCCCGGTTGAGTCTGGAACAGGCACCCTGAAAGACGCTACCTCAGAAGCGATTCGGGATTGGGTGACGAATGTAGAAACCACCCACTACATTTTGGGTTCCGTGGCGGGGCCGCACCCGTACCCCATGATGGTGCGTGACTTTCACGCCATTATTGGCCAAGAAACCCGTCAGCAGTGTTTGGAAAAATGGGGCGGACTGCCCGATATTTTAATTGCCTGTGTGGGGGGTGGCTCCAATGCTATGGGGTTATTTCATGAGTTTGTGCAGGAGCCTTCGGTTCGCTTGATTGGTGTCGAGGCGGCTGGAGAAGGCGTCCAGACGGGGCGTCATGCGGCAACCCTCACCCACGGTCAGGTGGGGGTACTCCACGGGGCCATGAGCTATCTGCTTCAGGATGAAGATGGGCAGGTGCAGGAAGCCCATTCTATTAGTGCAGGGCTGGACTACCCTGGGGTTGGGCCAGAGCATAGCTACCTCAAGGATTCGGGGCGGGCTGAATATTACAGCGTCACGGATGCGCAGGCGATCGCAGCGCTGCAGCGTTTGTCCCAACTGGAGGGCATCATTCCGGCGCTAGAAACTAGCCACGCGATCGCCTATTTTGAAACCCTTTGTCCCCAGCTAACGGGTAGCCCCTATATTGTTCTCAACTGTTCAGGGCGGGGTGATAAGGATGTCCAGACTGTGGCGAGCTATCTAGAGATGCACGATTAGATCTCTGTCCCTCGTCCAGCATCCAGATCGCCATCCTCTAAGGTTAGGGCAAGCTGATAAACCTCGCGTCTCGGAAGATTGAGCTGTTTAGCCAAATCTTTGCTGGCCTGCGATCGCGAGATGCCTTGTGTCAGAAGCCCCTCAAGGAGCGATCGCAGCTCTGCTGGGGTTGGCGCGGCGATGGGCACGACGGGTGCCCCAGCCACCACGAGGGTAAATTCACCCCGTGGCTCTTCCGTGGTGAAGTGAATGACCGCTTCGTTTAAGGTTCCGCGCCAGAAGGTTTCGTAGCGCTTTGTCAGCTCCCGCGACACCACCATTGGGCGCTCTGGCGCAAGAGTGTCTCTCAAGTCCTGAAGGGTTTGACGGAGGCGGTGGGGGGCTTCGTACAAAATCATGGTGTAGGGCTGAGCCTGGAGCCGTGCAAGGTGTGCTTTGCGCGCGGCACCCTTGACTGGCAAAAAACCTTCAAAACAAAAGTTATCCGTCGGTAGGCCGGATGCACTCAAGGCCGTGATAGCCGCCGTTGGCCCCGGAATGGGCACGACTTGAATCCCTGCCGCCACACAGGCTTTGACCAGCTCGTAACCCGGATCGGAAATTCCCGGCATCCCTGCATCGGTGACGAGGGCGATCTGCTGACCGCTGTGTAGGCGCTCTAGCAACCCTGGCAGGCGCGATACAATATTGTGCTGATGGCAGCTAATTTGGGGGGTTTTGATTTCAAAGTGCTGGAGCAGCTTACCCGTGTGGCGCGTATCTTCAGCGGCGATCGCGTCTACGGTTTGCAAAATCCGAATCGCTCTGAAGGTGATGTCCTCCAGATTGCCGATGGGGGTGCCGACCACATAGAGAATTCCGACGGCAGCAGGGTTGATCACCATTTCTCTCATAGGTCAGTTTTGAAAGATATTGGCTGTTGATTTTAGATATTTAGATAAATGATTTTAGATAAAGATTAGCCTTTAGGCGCTGGATTTATCCTCTAGGCCTAGGCTTCTGGGGCTGTGGGGGCAGAGAGTAGACGGCTGAGGGCGACCCACTGAGGCACGCTGAGTTCTTCTGCACGGGCTTCGGGGGTTGCGTTGATTTGTTGGAGGATAGCGCTGAGGCGATCGCGATCGATGATGGGCTGAAGGTTGTTCCGCAGCATTTTGCGTCGGGTCTGAAACCCCATGCGCACGAGGCTTGAAAACCACTGGGGCTGCTCAACGGGGTCTGGGTAGGGGCGAGGCCGCAGCCGAATGATGGCGGAGTCCACCTTGGGGGGCGGAAAAAAAGCCTTGGCCACCACGTCCGCAATCCAGTCACAGTCTGCGAGGTACTGGCAGTGAACCGAGAGCGCTCCAAAGGCTTTAGAGCCAGGTTTGGCCGTAATCCGCTGCGCTACTTCCTTTTGGAGCAGCAGCACAATAGACTTGAAGGCGGGCTGGGTGGGTTTTGCCACAGTGCCCAGCACCCGATCCAGAATGGGGCCAGTGATGTTGTAGGGAATATTGGCTACCACTTTGTTGGGATAGATCTCTGGGCGAATTAACCCTTGAAGATCGAGGGACAGAATATCCCCCTCCAATAGCAGGAAGCGCTCATGATGGCCAAACTTTGCCACCAGCTTTGGGCAGAGGTCACGATCAATTTCAACCGCCACCACCGAGGCGGGGCTTTGCAGCAGCATCTGGGTCAAGGCACCCAGGCCGGGGCCAATCTCTAAAATGCGGTCATCTTCTTCTAGGGCTGCTGCGCGAATAATCGACTGAAGCGCCTTCTCGCTGCGCAGCCAATGCTGACCAAACTGTTTCCGAGGATGGGGCACGGGCGCTAGAGTTTGGTGCGATCGGTCAAAATTTCGTAGCCCGTTTTGGTGACTAGAACCGTATGCTCAAACTGTGCCGATAGCGCATTGTCTAAGGTTACAGCCGTCCAGCGATCGCGTAAAATTTTTGTGTGGCGCGTCCCCGCATTCAAGATAGGTTCAATGGCGAGGGTCATGCCTTCTCGAAGCCTGACGTTCCGCATCTGGTGGGTGCGCACATTAAAGACCGAAGGCTCTTCATGGAGGTTGCGCCCTACACCATGTCCGGTGAATTCTTCCACCACAACAAACCCGTTGCTTTCCACATGATCCTGCACGGCAGCAGCAAGATCCATCAGGCAGTTTCCTTCTTTGACCTGTTCGATGCCCTTATAGAGCGCTTCTTCCGCCACGCGAATCAGCTTAGCGGCTTCTGGGGTGACTTCCCCCACGGCGATCGTGATGCAGGAGTCGCCATGAAACCCTTGAAAAAACGCGCCCGTATCAACCTTCAGCACATCTCCGGTACGAATCACTTTTTTTCGGCTGGGAATGCCGTGCACCACTTCGTGGTTGATGCTGGCACAGATAGAGGCAGGGAACCCGTGATAACCCTTAAAGCTAGGCGTTGCACCCATTTCGCGGATGCGCTTTTCGGCATAGGCATCCAGGTCTGCAGTGGTCATCCCTGGCTCCACGTACTCAGAAATCTCTTTGAGGACCGTGGCCACAATACGAGCCGACTGGCGCATGATTTCAATCTCACGCTTGGACTTGATTTCAATGCCCTTGGGACTTTTGGCAATACTAGGCTGGGCGGGCTGAGCCAACAAGTTCGTGAGAATGTTCATTCGTCTATCGCTAATCCGAGAGGTTTAGAGTCGAGGTTTAGGGCTGAGCGCTACGGCCACAGTAGCTAGAGTCACAGTAGCTCAAGACTATCGCAACCGCTAGTACAGCAAACACTACTCCTAGAATAACCGTAAAATCTCATTCCTTGCAGCAGGCGATCGCGCTTAACGGTCAGCCAACTACCCCGCCTCTTGGGACTCAGACTTCGGCGATCGCAGTAGTGTATCCTTTCCGGTCAAGGCATCGGAGTCATCGTCAGATTCCGGCTCTATCCCTTCTGAATCAAACTCTTCTGCTTCAAACCCTTCTGAATCAAACTCTTCTGCTTCAAAGGCAGGACAGTACCCATCTGGAGCAACCTTAACCCCCTGGAGGCTGGAGGCTGGATTCCAGCAGCGCTGATTCCGATAGTGTAAACAGTTTGCACAGCCCTGAAAGTCTGGCGCTAGAGATTGCGGTGGAATAAAAAGTTCTCGCTGGGAGACGCTACGCAGCACCAGCATTTCACCTTGCCAACTGGCTTCTACCACGCCCGTATCGGCAAAGGCTCGCCAGCGCGGATCTTGCTGGAGCTGTTGGGGCAGCGTGACGGCAAGGTTGTGCTCTAGCTCATGCACTTCTCCACTGTACGAAAGATCGGCGATCGCCGGAACAATGGGCTGAATCAGCCCTTCCCCGATGGGCAGCTCTAGACGCTTGCCAATGCCAGGAGAATGGAGATGGTATCGGCTTGCGAGATCTTCCAGGCTCGTCAAGTCAGCCAGGTAGACCGGACTCCCATGAATAAACACTACGTGCTGAGGCCGCAGGTTATGAATGAGCTGAGTGGTTCCAGGGCCGTCACAGTGCTCTGCAAGTAAGAAGGAGTCAAGCATGACCTTTTCTGGCTGGACAAAGGCTTCCCAATGCTGACGCAGGGTGGGGGTAGGGTTAAGGTCAGCAAGGTTAAGGTCAGCAGGATCGGGCGCCAGGGTTGATGGAGCCGTGAACGAGAGGTCTGGGGGAAGGAGCGCAGAACGCGATCGCGGACGATATTCGGGAAGCAGCACCAGCCAAGGGCGGGTGGTGGGGCTACAGTAGTCCTGGATATTTGCGGTTTCAGGGACGAGGGCAATACAGGGCCGCTCAGCAATCTTTTGGCGCTGCCGGATAGCGGTTTGGATAGAGTTTCGTGTCGCGGTTCGGACAGAGGGCGATCGCGCTCTTGAGCGATTGATTGCTAGCGGATGGGGATCTGGTGGATGGGGGTCTAGCCGCCGGACATGGGGACGAATGCGCTCATCCCAAAACAGCGGCTGATGCTGGGCAAAATTTCGGATCGTGGGCGGCAGCGTGGACAGTAGATTCAGGTAAGCATCACAGCCTTGGGCAATGGGTTCCTCCACCCAAATATCAATATCTTTCCCCGTAAAGTAGTGATGACTCCGCAGCAGCATCAACAGCTCCTGAGCCAGCCCCAAAGTTGAGACGGGCAGCATGACGGATAGCCCCTGACGAATGGCCTGCATCATTCGCTCAGCCAGCTGATTTTCTTGCTGTCTTCGGTGCGGATGGCGCGTTGTCCCAAAGCTGCCTTCCACAATCAACACATCTGGGTTGATGCCCCGCAGGTCTGCTAAGGGCAAGCCGTCTACCAGCCGAGAATTGGACAGCAGAAAGTCGCCCGTATACAGAAGCGTATAGCTGCGCGGTTCTGAGGCCCCAGGTGCAGCCGTGGGGGTATAGGTCAGCAGCGACACTGCTGCCCCCGGCAAATGTCCCGCTGGGAAAAACTCTAGGGTCAGGCCGGGAAGCACCTCAACGGGCGATCGCCAAGGCACCGTATGGCAAAAGGCTGGCACCTCTTCTGCCTCTAGCCAGTTGAGGGGCAGGAGCTGCGCCGTCACTTCTGTCGCGTAGATGGGCAGTTTGGGGAAGGTCTGATGAAGCGAGAGTAGTCCACGGGCGTGGTCAGAATGGGCGTGGGAGCACAGCGCCACATCCACAGGATAGTCTGAGGGGCGTTTAGTCTTGGGCTGATTTGGCCGATCTGATGCTGCAGGATTGGTCGCCACAGAAATGAGCGATCGCAGATCTCTTAGGCCGCAGTCGCATAGGATGCGATAGGGGCCTATTTTGAGCAGCAGACAGACGCCCTCATCCCCATGTCCTGCCCCGATGGGAATGCATTCTAGATCCACCATGACCCAGCTCTCCAACCCAGGTTTGTTCGGAAAAGGTTCTGTCTTATCTGTAACAAACCTTACCCGGATTTGCTCAGGATGCGGGGGAACCCTGATGATTTTTCACAAGTTTGCTTTTCATAAGGTTGCTTTTCACAAGGTTGCTTTTCACAAGCTTGTGTTGTTTCAACCTTGGAGGCAAGATCTCCCTTGCCGCTAAGGCGATGAGGCAGGTGGTGGAGCTGAAGGGGTATCTGCGGGACTGGGTGTGTTGATGGAGGGCGTATTAATGGGCGGCGAGGAACCTGGCAGAGTGTCACCTGACGAGGGCGTGTCTGACGGTGTGCCGGAAGGCGTTGCTTTGGGTTTGACCTGCCAGTCCGTGAGAGGACGATTGGTCGCATTAAGAAAGCTGGTGGGCAACAGTGCAATGGGAACCTCGCCGGCAGCCTCAGCTCCAGAGCTGGGCGGATCTACGATGGCGTAAATTAAGGCTTGGTCAAAGGTTTGGCCGCCTAGGCGAATTTGATGGGTTTGGTTATTTTTGAGCTGAAAGGTGACGGTGGTGACTGGGCTATCGAGGCCAAACTGCTGTAGCTCAGTGGCTTTGGCAGACAGCGATCGCTCACTTCGGCCAGTGGCTAACAAATTCAGCAAAAAGGCCACGGTAGCTTCATCGGCGGCAGCGGTCTTGGGTTTTGTAATCTGCCAGCCGCTGGCCTGACGGACTAGGGTGAGGGCTGTTTTTTGGGCATCAGGCTTGGCCTGCTCAATGGTGATCTGGGTAATGTCGGATTCTTGAATGTCTTGAAAGAGCGCGGTGCCTGTGGGGTTGTCTATTGCGCTCTCGGTATTGCGGTTTTTGTCCCAGAGGTAGAGTCCCCCCACGCTCAGTAGGGCGATCGCCAAGAGCAAAATAGTTTGGAGCTTGAGCTTCATAGTTTCGTTTTGGAGTGTTGTTTTGGAGTTTCGTTTTGGAGTGTTGTTTTGGAGTCCAATAAATTTTAGAGACAACCATCGAGGGATGAGAGTGTCTTAACCTCCATCTTGATCTAACCCATCTTGATCTAACATGAGGCATCTGCCCTTGGGCAGTGGTTCTTGCGCGAGGCACTGTGATTTATGCACCGGGTGATTGGGTTAATGAGCGGCACGTCGGTGGACGGCATTGATGCGGCGCTGGTGGAAATTTCTGGCGCTGAGGAAGATTTAGTCGTCCACCTCATCACGGCTGAAACCTATCCTTATGACCCTAGTCTGCGCCAGCAAATTTTAGAAACCTGTGCCGGAGCACCCCGCTCCATGGAACAGCTCGCCCAGCTCGACGATGCGATCGCCTCAGCCTTTGCCCAGGCGGCGATCGCCATCCAGTCGGGACAGGTTCCCTCCGCCACCCTGATTGGCTCCCACGGCCAGACGGTATTTCATCGCGCACCCCAGGACGGCCATCTGGGCTATAGCCTTCAGCTGGGACGGGGCGACCTCATTGCCCAAACCACAGGCATCAAAACCGTCAGCAACTTCCGCGCTGCTGACATTGCCGCAGGGGGACATGGTGCGCCACTGGTGCCCAAAATTGACCTGTGTCTGCTGAGTCATCCTACCCTGCGGCGCTGTGTCCAAAACCTAGGCGGCATCGGCAACGTTGCGGTCTTGCCCCCCCGCAGCGCGATCGCCCTCGACCCAAGGGTACAGGGTTGGGATACAGGCCCTGCCAATGTCCTGATTGACCTTGCCGTGCAGCAGTTTACCCAAGGCCAGCAAACCTATGACCCCAATGGTGAATGGGCAGCCCAAGGCCAGCCCTGCGAAGCACTGATTCAAGACTGGCTACAGCAGCCCTTTTTCCAAACGCCGCCGCCCAAGTCCACAGGACGAGAACTCTTTAGCCCCGCCTATCTTCAAGCCTGTCTTCAGGATGCGGCCCAATATAATCTTAGTCAGGCCGATATCCTTGCCACCTTGACGGACTTCACGGCGGCTTCTGTGGTCGAGAGCTACCGCAATTTCCTAGAAGCAATGCCAGAACAGGTGCTGCTCTGCGGCGGGGGTAGCCAAAATGCCTATCTCCGCTCGCGGCTCCAGCTTCGCCTTGGAAACAATATCCCTGTCCTGACCACCGCTGAGGCGGGTGTGAATGCAGAAGCCAAAGAGGCGATCGCCTTTGCTGTCCTCGCCCACTGGCGAATTTTGGGCATTCCCGGCAACTTACCCTCTGCCACAGGCGCACGGGCAGCCGTTTTGCTGGGCGACATTCATGCGCCTACGCTGCCCTAGTGCCGAAAATGTACCTGTATTCCCTGTACCTGTATTCCCTGTACCTATATTCCCTACGGCTTCCGACTGTTTAGCTCTCCATTGCCCAGCCATTGTAGGTTTCAGGCTATAGGCTGCTCAGCGCTGGGCCTGATCTACACCCCTCACCAACAGGGCAGACTAGGAGCACTGAACCTGAACTCCCGTGAGTTCGATGATGCATTTGAATCCCCTCACCCCAAACCCCTCTCCCAAAGGCGAGGGGCTTAAGAAGCTTGATTGTTAATTGCCCTTCCTTTTCCCTAGGGAGAAGGTGATGGGAGGATGAGGGGCGGTTGTTTTTTGTCGAACTCACGTTGAACTCGACATCCCGTCATTCCTAGAGCCTGCTCCATGACTTTTCCCCTTCCTTCAGTCCCCCGCCCCGCGACGGCCAAGCCCGCTCCCCACAGTTTTTTAATGGAGCAAGGGCGCTGGAAACTAGAGGGGCACTGGCTTTTAAATCGCGAAGAGATCCTTGTGCCGATTCACGGCAGGCTGATTGTGGCCTGGAACGCTGAAACTTGGTTTAACCTCGTCGGGAAAATTTGTCTGCCTGCGTCATCTGAAACGCCTGTTCCATTTCAGGAGGCAACCTTGCAGTATCGTGGGCACTTTGACCCTGGACACCTTGGCGGGTCGGAACACTATTCCTTCATGCTCCAGCACAGCTACCTTGGCAAAGTCGAAGGGGAAGGACGGGTTTTGCCCAACTCCATCATGCAGCGGTTTTGGATCCTGGGCGATCGCGAAAATCGGACGGGGGTTGATCATTTCTGCCGCATTGACAGCGACCACTACCACTGGTCAAGCAGTCTACTCAATAGCCATACCCTCGTTAGCACTATGGAGGCTCAGCTAGAGCGCCAAAGGTAGGTACTGCAAGCTAGATTGTGTGTTTGGGCTTGTGTGTTTGGGCTTGTGTATTTAATAGTGATTGCCGGACTTCCGATGGTGAAGTGCGGTGAGATGGCTGGCATCCAGCACATTGCCGGCCTCGATCACGGCATAGACGAGCCAGTGATCGCCACATTCCATCCGGTTCTCAACCCGACATTCCAGATAGGCCAAGGCATCTTTGAGGATCAGTCCACCATTTTGTGCTGCTTCAGTAGCGACTCCCACAAAGCGATCCTCTCCTGGGCTAAAGGGCTTGAGGAAGTGTTTCATAAGGCTTAAGTGATTCCCCTCCCCCAAAATATTGACCACAAAGGGGCTATTCCGATGCAGTAAAGGCTCCACTGCCCGATCTTTAGCGACGGAGACGGTTAGTCCAGGTGGGTTAAAGGTGGCTTGAGAGACCCAGGAGGCTATCATGGCGCTGCTCACGTTGTCCTGCTGGGCGGTGACCACGCACAAAGACCCGACAAGCCGACCCACGGCCTGGGATGTGGGGTCAACCTGAGACTCTAAGCTCACTTTTTGCCGCGACTGGCGCACTTTTTTTGCTTTCTTGAGGGCTTGGGCAAAGTCTGTGCCTGCTTCTTCGCAGTGTTGAAGGGTTGCGGCATCGGGCTTGAATTTGACACGAATGGTTTCAAAGCCGAGCTGAAAGCCCGCATCCTTGAGCTTGCCTTCAATGAGATCAACCGCTTCCCCACTCCAGCCGTAGGAGCCAAACACGCCCGCGAGCTTGAGCTTGGTGGCGCTGGCAAGCACTAGGCCCAGGGCCGTCTGGACTTGGGTGGGGGCATGTCCTCCTAGGGTGGGCGACCCGATAATGAATCCATCGGCGGTTTCCACGGCGGCCTGGATTTCGTCGGGAGTGGCGGTTTCACAGTTGAGGGCATCCACCCGCACACCCGATTTTGTAATGCCCCGCGCGATCGCCTGAGCCAAGGTGGTGGTGTTGCCGTAGGCCGAGGCATAGAGCAGCGCTACGCCAAGCTCCTGTTCTTTTTGGGCTTGCCCCCAGGTGCGATAGGACTGGAGCAGGCTCCGCAGGCCATACTTTACAAGGGGGCCGTGCCCCGTGGCGTAAATTTGGGCAGGGTATTCGGCCAGTTTATCGAGAGTGGCTTCGACCTGGCGGGCATTGGGTGCCATGAGGCAGTCGTAGTAATATTTGCGATCGCTCTCAATGGACTCAAACCCTTCATCAAACACCTGATCGCCGCAGATATGGGCACCCAAGAGCTTATCGCTAAACAAAATCTGGGTGGCGGCGTCGTAGGTGCAAAGGCTAGTCGGCCAGCGCGGATTGGAGGTGGGAATTAAGGTCAGGCGATGTCCTTTCCCAAGATCCAGTTCCTCGTCATTGCGGATGGTTCGGACAGGGTTTGTGAGGTCTGGGAGCGTCTCCTTTAGCACAATTGCGCCGGGATTCGAGACCATCAGCTCAGCTTGGGGTGCAACTTTAAGGAGGGCTTTGAGGGTGGCGCAGCGATTGGGGTTGACTCGGCTCAGAATGATATAGTCCACGGTGGCCGGATCGAGCCGCTGCTGCAGGGCGTCTAGAAAGAAGGCTGTAAAGGTTTCACCTGGTGGATCTAGCAGAGCCACTTTATCGGCACGAATTAAAAACGTATTGGCCGTTGTGCCGCGCTGGAGGCCATACTCAATTTCAAACTTGAGGCGCGTCCAGCTCCGCGATCGCACAATGGTGGTTTCAGCAGCGATCGGCATGACCTGAACGTCTCTAGGATTCGTGACTGCCATGACCTTAAGCCTCTGGATATGAACAATAAAAGCCGCCTACGCCCACTTTAGCGTTTTATGTTCGCTGGGTTCGTCCTCAGATTTCATCCTCAGATTTCATTCTCAGATGATGGCCGAATCTTCCGCATCATCTTCCATGCAAAATCAGAAAACGACAATGCTAGTCGGACTAGAATCTAATCGGCTTAGAACCTAATCGGCCTAGAATCTAGTCTGCCTAGAATAAACTCTAATAAACCGTCCCTAATGAACCGTCCTTCATGAACCGTCGACAGTTTTTAATTTGGAGCGGCGCTCTTACAGGGGCTGGGCTAGCCGCGCTCTCAACACAACAATCTCTGAGGGCTTCGCTCCCTAGATCTAAAGGTGCAGGGATTGCGCCAAAAGGATTATTTGCGCCCGCGCGCGGGGATGTGCGCCTTGTGGTGATTAGCGATCTCAACAGTCAGTACGGCTCCACGACTTACGAGCCAGAAGTCCATCAGGCGATCGCCTGGATTCCCCAATGGCAGCCGGATCTGGTGTTGTGCAGCGGCGATATGGTCGCCGCCCAGTCCAAAAAGCTCAGTGACGCTCAGGTTCAGGCGATGTGGGCGAGCTTTGACCAAGCGATCGCCGCGCCCTTACGCCGTGCCAAATTACCTCTAGGGTTTACCGTCGGCAATCATGATGGGTCTGGTGCCATTGGTGCAAATGGCCAGCGCACCTTTGAGCGCGATCGCAGCCTTGCTGCAGCCTACTGGAGCCGCCATCGCCCGAACCTGCCCTTTATTGATCGGGCGCAGTTTCCGTTCTCCTATACCTTTGTCCAGCGCAATATTTTCTACCTGGTTTGGGATGCCTCTACTGCCGCCATGACCGCCCAGCAGCTTGCCTGGGTCAAAAAAAGCCTCGCCAGCCCTCAAGCTCAGCAGGCTAAGCTTCGCATCGTCATTGGCCACTTGCCCCTATACGGTATTGCCATCGGGCGCGATCGGCCTGGAGAATTTCTGAACCAGGCCGAAACCCTGCGCCGACTGCTGGAACAGTATCGAGTGCATACCTACATTAGCGGCCACAATCACGCCTACTATCCCGGCCATCGCGGTCAGCTTCAGCTTCTGTATACCGGAGCGCTGGGCACTGGCCCACGACGACTGATTGCGGGCGATCGCCCACCCCAAAAAACCTTAACTGTTGTGGACATTAGTCTGACCGCTGCAGATACCGTCTACACCACCTACGACCTGAAAACCCAGCAGGTGATCGATCAGCGACAGTTGCCTAGAGTCCTGCGTACCTCAAGCGGTGAGGTGCAGCGGCGCGATGTTCAGGCAGCTAGCACGACTTGATTGGCGATTGTTCACCCCTCATGGGCCTTCTTACCCCCAATTTGCGACATGATGCGACTGTATCGCCCCTGATGGGTTTGCCCATTGGCTTCCCCAGTACCCCAACTTTGGGGGGCGAGTGTAAAGTTGATTCCTCTTATCTGAACAGTAGATCGCCTCTTCATGGGTGAGTCCCGTAGGCAAATAGCGAGACTGCTTGGCACGAACATCCTCAATTTGGCCACCTATCTCTTGGCGTAGAACATGACGGTAGAGAAAAACTAAAGCGCTAAGGGCTTGGTTTTGAGTAGACGCTGCAACCTTCTTTGGACAGCAAAATAACTCAAAAAGACTTCAATTTCAGACGCACCCATGTCTTTTGGATGACGCTTATTATGGAACATGATAAAGCGATAAACCCCGTCCACATAGGATTGTTCAGTGCGGCAAGAATACTGCTTAAGGCGAAGGACATCACGCAACTGATCCAAAATCTTTTTGGGCTGCTCAAGCCTGTCAAAAATCAAAAATATATCAAGATGTTGACATTAATGAAAAAAAGAGTTAACAAATCTGACATCCGAGGAAACACTGATATTATCCGCCTAAACAGTCAGGAAAGCGATATGGGTGGATACCTATCCGTCTATATGCCGGAAATGGGGATATGGTCGGATGCGTCCGTCTAAACGGCTAAAATAGGTATATAGGTGGATAGCATCCACCTATATGACGAAAAGAGCGATATAGATGGACAACTATCAGTCTACATGCCAGATTAGACGACATAGGTGGACTGCTTCCGTATATATCGCCTCTAGAGCGTTATAGGTGGATGTTGTCCGTCTATATATAGTTATCTTGCCAACGAACAGTGATTATCCGTGAGGTTTTGCGACAGATTGCTTGCCAAGTTTGGAGATAGTTGGCTTTATCGGCGATGGCATCCGTGCTTCAATGCCACTGAAATAAGGAGACACAAAACCCTACAAGGCTTGATTTAGATGC
>JAKRSB010000020.1 GCA_022402525.1 Thermosynechococcaceae cyanobacterium MS004
CAGCATTCTACGCCGTCCCAACCCTGCACTCAATCTTTTGTCAGTCAATCAGGATCTATACAGTTGCTATTTCAGTGATGATGATATTGTTCGGCTTCGTGTTTCAAATGCAATGAAGCGCGTCTGTCGAGAGCAACCTGACTGGTTTATTCCATTCCTTGATGGGCTGCTCTATGAAATTGCAAAGATTGAACAAGCTTCAACGCAATGGACGCTTGCAAATTTATTTCAAATGCTTTGGAAGTCAATGGATGAAACACGGCGAAGCAAAGCTAAAGAACTATTAAAATTTAATCTAGAGACATGGAATGATTGGATTGTGTTGAATAATACTATGGATAGTCTGGCAGCATGGTCATCCGATGACATCGAGCTTCGAAATTGGTTAATTCCTAAACTCGATAAATTAAAGAGTGATTCAAGGCGTTCCGTGTCAAACAGAGCGTTGAAAATTCATGCACAGCTTAGCAAATTTGAAGCTTCATGCAAAACATCGTAAATTTGACTTGCTTTGTACTTTTTTCCAATAAATCGAATGCCTCCAGTAAACAATCTATGCAAGTTCGGGGCTGTTTTCTAACTACCCTGTGCAGAGGGACGCTCGACCTACACTCACGGGTGGAGCTTTAAACCAAATCTCTCGCGCCCCTGACAGTCCCCGTTAGGTGAAACAAAGTCGAAAAGTATTGATTTAAGTTGTACCAGAACTCTATTCATGAACAAACTTGTATGAGGAAGAACAAGCTAAAAAATGGGATTGGTTTGACATTTTTGTCTTTTGTGTCTTTCCTTACTGTTTATGGCAGCAATTCAGTAATCTATGCACAGTCGAGTAATCCAAATAGTGTTCTCAATGCGACTGAAAACTCCACTCCACTCCACTCCTTGTTTTTTCTTTGGGTTTACTATTAATAGTCTTTTTTATGGTGCTTGTCCTCTATTTTAATAGAGAACACGGAAAGGAAGCCATGCTGAAGGGACAGTTTGAATTTCAGCGACTTGCTTTTGCTGCTGTAATACTGACGGGGTTAGGTCTAGTTTTTTTGCAGTCAATGGCTATGTACTATTGGGCTTCTTCTGGGCAAGCAGAAGCTGCGAAAAGTATATTTGAAACATGCAAGACCGTTATCCCACCTATTATAACTTTGGTCTTAGGGTACTACTTTGGAAAGAGTGATCAACATCAATCTCAAAATAATTCAAGCAATCCTCAAGATCCGTCGGTCGAAAGTGGGGGAACTCAGAGAACCAAGGGGGTAGAGAGTAAAGGAGTAAATCCTGAAACCTAACAAGCGCCTGCACACGGAACGGATTGTTACTCTATTTGTGATGTCACAAAGTGTAATGCCGTCCGGTGAGGCGCGGTTCGTTATCCAGCAAAATCGTGCTGACGCCATAGGCACAAAACACGTCCAAAGGCGGAAGAAGAATGCTAAGCAGAATTTGCACAACGGTCATGCTCATATCCCATTGCTAATGATGGCTGTAGACATACCGCAAACTAAGCAGCAAGACATCTGCCGCTCAATAGAGGCTGCGAAGAATAATTTGTCCACAGCCTCCCGTGATGCTGATACTCCTGCCCAGTGAATATGTCTTAAGAAATACTCATGCTTAAGACATACCAATGCTTAGGGCGTACCCATGAACGGCCTACTACAGCGCTTAGCGATGCGCCTGAGGCTTTTCAGAGAAACTAGGGATTTGTCCAAACGGAGTCAAACTACTGTCTGGAGCAGGGTACTTAGGAGAAGCAATGACAGGACTCCCCTGAAGATCAACCGCCAGAGTTGTGCCCTGGGACTCTCCCAAAATAGACGTGCGGAATAAAACCTGATCTGGGTTGCTCTGGCTCCAGCCCAGCAAGGTTGCAGAATCATAATTGATGGGAAGGGGGGTAATTGTTTTGGTCTGGAGCTGATCGCTATGCCAAATCACGGCGTAGTCCGAGGAGACATCGGAGCCAAAAACTGCCTCAAACTGACGCGACAGGAGCTTTTTGCCGTTGGCAGACCAAGCCGCTGGCACCAGCATGGCAATGGTGCCACGAAGCTGGCGAGCCGATGTTTCTTTAACAGGCCCTTGCCCTAAGTGCATGGAGGAGGGAATACTCTGCACCACTTTTCCCTGGGCCGTTTTGACAATGAGCTGGCTAAAAATATGGCTCTGCCGAAAGTCTGGAGAAAGCTGTACTTCAATTTCTGAATGCGCAATCAGCTGACCATTGGGCGATCGCAGCCCTGCCGTAAAGTAGCGAAGCGTAACGGGACGATTTCGCTCAGTGGCGAGGGTTTGCTGTTCCCAAATCATGCTCCAAGGGAGCGGGTAAGGACTATTTAAGGGATCGTCTTTTGGACTGCCAGCAGGCAGCAGCATTGCGGCAGGGGCAGAGGGCTTTCTCTGAGTTACCTGCTCTACATTAACTTGAGTTTTTTGGGGAATTGTTTGAGGAATTGCTTGGGGAATTGCTTGGGCATAGTTTATTAGAAAGGATTGCTGGGCAACGGTCTTTCCCTGAATCCAAAGGGTTGAACTAAGCGCAAACAAACTAGAAAGGACTAAAATTCCAGCAAAAAGTCGGGGAGAATATCCCCGTTGAACCACCACACCACCAAGCCCAATCATGGTTATATCTCTGTTGTATGAAAACTTTCGAAGACTGTCCTCTAAGATGTCTGTCAGGAGTTCAGCAGCACGAGGGCAAAAATGCTCTGTATCTCAGGTATAGCAAGCCCTAAGCGGAAGTGCAATCCTTCCTAAGGCTAGTTCATGAGATGTAATTCATTTGAACAAATAAAAAGGATTGATCTCCAAAAAAGTTACAAAGGACGAAAGGAAAGGGGCTGAGACTGGGCTAGCTAGAAGATTTCTGCCCTGTCTTTTTGTAGTTCTGCTTCTGTAGATGATGGCAGGCGACTCCGCTCACGGGACTCAATATCGGCAAGGGTGGAAACCCGATGAACGGAGGGCAACTTTCCACCATACCTCAGCGTCAGAGTGACTGTAGGATTCAGATATCCCCTGCGGAGATGGTCACGTAAATATGTCTATGCCAAGTATGTTCACACCAAGATTGAGCTGGTTGGTAACCGCCGCGATCACCACGGGCCTCCTCACTCCAACCGCGATCGCAGAATCGGTGCAGGGTGAAAAAATCGTCATTGCCGGGGCAGGGCAAAGCCTGGATGTGCGAGGATACGCCAAGGGCACAGTATCTCTCTACAAAAACATCGCCGATCGCGACAGTCTTCAAAATCGCTGCATGGGCTACGGCTCACTCCAGCCCGACCATCTTATGGAAATTCAGAAGCAAACTTCGGAAGTGACCCTCCAGGTCAAAACGCGATCGCAGGACACAACCTTGCTGGTTGAAGGCCCTGACAATCGGTTTTACTGCGTAGATGATTCTGCTGAAGGCGGCAAGGATGCAGGACTCAGCCTCAAAAATGTAAAAACAGGTTCCTATAAAGTCTGGATAGGCACCTTTGATGCGGGCGTAGGTGCCCGCTATGTCCTCAACGTCCAGTCAAAATAGACTGGGTAGAGATAGATCAGCTCACTGGGTTAGGAGAGTTAGACATTCTAGCCCCCAGGAGGCTGTTTTGGCGTATGGAGTAGATAGATAACCTGGTCTGCTGGCTGCCATTCCTCATCGGCCTTTGCCAGCCGTAGAGCAGTTTGCCGAATGATGAGCAGCGGAATCACTTTGCCAATCATGCTCAAAGCTCGCAGGTGGCCGAGCTGACGCTGAAACTGATCTGGATCTTCATGAAGGGTGGTTTCACTGACCTTGACTTCTTGAGCTTCAATATAAGCGCTCCAATTCTTGACCGAGAGCTGAGGGGAAAATGCTCGCATCACTTCACGGGTCGCCAAGGTTTCTGTAGGCACCTTCAGTTGGGAATCAGGAGGAGCTTCGGGGAGCGCCGCCAAGACACGCGGGGGGCGAAACTCTTCTAAAACACGCTGCGCCAGAACTGAATTGACTTCCGGATTGCTGGTCACGGTCAAAAATGACCCGACAGCTCCCACCCCTGCATCATTGAGAGCCTTCATGTCTAGCGCACTGGTCAGCACCACCTGTAAATCCTCTGCTTGGGCCTGGGCACAAAAATCTGGATTGGCGTCAATCATCATGACGGCTTCGCCATAGGACTCAATACAGTGGGCAATCATTCGCCCTAGAGGGTTACAGCCCACAATCATCGCGCCAGTTGCCTCTGTAGAGCGCAGGCCCAGCCAGGTCGCGACCCACCGCGCCGTTAGTCCCTGAAGGCAAACGGTCAAAATGATCGTGAGAAATACAAGGGCTTTAATGGCATCCCCCCCGTTGATGCCAGCTTTCGTGAGAGCAATAGAGAAAAGAGACGCCACGGAAGCAGCCACAATGCCCCTGGGTGCAACCCAGGCGAGAAACGTTTTTTGCCGCCAGTTGAGGTCGCTGTTCCAGGTCGAGACCAGCACGTTGATGGGGCGCACAATCAGCATTAAGCCCAGCACCGCCAGCAGTCCCGGCCACCCCAAGGCAAACAAGCCCGCGATCGACAGGTCGGCAGAGAGCAAAATAAACAGGACGGATACCGCCAAAACACTGAGCTGGTTCTTAAAGCGCCGCAGCAGGCGCTCTTCCGGTAGCCCTGCTGCGCGCAGCATGATGCCCAGCGCCACCGCCATCATCAGCCCAGACTCACTCACCAGTGCCTGAGATAGCCCAAACAGACCCCAGAGGACAGCTAGCACCGTTAAATTTTTAATATCGTCCGAGAGAAACCTGGCCTTTTTAATAATGAGGCTCAAGAGCCAGCCACCACCCACGCCCATGAGCCCCCCCAACCCCAGCCGCGAGACCAATCCTTCCAGGACAATTAAGGGATCTGCACTTCCGCGCAGCACAATATTGAGCACCACAACGGCCAAAATTGCACCAATGGGGTCAATTAAAACGCCCTCTCCCTCTAAAAGCGTCGTAATTCTGCGCTCTGCAGCCACTTGCTTCAAGAGTGGGGCAACCACCGTAGGGCCTGTGACCACCACCAAAGAAGCATAGATAAACGCAATTTTCCAGGGAAATTCAGCCAGCCAGTGGGCCGCAGCACTGCCCCCTACCAACGTAATTAGGCTGCCCACAAAAACCAGGTTGCGGAGGCTGCCAGAGACTTCTTTGACTTCCCGCAGGGTTAGGTTTAGACCCCCTTCAAATAAAATGATGGCCACGGATAGGGAGACAATGACTTCTAGTCCCTGCCCAAGAAGGTGAGGATGCAGGATACCCAGGGCACTGGGGCCGAGGGCGATGCCAAAGATGAGCAGAAAAACAATGCTTGGCACCTTGAGGTAGGCAGCCACAACCTGCGCCGAAATTCCGGCAAAAACAGTGATGACAATCAGGAGAGTCAGCTCTAGATTTTCTTCCATCTAGGCTGAGAGATGTTCTGAGAGACGTTCTGGAAGACGTTCTGGGAGACGTTCTGAGCGTTGTCCCAAGATAAAGCGGTGATTGAGGGGCTGCAAGGGGCGATTGTTATGGTCTACGTAGTTGTGCAGTTGCTCAATCTGTTCCGGAGACAGGGTGATTGGCGATCGCAGGACAATCCACTGCACACCTTCTGTACAGGGCGGAGTTGTGAGTGAGCCAATGTATTCATAGTGTGCGGCGGTTGCAGGCAGCAGCTCAGTTAGATCAAGGCTCGGCAATGATGGGTTAGGGGATAAATTTGAAGATGTGTCTAGAGCGGTTTCCAAAACTTTATCTGAATTTATGGCAAGGTCAGTCGGCGATACGTTGAGGAGAGATTCAAAAACAGGGTTCTCCGATCCAGGCTCTAGCAAAACAGCCACAACTAGCGTTTGGCCTTGATCATTGCGATGGACAAAATGGAGTTCTGCCGCAGCGCTATGGTGATGAATTTGGTGCTCACTAGGGCTATGGACGTGAAACTGGACGAGCTGGTAACTATTCTGGTCAAAGTCTAAAGTATTGCCGACGGGAGCAGAGATCTGTAAGCGCCGATGCAGCTCCATCTGCTTGAGTGATGGAGTCAGGCCAAGGGTTCCGTAGTGAAACTGAATACTGTGGCTGTTTGCGTCTTGGCTGTTTAAGCCTTGACTTTGCAAGTCTTGACTTTTTAAGTCTTGGCTTTGCAAGTCTTCATCTAGCCCGTCCTTTGACAATAATTCATCTAAGTCTATGGGAGACTGAGCCGCTCCTGCGCCACAAAGTCGATATTCTGGGTTTAGCTTGCTCCACACCTTTGCACCATTGGTGTCCGAGTATCCCCAGTCAGTCTCTAAGGCATACGCTGCCGATAGGGTGCCATCACCCCACAGGGCTCCCCACAGGATCAGCATTAGCGCCAGAAGCACTCCCGTAAGTTGTTTCATCCCATTTCCCTTACATCGTTTGTCTCATATTACCGAGGGTGCAACGCTGATGTTGCATGCTTTACGGCAATATCTCTACGACTGGATAAAGGACTGAATCGCCTGCCCTATTGTCGCGCCATATTCTTCATGTAAGCCAAGAGAGCCGGGATGCCGCAGGATCTGGATTTGGGATGCCTGATGCACCTGGGCGATCGCTTCCATTTCTGCGGTTGACTTGGGCGGTGCATGATCGCCAATAACCACCAGGCAGGGAATGCGTAAACCTTGGAAAAGCGCGAGAAATGCCCCACGGTTGGTCACGGGGTCAAGGCCACCAGTCACAAAGGCGGCTGGCGCAAATCTGCTGCCTTGCTGCTGGGTGCTTCTATACTTTTCTTGAATAAAGGCTGGCGTGAGCGCTTCTAGCTGATGAAATACATGACGACGATACATCCAGGCCAAGAATTGGGGTCGGGTATTTAGGTAGTACAGTGCATGACCCAGGAAGGGCGATCGCACCAGTTGCTCAAGGGTATGGGCGATCTTTGAGGGTGCGCCCATCGTGGGGAGTGGGCCGCGCCAAGTGGGTGCAACCAGAACCAAACGGTCAATCTGGGCGCGAAACTGCTGCGCTAGGTTAAGGGCATAGGCTGCGGCGTGACCTGCAGCCACAACGGTTAAGGGCTGGCCCTGATCTGCCGAATTATGATGCCCGAAGTGGGCCGTCATAAAGTCCTGCAAGAACGCGCTATAGAGAACTGGGTTATAGGCCACGGGGAACTTACTGGACTCTCCAAATCCTGGCCAGTCTAGGGCCGTGACTTGATAGTGAGGCCTTAGGACTTCAGCGGCACCTGCCCACTCTTGACGGCTGGACACCGTACTGAAGGCTGGCAAAAATAAAACTGGGCTTCCCTGGCCTTGGCGGTCGTAGACAATTTCAAACGTTTGATTTTTCCACGACCAGAGATAGGTTTGGCTTTTTGGAGACGTGGAGGTCAATGTCTTCATCAATCAATCTCCTCCTAAAGGTGTGAGCGCTACTCCGGTACAATAGATATACAGAAAGGATGGCTGCAACGGCTACGTCTCATCGCTACTGGGTGGCTCAAAGGGTTTTTGGCCAATATGAAGCGCTTTTTTAGATTGTTTAAGCTGCTTCCAGAGCTCCTTAACTTCGCGATAAGATTCTTCTGGCGTAATCTTGCCGTTCGTTTCTAAGTTAGTAATAAAGCTGACGCGCTGAGCAAATTCCTGGAGATTAGCGTTAAAAACCAGGTTTTCAGGCTTAACCGTACCGCGATATCGACTCCGTGGAAACAGAAACTCATCTTTTGAAGACATCTGGCGATTACCTTTTTGAAAGCGGAAGAGATTAACAGGTCAAAAGGTTAACGAGAAAGCCGTTTTTTAATATATTGATTCTATACAATCTGTTAACTTTGGTTGGCCAGATTAGCGAATGGACTTATCTAGGTTAACTGAATCAACTTCAATATAGCGGATGGATATTCACAGAACTGCTGATCGCTCAGATACCCCACATTGCGATCGCAACCTGTGCTGAATCTGGGAAAGCTGCTGAGCGATCGCAGCTTGTCCACCCAATACAGGATCTAGCTTCTTAGGCATTTGCTGAAGCTGGTCTACCACAGCCTGCCTTGCTAATCTGACGTGAGTTCGATGATGCACTGGAAGCCCCTCACCCCAAACCCCTCTCCCAAAGGCGAGGGGCTTAAGAAACTTGATTTTTCATTGCCCCTCCTTCTCCCTAGGGAGAAGGAGTATGGGAGGACGAGGGGCGGTTGTTTTTTGTCGAACTCACGTTAACCTGCATTTCTGTCATCGTTTGCCGATGCAGTGCAGCTTCACCATCCTTCAGCAGCGCCTAATCCTGCGCAATGTGTGCCGCCAAGTCCTAAAATCGCTGATTAAACTAAAAGCCAATTCAGTCTAGAGCCTGCCCAAGATGCCTTTCTCCTTCTGGATTGGCAGAACGTCTAAAACATCGGTCTGCGCACAATACTGAAGATCTTCAAGTAGATTTAGCCTAAACAGCCGCTGTCCATGACTGGCATGCTTAAAAAGCGAAAGTAAATCTGCTTCAAAATTGCGAAATAGCGTAACTGCTGCGATCGCCTCATCATTGCCCGCCAGTTCCGCCAGTGACTGACTGCTGTGCTTGAGCACCCCGTCCACTACCGCCCCAGCACAGGCCGTATCTTCCAAAGAAAAGCTTCCCTCCCAGCCTGAGCCCACAATCCAAACCGTTTCCGGCTGGTGTTGCTGAAGGTACTGCACTACAGTGCCGCGATTAATAAAGGCAGCAGTCAGCACGACAGGGGCATTCTGAATACATTTCAGTGCGCGAGTGCCGTTGGTGGTACTCATAAAAATTCGGGCATCTCGCACGCGTTCGGGCGTGCATTCTAGGGGAGAGTTCCCCGCATCGCAACCCTCCACGGTTTTTCCACCGCGCTCTCCAACGCGCAGACGGTGGTTTGCATCCCAAGCCTCACTGACGGTCAGCAATTCCTGAATATCGCTAAAAACCTGCACCCCCTCCGCTCCAGCATTCAGCACCGTTGCAATTGTTGAGGTTGCCCGTAATACATCAACGGCGATCGCGCAGTCAGGTAAGCGGTCTTGAGGAACTAGCTCTGGGGTATGGTAGACAAAAAACTGCATAGACAAGGTTCGCTTAGAGATAGAAGACAGCTTCAACAGAGATATTTCAGCAGCGGCTCAAACGACTATCGCTCATCCATCTTCAGAGCAGATAAAAGCCACCGCGCCAGCCCAGCATACCGCAACCCGTGGGTCAGTTTTGGCAACTGTCGGACAAGCGCTGATAGCCCTAACCCTAAACCATTCAATCCATCACAAATGCAGCCCAAATCCATCAGAAAAAAATTCCTCAAAAAACAAGGGCGAACAATTGCTCGCCCTTACCCAAGAGGTGGGGTCTAACATTCAAACGTTGAGAAGCAAAGCGCCGCCCTACTTCTGCATGAACGAGCCCATCATGCTGCCTAGGCCCTTAAATGCTGACCCATTTTTCATCAGGCTCAAGAGCCGCTTGAGGTCAACCGTAAGGGTAGGGGTAGGATAAGACTTCAGTAGATTTGTAGTAGTCAGACCTTCCTTCGAGGACGCTGCAATCAGCAGGGCACCACGCATAGCAATCACCTCCGTATCTCCCGGAAGAACAGTTGCGCTGGCCACTTCCTTGAGAAGCCCCTCTGCAACAGGCGTTTTCAGGAGCCTATCCACGGCAACCGCATTAAACGGAAACTTCATTTTTAAGGTTTTGACGAGCTGCTCCCGATCTTTTTCTTTAATTAAGTCGAGGAATGACCCCAATTCAGGGGTTGGAATACCTGTTTCGGAGTAGGCCACGAGATCGGCAACATCAATCGAGCGATAAAATCCCCCATACTGAAGCGTGATTTTTTCAGCAGCAAAACCTGGGCGCGCAGACATCAAGGCACTGAAACCCAAGAGGGTCAACCCAGATGCAACCCCAACTAACAACCGAGGGACAGAACTCAACTTTGTCATAATTTATAGCTATTTTCTTGAGTAACGTGAACGATCAGTAATTTAGGCAGTAATTCGGGCAATAGTTCAGGCAACTAGCCATCAACGCTAACTGAACCGAGCGCTATTGCAATCAAGGGGAAGACATCTTTAATAGACAGGATGCTATATAACCCAGTCGTGTTCCTGAATCAATGGGGATAAAGCAATATAAAGCAGCCAATCTCAATTTGAGTTAAGTATGCAGGAAGCCTGCCATCCGGTCAACCGCAGCCCTAAGGGTGGCGGGGTCTTGCACAAGAGCAAAACGCACATATCCTTCTCCAGCAAGGCCAAACCCAGCGCCTGGGGCAGCACAAATGCCGGTTTGAGCCACCAAAGCTTTACAAAAACCAATGGAGTCAGACCGCCAAGGTTCAGGAAGCTTTGCCCAAACGTACATCGTGGCGGTTGGCGTGGGCACTGACCACCCGATTTGGTGCAGTGCGGCCACAAATTCATCGCGACGCTGTCGGTAGGTTTCTACAATTTGCGCGATCTCGGTCTGACCGCTCTTGAGAGCAATGGCGGCTCCGTTCAGAATGCCTTTGTACTGGTTAAAGTCCACAATGGATTTCACTTTCCTCAGTCCTTGAATCAGTTCAGCATTTCCAATGGCGTAGCCAATCCGAAATCCGCCCATGCTGTAGGACTTGGAAAAAGTAAAAAATTCGATCGAACAGCTACGCTGCGGGTCTGCTTGAAAGATAGAGGGGGCGCTGTCTTCAAAGACAAGATCCACGTAGGGGAAATCATGAACAAGAACAATGTTGTGGGTCTGACAGAAGGCGACGGCTTCTTTGAAAAACGAGAGGGGTGCGATCGCTGTAGTTGGGTTATGGGGATAGCTCAACACCATCATCCGCGCCTGCTGCACAATCGCTGCCGGAATCTCTTCAAAGCGGGGCAGGAAGTTATGCTCCGCCAAGAGCGGCATGGCGTGAATTTGCCCCCCCGCCAAGATGACGCCTCCCGCATGGGATGGATAGCCCGGATCGAGCAGGAGCGCGTAGTCTCCAGGGTTAAGAACCGCTAGGGGCAAGTGAGCTGTGCCTTCTTGAGAGCCAATCAGGGGCAGCACTTCGGTTTCAGGGTCAACGGCGATCCCAAATTTTTGCTCGTACCAAGCCGCTGCGGCTTCTCGAAAGGCGCGGGTGCCGTGGAACAGCAGGTAGCCGTGGGTGGCGGGATCCTGAAGTGATCGCCCAATCTCCTCCAAAATTCGGGGCGATACGGGCAAATCCGAAGATCCGAGGGACAGATCAATCAAGGCTTTGCCGTCAGACAGCGCCAACTGCTTGGCGTGATCCATCTCAGCAAAGACATTGGACTGAAGCAGCGCAAGGCGACGGGCTAGCGGCATAGAAATCCAAACGGGTTCTGGCTCACCCCAGTATATTTCGCGGAGGAAGCTGAGTAACTTGAACCTAAGTAATTTGAACCTAAGTAATTTGAACCTAAGTAGCTTGAAGCTGGATAAATGAAGCTCCCTTAGCTAGGCGGTTGATTTAGCTTGGAGCGAAGTTCTTCCAGCTCTGCATCCACCACCTTCGCCTCTTGAGGAATACCAACAGGCGTGCTGCCTGCGGGTAAGGCCTCTTGGCCCGTCGGGGTTCCGGCGATCGCCTTAGAAGAAGGGTCGAGCTGCGCTTTGAGGAGCTGGAGTTCTGATTCAACATCGCTGTTGGCCTCCAGACTCAAAAACTGCTGGTCAAGAGAATCTCCAGCCAGTTCGGCGATCGCTTCAGACTTAGCCTCCATCTCCAGCACTTTTTCTTTCATGCGGTCAAAGGCACCAATGGCGCTGGTAGTGTCAATTTGACCCATTGCCTGAGAAAGCTGCTCGGTAGCTTTTGCAGCCTTTGCCCTGGCCTTGAGCATGTCTTTTTCGGTTTTGTACTTAGCAATCTTGCTTTCCAAATCCGTCATAGACTGACGCATTTTGGCGACCTGGCCAGAAGACTGATCCAGCTGCTGCTTGAGGCTGACTGCTGTTTCGGCAAAGGTTTGCTTGCGGCTCAAAGCCTCACGGGCTAGGTTCTCTTCCCCTTTTTGGAGCGCCAGTTGCGCCCGTTTATACCACTCGTCCGCCTGCACGCTTGCCTGGTTGTACTGCTGCTCAATGCGCTTCTGAGAGGCGATCGCTCCGGCCACGGCCTGCCGCAGCTTCACCAAATCTTCCTGCATATCAACAACGGTCTGCTCCAGAATCTTTTCTGGATCTTCCGCAGCACTCACCGCCGCATTGACGTTAGAGCGAAAAACCCGACCAATCCGATCAAATAAACCCATAATGTCGTTCTTCCTTCATCAAATCGTGCAACAGACCGCAGTTGAGTGACCAAACGCTAGAAACCAAACGCTAAAACAAGATGCTGAACATCCATCTCAAGGGGAAAATCTGAAATCAAAAAACATGAATCCTAAAAAACCATGAACCCAAGAAATCACAGGTTAAGGAACAACACAGTTTAGAGTTATCTATCCGCCAAACGCTCCCGAAAGGAGCAACATGGCAAAAAACCTAATCACCTTCATCCCTAAGCAATTTAACGACGATAGACCCTGTGCCCATCCTGTCTTGCAATGTTCTATGGCAATGCTCTATATTATCGCCTCCTCCACAACCCAGCGATGACGCTCATGTTACGAATTTAGCAAGGCAGTCCGCTCCAGGCGGTCTATTCATCACCTTTCTACAGTTCATTAATCCTAGTCTCCAGAATAGTCGCTGATTGGAAACTCTGCATTCTTTGGACGCAGGTTTAGTTTTGCGCCATGACTGAAGCAGGAAACCCAGCATTCTTCAGCTCATTGACCAGCCGCTGCGCTCGCGGGAGACTTTCTAAAAACGAAAGCTGAATCATCCGTTTTCCCTGAACGTCGGCAATAAAGGCGTCTGGTACAAGGGTTCTGGCGCGCTGAAGGGATGCATCCCCATCATAGGCCGCAACCACAATATAGTAAGGCGCTGGGGTTACGGCAACCGCAGGACTGCTGCTTTGCGAGGATGGCGTAGGCGTTACGGGGGACGGCAGGCTAGCAGAGGGTTGCGGCACAGCAGGTTGAGAACCTGAAGATTGAGAACCTAAAGATTGAGAAACAGGAGGCTGAGAACCTGAAGGTTGAGAAACTGGAGATGGCGAGACAGAAGATGAAGGCGAAGAGGACTGCGGCGAAACCTTGCGGCCCTTGTCTGTCAGCGTCTTGAGCGCCACCATCGAAAGGCCAATCAGAAGTGCGATCGCCAAAATTGCGCCCAAAACCTTAAAGGCTAAGTTCGAGGACAAAGCTTCTGAAGACTGGACTGTAGCCTGTGAATTGGGGAGTGAAGACTTCGGTGGTGAAGACTTCGGCAGTGAAGACTTTGAGCTTTTCGCCTGGGCCACTGGGGGCCTCGATGGTTGCGATCGCCCCGCTCTGGATCGCTTGGAGGACTTCGGCGTATCGCTTTCGGACTGATCCAGGTGCTTCAGCAAAGCCTCAGAAGACTCTAAGTAGTCTTCGATAGAAGGATCTAGAAATCTATCCAGCACTTCTGGCTTAGACACCGTCTCTGCTGTATAGGGTTCAGGTAAGGTTTCAGCGTCTTCTTCGTCTGCCAAGGTAGTGCTTAGCGCCAACTCTGAAGAAGAAACCTTTAGCCCTCCAGCCTGCTCATTGTCTTCAGATTCTTCAGATTCTTCAGATTCTTCAGGCCGTCCAATCTGATCCAAGCCATCTGCCGCAGCGTCTAAAGCTGACTGATCCGACAAGGCTATTGCATGATTCGGGGTGTCTTGCTTGGCCAGATCTTCGTCTAGATTTTCAATGCCTAGCTCCTCAGAACTGGGACTAGCTTCTGGCAGCACCAGCAAAGCAGACTCCTGAAGTTGCTGGCGACGGTACAGCGCAAGCTCTGAATCTAAGGATAAGTCCAAGCAACCTAGCGCCGCTTGTAGCGATTCTATTTGATTCACCAAGGCTGGTTCAGCAGACATAGGTTCTCAGTGCGCTCAATACACTCAATACAGAACTCAATACAGACGATGATGCAGTTCAACAAATCGCAATTTAAACAATTCAGTAATTGCAGTTCAATAAAATTGCAGTTCAATAATATATAGAGTGTAAGCCCTAATCCTCACAACGCTGTTCTTGCTAGTCCTACTACAGCAAGCATCTAGATAGCTTGCTCTAGATCGTTTGTCCCACATACTTTGCCATGAACCCTTCCACTCCTTTTGTGTCTGGCCTTGGGGCCGAAGTTATCTCCCCCCCAAAGCTTCCTCTACAAACCATGTTTCGACTAGGGCTGTTTCAGATGGCGCTGGGCATGATGTCTATTTTGACCCTGGGCGTTCTGAATCGGATTTTGATTGATCAGGAATTCTTGGCTGTTCCTGCAACCCTGGCTGGAGGAGCTTTAGCCATGTATCAGTTTGTATCTCCTGCCAGGGTTTGGTTTGGGCAGCTTTCCGATGCAAAGCCTTGGTTGGGCTATCATCGCACGACCTATATCAGGTGCGGGAGTATTTTGTTTGCCTTGTGCGCCTTTGGTGCGGTTCAGGTGATTTGGCGGCTGGCTGCAACCCTAGAAACCGTGGGATGGGGTGCGATCGCCTATGGCTGGGTCGCCCTTTTAGCGCTGATGTTTGCGCTGTATGGGCTTTGCATTAGTTCCTGCTCAACGCCCTTTGCTGCACTCCTCGTAGATGTATCTGACGAAGAAAATCGCTCCAAGCTGGTAGGCATTGTGTGGGCAATGCTCATGGTGGGGATTGTCCTGGGCGCGGTGTCTAGCGGCTTTTTACTCAAGAGTTTGACCCCAGAAAATCTGGAGTCGTCAATTAACCAATTGTTTATTGCAATTCCGACCTGTGTTGTAGGGTTAATCTTTACCGCAACGGCTGGGGTTGAAAAGCGCTACTCGCGCTACCGATTTCGCTCTGCGATCGCCGGACGGGAAGACCAAGTTACTCTCAAAACTGCGCTTAAAGTTTTGACGGCCAGCCGCCAAACGGGCTTCTTCTTTTGTTTCTTAGGCGTAATGACCCTCGGCCTCTTTTTACAGCAGCCTATCCTAGAGCCCTACGCAGGCGAAGTGTTTGGCATGACCGTCGCGCAAAGTACCCAGCTAAATGCCTTCTGGGGCATTGGTACGCTGTTTGGCATTACCCTGACGGGCTTTCTGATTGTGCCGCGCTTTGGCAAACAGACCACGGCCCGCTGGGGCTGTCGGGTGGTTGCGGGCTGCTTTATTTTGGTCATTCTTGCAGGGCTGACCCGCACTCCATCGGTGCTACAGCTAAGTATGCTGTGCCTGGGACTTGGCTTTGGCCTGACGACCAATAGCGCCGTTAGCCTCATGCTTGACCTCACGGCTGCCGAAACCGCTGGCACCTTTATTGGAGCATGGGGCTTGGCACAGGCACTCGCTCAGGCCAGCGCAACGGTACTGGGCGGCGTTTTGCTGGATTTAGGGCGATCGCTCTTGGGCCAGCCTCTGCTCGCCTACGGATTTGTCTTCACCATTGAGGCGGTGCTCATGCTGCTGGCTGCGGTGCTACTCCAGCGCGTGAATGTGGATGAGTTTCGGGATAAGACAAAAACCGCGATCGCCACTGTCTTGGCCCACGAGCTAGATGGCTAGGCGCACTGCCCTAGGGAAGCTGAGTTGAGGCAATAAAACTTAACAGGACTGCCATCTAGCCATAGACCCCGCCAATAGACGCATTTTCAATGCCTAGTCCGGCATGAGCAGCCACGCTGCATCCGGCAAAACCAGGTTTTTCTGATAGGGTCAGCAAAAGTCCTACACATTTGTTAAAGAACGAAATCTAAGGGTACAAATCGTTTTAATCTAAAAGTTGAATTCCAGTTGAATTCCAAACCCCTGGCAGTTAAACCCTAGCGGCCGAGACTTCGCTAAGGCAGCGTAAGGGAGTTAGGTAGCAGAGCATTCTGTAGTCAGGTTTAGCGCAGTAAGTAATCTGAAGGGAGCCTTCGAAAGCAAATGATTGTAAAGGCAAGTGGAGGAAGCTCAGTCGCACGTCCGCAGTTGTACCAAACTGTCCCCGTGGCGACCATTATTCAAGCAGAGCAGCAAGATCGCTTTCTGCAGCAGGGTGAACTCAGTGAGCTTGCTGTGTATCTCAGCTCTGGCGTCAAGCGCTTAGAGATTGCAGCAACCCTCGCTCAAAGCTCAGATGTGATTGTCTCCCGTGCCGCCAACCGCATTTTTGTAGGCGGTTCGCCCATGTCCTACGTCGAGCGACCCCGCTCCGCAAGTCTAGTTGGCGCAGGGGCAGAGCAAGTCGGCAGCTTAGGGACAACCACCTACATTGAGTCCAAGAGCAGCGGGGGCGGCGGCATTTTTGGGGCAGTTCGCTCTCTGCTGCAAACCCCAGCCTTTAAGGTGGGCGGCCCCGTCCCCCAAGGGTTCCGCCAAATTAATATCTCCCGCTATGGCCCAGAGCGAATGCAGAAGTCTCTGCGAGACTTGGGCTGGTTTTTGCGCTACACCACCTATGCGATCGTGGCGGGCGACCCCAATATCATTGCGGTGAATGTGCGTGGCCTGCGTGAAATCATTGAAAATGCCTGCTCCACGGATGCAACCCTAGTTGGTCTACAAGAAATGGCAGGGGCCGCCCTTGGATACTTCCGCGAAGATGCAGAAGCTCAGGCAATTGTTCTGCAATACTTTGAAGTTTTAATTACCGAATTTAAAGCCGCCACCCCTTCAAACAAGATTCGCAAGGGCTCCACCACCGCTCAGCAAGGGCTGAGCCTACCCCAAATTTACTTTAATGCTGCCGAGCGACGACCCAAGTTCGTCATGAAAACGGGGCTGTCCACATCAGAAAAAAATGAAGTCATTCGCGCCGCCTATCGTCAGATTTTCGAGCGCGACGTGACAAGAGCTTATAGCCTCTCGGTCTCCGATCTGGAGTCCAAGGTCAAAAACGGCGAAATCTCCATGAAGGAATTTGTCCGCCGCCTTGGAGTATCGCCGCTCTATCGGAAGCAGTTTTATGAGCCCTTCATCAACAGTCGCGCCCTAGAGTTGGCCTTCCGTCACTTCCTAGGCCGTGGCCCCAGCAGCCGAGAAGAAGTGCAGCGCTATTTCTCCATTATTTCTACGGGTGGCCTACCAGCATTGGTAAACGCCCTGGTTGACTCTCAAGAGTATTCTGACTACTTCGGAGAAGAGACCGTCCCCTACCTCCGTGGACTGGGGCAAGAAGCCCAAGAGTGCCGCAACTGGGGTGCACAGCAAAATCTGTTCCGCTATAGCGCCCCGTTCCGCAAGGCTCCAGAGTTTCTCACGGTGTTTGCGTCCCAAGACCAGCCGTTGCCGGATCAGCACGTTTACGGCGTCGGCAACGACCCGCTGGAAATTCAGTTTGGCGCAATTTTCCCCAAAGAAACCAGAACGCCCTCGGCAGCTCCTGCCCCCTTTGGCAAAGATACCCGTCGGATTTTAATTAATCGCGGCCCTGGCATTAATAATCAGCTCAGTAGCCCAGAATCACGGGGATTAGCACCTGGGTCTCTTGGCCCAAAGGTCTTCAAGCTAGACCAGTTGCCCAGCATTAATCAGAAAATTGGGAAGCGTTCCGTTTCTAATGCAGGGATCAGCGTTAAGTTTTCGGAAGTCTCGACACAGGCCGTGATTCGCGCTGCTTATCTGCAAGTCTTTGGCCGAGACGTTTTTGATGGTCAGCGCCAAAAGGTAGCTGAAATTAAGCTCGAAAATGGCGAAATTACCGTCAAAGAATTTATTCGAGCCTTGGCTAAATCCCCAGTGTTCCGTAGTCTATACTGGACACCCCTCTACGTTTGTAAGGCGATCGAGTATATTCACCGTCGTTTGCTGGGTCGTCCAACCTACGGACGCCAAGAAATGAATCGGTACTTTGACCTTTCCGCCAAAAAAGGCGTCTACGCATTGATCGATGCCCTGCTCGACAGCGAAGAGTATAGCCAGACCTTTGGGGAAGATACCGTTCCCTACGAGCGATATCTCACGCCCGCTGGGTTGTCCCTACGCACCCTTCGAGGGAAAGCATCTGCTGAAGCAGCCCTTGCGGCCAGAGCAGAGCCAACGCCTCGATTCATTGAGCTGGGTGTTGCTCGCAGCCAGCCCGTGGGCGATCAAATTCAGGCTCGCGTGAATCAGGGTGTAACCGTACAGCGTCAGCAGACAAAGGTCTTTAAGCTCACGGGGAATCTGGACAAGACCGCCCTCAAAACCCTCATTCGAGCTGCCCATCGTCAAATCTTTGAGCGAGACCTCAATCCGTTTACGATTCAAAATGACTTTACGGTTTGGGAAACTCAGCTCAGCAATGGCGATATCAGCGTCAAAGAATACATTGAGTTTTTGGGCACATCAAACCTTTACGTGAAAGAGTTTTATACCCCTTTCCCCAATACCAAGGTTATTGAGCTCGGAACCAAGCACTTCCTAGGACGGGCACCCCTAGACCAGGCTGAGATTCGTCGCTACAACCAACTGCTTGCCAAGGATGGAATCAAGTCCTTTATTCGGGCCATGGTTAACAGCGTTGAGTATTCTCAATTCTTTGGAGAAGACACTGTGCCTTATCGTCGTTACCCGACGCTCCCCGCAGCAAACTTCCCCAATACTGAGCGCCTGTATAACCAACTCACAAAGCAGGACGACAGTATAGTGGTGCCTAGCTTCTCACAAGTGTAACGATATCGTTACAAAAGTTTAGAAACTGAACTTTGGCTCCTTTAATTCACCCTTGCGCTCCTCCAACAGGAAGGCGTGAGGGTGTTTTTCTGTCCAAACGGACTGGAGGCGGGACTCAACCTTAAGATTTTGAACCGACGCTCGGCAAGCGTTTTAGGCATTAAATCAGCCCCTTTGGGCTGGAGTTTTAAAAACTATTACAGCTTTCGCTGCAATGTAACCTTAATGATTGAAAATAATACAGATGGGGCATTAAGGCTGAGCCACTTTACGGTGTTCAGCTCACGGCTACGGATTGAATCTTTATTAAAATGCAGGACTTGGCTGACAGGCTGCTGTTTACGAAGGATGCAACCTAACGTATCTAGGCGCTTTTTTGTTTAGATATGCCGAAAGTCCCTTGAGATAGCCTTGTTTATCTTTCTTATTGGAGGAATCCATCAATGAGTGTTGTCACGAAATCAATCGTGAATGCGGATGCCGAAGCCCGCTACCTGAGCCCAGGAGAATTGGATCGGATTAAAGGTTTTGTAACCACGGGTGAACGCCGTCTTCGGATCGCTCAAACCCTCACTGAAAACCGCGAACGGATTGTTAAGGGAGCTGGTGATCAGCTATTCCAAAAGCGTCCTGATATTGTTTCTCCCGGCGGCAATGCTTACGGTGAAGAAATGACCGCAACCTGTCTTCGTGACCTTGACTACTACCTTCGCCTGGTTACTTACGGCGTTGTGTCCGGTGACGTGACCCCGATTGAAGAAATTGGAATTGTGGGTGTCAAGGAAATGTACAACTCCTTGGGAACTCCCATTCCTGCGGTTGCCGAAGGCGTCCGTGCTATGAAGAGTGTTTCTGCTTCACTGCTGTCTGGTGAAGACGCATCTGAAGCTGGCGCTTACTTTGACTTCGTTATTGGTGCAATGCAGTAATTTCTGTAATTCTCCAACGCTAAACGCGAACGATTTTAGAGCCATAAGTACTTAAGGAAACAAAATTATGCAAGACGCAATTACTTCCGTTATTAACGCCTCAGACGTTCAGGGTCAGTACCTGGATGCTTCTGCACTGAACAAGCTGAAAACCTATTTCCAAACTGGTGAAGTGCGCGTCCGCGCAGCTTCTGTGATCAGCTCCAATGCAGCAACGATCGTGAAGGAAGCTGTAGCTAAGGCATTGCTGTACTCGGATGTCACTCGTCCCGGTGGCAACATGTACACCACTCGTCGCTATGCAGCCTGCATTCGTGACTTGGACTACTACCTCCGCTATGCAACCTATGCGATGCTTGCTGGGGATGCTTCCATTTTGGATGAGCGCGTTCTCAATGGTCTGAAGGAAACCTATAATTCTTTGGGTGTTCCTGTGAACTCCACGGTTCAAGCCATCCAAGCGATCAAAGAAGTGGCAGCTGGTCTTGTCGGCCCTGATGCTGGCAAAGAACTGGGTGTTTACCTTGACTATATCTCCTCTGGCTTAGGCTAAGGAATCTCAGGTCGTCAAGATCTCTTGATTCTGAAGGGTTAATCTGAAGGATAAACTTGAGGTCTGGAATGTTGAGGGCTAGGTCTAGCTTGTTGAAGGCTAATCTCGACACTGGAGAGGTTGGTTTTGGTGATCTAGCATTAGTCTTCAGATTCCAGGCCTTAGCATTTTGAAGGGACTGTCCTCTGCGGCCGTCTTGATAGTAGGGTTGGACAGATTTAGGAGCAAGCCGAATTATGCGGTTTTTTAAGGTGACAGCCTGCGTGCCTAGCCAAACTCGGATTCGCACTCAGCGGGAATTACAGAATACTTTTTTCACAAAATTAGTTCCTTACGATAACTGGTTTACAGAGCAGCAGCGCATTATGAAAATGGGCGGCAGAATTTTGAAGGTTGAATTGGCGACAGGTAAGCCTGGTGCTAATACAGGTCTTCTGTAGTGCGCTTGTATTCAGTACGCCTATATGTAGTGCGCTCGTAGACTGTTCTTGATTGCTGAATTAAGTCTAAGGGGGTTAGAAGTTCTAGCCTCCTTTTTGCTGTTTGGGGATGGGGTAATCGATCAAATCCTTTTGGCGCGTACTTTTAAGCATAAATCCGCTATACTGGCATCGACTTTGGCACAGGTGCGATCGCAGTGAATCTCCGCCGCTATATTCCCTTTCTTGATCCGTCCGTTGCGCATTGGGCAACAGAGGCCCGTGTCCTTCACTGGCTCACCTTTACTTGGCTCTTTATTGGCCTAGCCGTTTTGTACTCGGTCTCTTTCCACACGGGCCTTGCGGAATCTGGGGATGGACTGTACTACTTTAAGCGACAGTTTATTGGGGTATTGTTTGGGCTAGTTGCCTTTGCGATCGCCGTACGGGTTCCGCTCAAGCGGATGTTAATTTACACCCCCATTTTGTTTTTCGTCTTTTTAATTCTGATTTTTGCAACCCGACTGCCGGGGCTAGGAACCTCAGTCAATGGGGCAACGCGGTGGATTCAAGTCGGCCCTTTTCCCCTCCAGCCTTCCGAGATTATGAAGCCCATTCTAGTTTTGCAAGGGGCGCAAATCTTTGCCCGATGGACTAGGCTAACGCTGCGGGAAAAATCTGTGTGGCTAGGGCTGTTTGCCTTGACACTGCTGGGAATTTTGATTCAGCCAAACCTCAGCACTACCGCACTCTACGGCATCACCCTCTGGCTGATGGCCTTGGCGGCGGGGCTGCCCTTGTTCCAGCTTAGTGGAACAGCGTTGGCCGGAGTTTTAGTTGCGGCCGTTAGCATTAGCCTTAAGGAGTATCAGCAGCGGCGGATTTTATCCTTTCTGAATCCGTGGAATGACCCCATGCAGGATGGGTATCAGCTCATTCAGAGCCTGCTGGCGATCGGCTCCGGGGGGCCTTTGGGGACTGGATTTGGCCAATCTCAGCAAAAGCTTTCTTATTTGCCCTTTCAGCACACAGACTTCATTTTTTCAATTTTTAGTGAAGAATTTGGGCTCATGGGTAGCCTATTTTTAATTGCACTGCTGATGGTGTATAGTACCTTGGCCCTCAAAGTTGCCCTTAAAACTCAGCATCCTATGCATCGCCTGATTGCGATTGGGGCGATGGTGTTTATGGTGGGCCAGTCTTTTTTCCATATTGGTGTGGCGATCGGAGTGCTACCCACAACGGGGCTGCCGCTGCCGCTGTTTAGCTACGGGAGCAACTCGATGATTGCCAGCCTATTTATTTCAGGCCTTTTGATCCGAGTGGCGCGCGAGACGCAGGCATCGGTGGTGATTCCGCTGCCGCTTCGTGCCCGTTAGACCTGTTCAGAGCCCCGTGCTCCTGCGAGCATCCTGCGAGCAGCGACCGTTAGAATAGGAAGGGGTTACAGATAAGGTCACGCCGATTTGATGAGTGTTTTTTCGCCCCTTCAGTTCATCTTCGATCAGGTCTTATTCGTTCAGATTCTCTTCGATCAGTCTCTATTCGACCAATTCACCTCTATTCAGCCCACCCTGCATCAAGTTTCTCTCAGCCAGCCTGCATCCCTTCAGCTTGCTGTTTCCTGGCTCAATCAGCCTTGGTTTGAGCAGGTTCGGCTGAGCCTTTATCACCTCGATCAGTGGGTCAATATCCAGGTTGCTCAGCAGCTCAATCACCTCAGCCTTTTGAGCATCGGTTTTTTATTTGGCGCTGGCCTGCTGACAAGCCTAACCCCCTGTACCCTGTCGATGCTCCCCATTACGATGGGCTACATTGGCGGCTATGAGGCCAAAAATCGCTGGCAGGGCACCGTGCAGTCCATTTGGTTTGCCCTAGGGTTATCAACCACCTTGGCAGGGCTTGGCATTGGTGCAGCCCTGTTGGGCAGAATCTACGGCAAGGTTGGGACAGGGCTGGGGCTGGTGGTGAGCGTCGTTGCAATTCTGATGGGGCTTTATCTGCTAGAAGCGCTGCCGCTGCGGCTACCCAGTCTGTCTCTGGGGCAAAACTGGAATTTGGAGCATTTGCCGAAGGGGGTGCGGGCTTTTCTGTTGGGGTTGACCTTTGGCCTGGTGGCCTCTCCCTGCAGCACACCCGTCTTGGCGACGCTGCTGGCCTGGATTTCGAGTACCCAGAATCCTGTACTGGGGGGTGGGCTTCTGCTGTCCTATACAAGTGGATATGTGCTGCCCATTATTGTGGTGGGGATGTTTACGGCCAGCATGAAGCAGTTTCTATCCATTCGGCAGTGGTCGGGCTGGATTAATCCGGCTAGCGGGGTGCTCTTGGTGGGGTTTGGCGTTTTTTCGTTAGTGACTCGACTTTTGCCGATTTCGGTTTAAGTGTGGGCTGCCCCAAACTTTGGGGGCTGATCAACTCGTGGTGCTTATTTTCCGCGATTATTTTCTAAGGGTTTTGTCATGCTTTCTTCGACCTTCAGGCGTGTCCGGACTGAGCTACTGCCGATTTTGGCGGACTTACGATTTGCGATCGCCCTACTGTTGGCGATCGCGCTGTTCAGCATTTCCGGCACGGTGATTGAGCAGGAGCAGTCCGCTGCCTTTTATCAGGCCAACTATCCAGAAGCGCCTGCCCTATTTGGCTTTTTAACCTGGAAGGTGATTTTAGCCATCGGTTTAGACCATGTCTATAAAACCTGGTGGTTTCTTTCTCTAATGATTTTATTTGGCAGTAGCTTAGCGACCTGCACCTTTACCAGACAGTTTCCGGCACTCAAGGCGGCCCGCACCTGGAAATTTTATGACCGACCTCGTCAGTTTGAAAAGCTGGCACTGAGCGCGATGGTTCCCACGAGCGCTACAGCAGCATCCTTGGCTCCCCTAGCTCAGGCCTTGGCACAAAAGCGCTTTAAGGTGTTTCAGTCTGACAATGCCCTCTATGCACGGAAGGGGCTGGCCGGACGAATTGGGCCAATTGTGGTGCATGCCAGCATGATTTTGATTTTGCTGGGCGCAATTTGGGGCACGTTTACTGGATTTATGGCGCAGGAACTGGTGCCGAGTGGTGACACTTTTCGGGTGCAAAATATCGTACAGGCCGGATCTTGGGCCAGACCACAAATTCCCAAAGACTGGTCGATGCGCGTGAATCGATTCTGGATTGACTACACATCCACTGGAGATATTGATCAGTTTTATTCTGATCTTTCGGTGCTGGATAACCAAGGTCAGGAAATAGATCGCAAAACTATCCACGTGAACCAGCCCCTCAAGCATCAGGGCGTGACGGTTTACCAAACCGACTGGGCGATCGCAGCCGTCAAGGTGCGGGTCAACAATAGCCCTATTTTCCGACTGCCTATGGCACGTTTGCAGGTTGAGGGCGGACGGCTGTGGGGCACATGGGTACCCATTAAACCAGACTTAAGCGCAGGGGTTTCTCTGGTGGCGCGGGACATGCAGGGAACCGTCGTGGTCTACGACACCACGGGCAAACTGATCGGCTCTCTGCGGACGGGCATGAGTCTTTCCGTGGAAGGCATTGAGCTATCTCTGATAGAGGTTATCGGCAGTACGGGACTGCAAATCAAGGCCGACCCAGGCATTCCGTTTGTGTACGCAGGGTTTGGCCTTCTGATGCTGAGCGTGATGATCAGCTACATTTCCCACTCTCAGGTTTGGGCACTTCTGGAGGACGAAACCCTCTACATTGGGGGGCGCACCAACCGAGGACAAATTCTCTTTGAGCGGGAGCTTGTGGAGGTTGTCAATCAGCTCCAGCAGGAAGAATTGAATGTCGCCGCAGCGCCCCTAGTTACGGCAGAGGCTGGAGACCTGACGTAGTAGCAATGCCTGAGATGGCCCTTTAAGACTTACGCTCAGTCCCTCACTCAGTCCCTCACTCAGTCCCTCAATTAGACCCGCAACAGGATAAGACAATGGCAGACCCCTTAAACGAAGAACAGCTCTCTCGGCTTCGCGCTGAAGCGAAAGCGCCCTATCGGGGGGTTCGTCGCTTTTTCTATATTGCCCTGGGTGGCTCCGCCTTTCTGGGAGGGTTTGTATTTTTAATGAAGGCGATCGCGGGGGAAAACTTAGCGGATACTTTGCCCAATCTGCTGTTGCAGACGAGCGTTTGTGCGCTCATTATTTGGCTTTGGCGGCGCGAGCAGCCTCCGCAGCCCTAGTATTTCTGGCTCTAGCTTCTCTAGCGCTAGCTTTTCAAGCGCTAAATCATGCGTTGCTCAATGGCCCAGCGCGCTAATTCTGTCCGATTATGGAGGCCAGTCTTACCTAACATATTACTGACATGGCTCTCAACCGTACGTTGACTGACACTCAAGCCCTCAGCAATTTCTTTATTCGACATTCCCTTTGCCACCATTTGAATGACGCGCTGCTCCGTCGGCGTTAAATCCACATCAAACGGTACCTGCACTGACACAGCGCTCCCCAAGTCTGGCCCTTGAGCCTGACGCATCCGCTCGGCCTGATTGAGAGATGCTTCAATTTGAGCCACCAGCTCATCTGGCTCAAAGGGCTTGACCATATACACATCCGCACCCTTACTGAGTCCGGTCACTCGGTCTTGAATTTGCCCCTTGGCAGATAGAAATAAGATGGGTAAACAGCTCGTCTGGGAATTTTCCCGTACCTTTTTAACAAACGTATAGCCGTCCATCTCCGGCATCATTACATCGCAAATGATGAGATGGGGCAAGTCTTTTTCCAGCAACTTGAGGGCATCTCGGCCATTCTTAGCCGTTGTAACCCCATAACCCCGCATCTCCAGGTAGTCTTTGACGAGCAAGACCAGGTTAGGATCATCGTCTATTAAAAGCAGCTGCTTGCTTGCGGTCGTGACTGTATCTGGCATGATCGGAAGTCCAGCAAAGTGCTAAATGGTTGAGGCCAACCCTATTTTGTCAAGCTGATGATTGGCGGTATCCCGAATCCTGAATTCTTCCACTCTGACTACAGGTTGCTCTAGAACAACTCAAGCCTTCATGGACTTTTAGATGCTGCATCGCTAGCCCCTCACAGCTAAAGTACCCAAAACTGCTCCGTAAATACACGGGGTTCTAAAATCAATTCTCGGACATTATTTCTAGAATGCTCTAGGGCGCAACCAGGCTAGGGGAGGTTGCCGCTGCCTCCAGAACACTGAAGGACGGCTCAACAATGGGCTGCTCAGTAGGGAAGGATTCAAGACTAGACTGTTTAGCGCGATCTAGAAGTGCCCACACCGAAAAGAGGAGCGGGTCTAGCCCCTGCTGGGCGATCGCAGAAATGGTAAGCACCTCTTGGCTACAGTGTTCTCTTAGAGATTGGCAAAGCTGATCAATACGTTCTGACTCAACCGCATCCTGCTTATTGAGCACAATCACCTGGGGTCTAAGCTCTAGCCCTTGACCATAGGCCACCAGCTCTTGCTGAATCACCTGATAATCCTGAAGCGGATCGGCAGCCGTTGCATCAACCAAATGCACCAGCACCGATGTCCGCTCAATATGGCGCAGAAACTCGTGTCCCAGCCCCACGCCCGCATGGGCACCTTCAATGAGCCCTGGAATATCAGCAAAGACTACCCCGTCTCCATTGGGATGGGGTACGACGCCCAAATTTGGAATCAGCGTTGTGAAAGGATAGTCCGCAATTTTTGGGCGGGCGGCGGACAAGACCGAAATCAAGGTGGACTTACCCGCATTGGGCAGGCCAATAATTCCCACTTCAGCCAGTAGCTTCAGTTCTAAGCGCAACTGCCGCTCCTCTCCTGGCAGCCCTGGCAGCGCATGTTCCGGCGCACGGTTACGATTTGAGAGAAAGTGCTTATTGCCTAACCCCCCTTTGCCCCCGTGGGCAATCACCAACTGCTGACCTGGTTCGGTTAGGTCGCCCAGGCATTCATCCGTCTCCATATCAAAGACCACCGTACCGCAGGGCACCTCAACAATGAGGTCTTCACCAGAGGCCCCCGTTAGGTTCTTGGGCCCTCCACGGGTTCCGTCCTCGGCGGCAAAAATATGCACGTACCTAAAATCAAGCAGCGTTTGTAAGTTTGAATCGGCCTGAAGAATGACGGAGCCACCTCGTCCGCCATTCCCTCCAGCAGGCCCACCGGCAGGGACATACTTTTCCCGACGGAAGGCCACCATGCCGTCGCCGCCCTTGCCGCCTTTGACAAAAACTTCTGCTTGATCAATAAAACGCATGGGTGCAGCCTAGGGTGTAGCAATGTTAAAGCGAGAATTGTAAGACAAGAATTGTAGGACAAATCCTGGGAGACGGACTGGGTGTCAAGCTGTCCTGTCCTCGCAGACCTTACAAAACCCCTGAATACAGGAATTCTCAAGATTCTGCTGAAGCAGCACCCAAGATCACATCGTCCAGAATCGCTCTGGCCTTGCAAGCTCACTTTCTAGTCTATCCTGCTTCTAGACTAGCCAGTTGAAACACCCTACTGATTGCGATCGCAATCTATGGAACTTCAGTGTTGCTGGTGGCTGAATTTGGGGATGAATTTGCTGATGGATTTGGGGATAAATTTGGAGATGAATTTGCCGATGGATTTGCTGATGGATTTACCGATGAATTAGCTGATGAGGTTGCCGATGGGCTGGTTGCTAAGACCGTAGGCCGGCTCAGGTCCTGGTAGATCAGCTTAGACATTTGGCGAATCAGCTCTTGGGCACGGGGGTCGTTATCGGGCCGCTGCACCATTGCGGTCGCAACATAGCGCTGGCCGTTCGGCATTTCAATCAGCCCTACGTCTCCCACGATGGATCTAATGTCTCCAGTTTTATGGGCAATTTTTGCCCCCTCCCCTAACCCTGGCGTGAGCAAGGTGTTGGTAATGGTATTTCGCATGATATCCAGCAGGCGATCGCGGCTGTGGGGGGTTAGCAACTCGCCCTGGGCCACCTTCAGCATCAGCATTGATAAATCTTTGGGGCTGATCCTGTTTGTACCCCCTAAGTCAGGCAGCAAATTCTGAATGACAGTACTGGTCAGACCCCAGCCCTTAAAGCGCGCATTGAGAGCAGTTTTGCCCCCTAGCTTATCAATCAGCATGTTGGTAGCGGTGTTGTCGCTGATGGTAATCATCTTATCCGCTGTTTCTAGGGCGCTGAATTTTGTGCCCACAGGCTGATACTGCATGTTTCCTGCCTCAGAGGCAATCAGGTCTTTTCGCATGACCAGCATCTCGTCTAGACGCAGACGCTTGGCATCAACCTCTTGAAAAAAGGCTACGAGGATTGGAAATTTGATGGTGCTGGCTGCGGCAAAGGTGCGATCGCCTGCGATATCTAAATAGGCCTGTGTCTCAGGGTTATACACAAACACCCCAGGAACCAGTCCCGTCTGAGGCGAAGCCAGGGCCAAGATTTTTGCCTTCGTGTCTTTTAGCTCCTTATCGGGAGAAAGAACCAGGTTCGTCTCCAAGCCGTCCAAAGAAGCTTCAGTGGCCGCAACCCCTGCAGATTGGTTAGTCTGGCCCTGTTTCCGGCTTTGGAGTAGGCTATTGGCCAGCGTCCCTGAGCGGGGCTCGGGGTGAAAATTAGCGATCGCCGTCCCCACCATTGCAGACAGACCCAGACCCAATAGCCCCAGCCGACACAAGCTGCTAAACCAATTGAACTTCCTGGGCATACGCCCCGCTCGGTCACCCCTTGAGCGCACGGGAAGGGATCGAATCTTGCTGGATCCTTCCTTGCCAAACTTATTCCCAGAGCTACGATTGTCAGACCTTCTATTTACAGGGTTGGCAGCGCCAGATTTTACAATGCGACTCTGCTGGCGAAGCGGAAGGGGACGATTCACAAGCGCATCTGCTTTTAAGTCGCTCCCCTGCACCCGCATCCGCTGCGTGCGCAACTTCTGGACGCCAACGGAAGGGGGAGTCAACGAAGCGCCTGCAGATTGCCCCTCCACACGGCCTGCCCTCACGCGAGGTTCCTGGAGCACTTTCTTTTTTTGCTGCCGCACTACCGCAGCAAGGCGACGCTGCCTCAGAATTTGCTGCTGCCTAAGCTTGGAACTCTTTTGAGGGGGTTGTGACACTGCAATCTCCTTATCAATCCACACCAAACGAATCACACCAACTGCACAGGGGACAGAACGCCCGATGACCCCAATCAATTGCTTTATGAACTCTCCGTCTTCATCAACCGTTCTTTAATATCAAGAAGCTTTAACATCTAGGAACTTTAACATCTAGGAACTTTAAGGTCTAAGAAATATCTAGGAGAGTATCTGGGAGCGCCTCTATCGTAAGAGACTTTAAGCGTAAGAGATTTTATCAGTAAGAGACTTTTCACTCTGTTTCAGCCACCTTGGGCTACCTGTAGACTCAAACAACCTGTCAGTTCAGATAGTCCTCAGCCTAAAGTAAACCGCGAAATTAAAACTCAAGCTGTAACAGTGCCTTCAGCGCTTGCATTTTCAGGGCTGTTAGTTTTTCAGGACTTTGTTTTCAGCACCTCGCTTTAAGGCCATTGAGCTTCCCCCTGAAACCCATCACGAGTCTGTCACGCACTCTTTCCACAGAAGTGTAGCTCAATATATTCCGGATTGATGGTGGGTTCAACCCCTAAAATGATTGAGCAAAGACAAGACGGGCGACCCAAATAAAGCAAAGCTTAGTCAGGAGTCAAAATGTACGCATTTATATCCGTAATAAATCCGCACTCAACATCCGCACTCAACTTACAAACTCTAGGCACTAAAAGCCCTGAGATAAGCCGCTGCAGTTGACAGAATAGCGGAAAACCCCCACACTTTAATCTGAAATCTTGGCAGAGTTTAGCGTCCAAGCCTTGTGGGGGAGCCGTTTTTGATTGAAAATCGGCTAGAAATTGTTGAATGGGGCAGCGGTTAAAACCCGTCAAGGTTATACTCTAATCGCAACTCTAGCCCCACTGCCAGCTTAGTTTTGGGTTTGCCGCGTCTACTCTTGTCAATATTTCCTGTACAGATAAAATTCGTGCAGAGAAATAAGGATCCTGGAGATTGGATTGAGACAAATTTTAGCGACTGGGCTAAATTTAGGTGGCTAATAGATGGGTTAGGTGGGTTAGATGGCTAAAAGGCAGATCGTTAGACAGCATTAGAGCTGAATGAATTAGAGCTGAATGACAGACCTAGAGGCACCGTTTTAGGGTTCTGGGCAGTGACGTGGCAAGATTCAGGATATTCAGAATTTGGGTTTTCTAGGTTAATCGGGTGTTTAAAGGAGCAACGATAGAATGAGTGCTGTTGACTTAAGTGGCCGGCCTTTTCACTTTATTGGGATTGGTGGAATTGGGATGTCCGCTTTAGCGTACATTGTGACCCAACGGAAGCTTCCCATCTCAGGCTCGGATGTTCGGTCAACGCACATCACGCAAAAGCTCCAGGGCTTAGGCGCGCACATCTTTTGGCAGCAGGAGAAGGCCAATCTCAACTTCTTTTTAGAAGGCGCTGCGGCAGGGTCAGCGCCCATCCAGCCCGTTTTACCCCAGGTAATCTGCTCTACCGCAATTCAGCCGACGAATCCGGAATATCAAGCGGCGATCGAGCTGGACTGTCCGATTTTTCACCGATCCGATGTTTTGGCTGCGTTGATTGCTGAAGCACCCCAGAGCATTGCAGTCGCTGGAACCCACGGCAAAACAACCACGAGCAGCTTAATTGGATATTTGCTGCTTCAGGCAGGGCTTGACCCCACGATTGTGGTGGGGGGTGAGGTTGCAGCATGGCAAGGCAATGCCAGAGTAGGGAAAAGCCCATATCTGGTGGCGGAAGCGGATGAGTCGGACGGATCTTTGGTGAAGTTTCAGCCCCAGGTTGGGGTAATTACCAATATTGAGCTAGACCACCCAGACCACTACGCTACGCTGGCGGAGGTGGTGCAAATTTTTGAGCAGTTTGCCAGCCACTGCAAGCAGATGGTGCTTTGCCTAGATTGTGAAACGATTCGGGACAAGATTTTGACCCATCCTGCTGGGAAAAGCTGGATGACCTACAGCCTGCAGCCTGATTCTGCGGCAACCTACTGGGCAGACGAGATTCAATACGGTGCAACCGAAACGACGGCCGTTGTTTATGAGCGGGGCGATCGCCTAGGTCAAATTTCTATTCATCAGCTCGGCCAGCATAACCTTAGCAATGCCCTAGGGGCGATCGCCGTGGCCAGGATGGTGGGCATTCCCTTTGATCAGATCGCAGCGGCGCTCTCCACCTTTGAAGGTGCCCGTCGTCGCTTTGAGCATCGCGGCGAAGCGCAGGGCATTTGCCTAATCGATGACTATGCCCATCATCCCAGCGAGATTCGCGCCACCCTCTCCTCAGCCAAGCTACAGACCACCCCCGATGCTCTGGGACAGTCCAAGCACCAGCGTGTCGTTGCCGTGTTTCAGCCCCATCGCTACAGCCGCATTCAAACCTTTTTAAGTGAATTCAGTCAGGCCTTTGGTGATGCAGACTGCGTGGTTGCGCTGGATATCTACAGCGCTGGAGAGGCAAAACCACCCAATGTAAGTGGCGCAAGCGTAGCGGCGGCGATCGCAGAGCACCACCCCCAAGTGACCTACCAAGAAACTCTGGCAGACGTGACCCAATATCTTCAGACCCACCTCAGGACAGGAGACCTGGTCATATTTTTGGGTGCGGGTGACCTTAACCGCATTATTCCTGACTTACTAAGCCACTTTCAGCAGACTGCCCCAGACCTCACCACGGAGGTTGCCTTGAGATGACCCTCGCTCAGCACCGCACTCTTGTCATTGAAGCCGATACCCAGATTAACGCTGAGGTGAGTTTAGCCGACTTTACAACCTATCGCGTGGGTGGGCCAGCCCAGTGGTTAGTGACGCCAACCTCCACGGAACAACTCCAGTCCAGCGTTGCCTGGGCCACCCGTGAGGGGCTTCCCATAACCGTTCTGGGGGCCGGATCAAATTTACTGATTAGCGATGAGGGGCTACCCGGTCTGGTCATTGTGACCCGCCATTTACGAGACCAGCACTTTGATGAAACCAGTGGGCGGATCACCGTTGCTGCGGGGAAACCCATACCGCGCCTCTGCTGGCAGCTTGCAAAGCAGGGCTGGGCTGGCTTTGAGTGGGCGGTGGGTGTTCCGGGGACGGTAGGGGGCGTGGTGGTGATGAACGCAGGTGCCCACGGCGGCTCGGTTTCCGATTCCTTGGTGGAGGCACTGGTGCTGCATCCTGATGGGCATCTCCAAACCCTAGGGCGGGAGGAGTTAGGCTACGGGTACCGCTCATCCTGTCTTCAGGGGACGCAGCTTGTGGTGCTGCAGGCAGTGTTTCAGCTTACGCCTGGGCGATCGCCTGCAGAAGTTCACGCCCGCACCGAATCCCACCTCAACCACCGTCTAGAGACCCAGCCCTACGAGCTACCTAGCTGCGGCAGCGTCTTTAGAAATCCGCTCCCACAGACATCGGGCGCGCTGATTGAGCAGTCTGGTTTAAAGGGATTCCAGATTGGGGGTGCCCAGGTTGCCGAAAAACACGCAAACTTTATTGTGAATCGCGGGGGCGCGACGGCAACTGATATTTACCATCTCATTGGCCATGTTCAGCAGACGGTGAAGTCTTTGTGGGGCATTCAGCTTCGGCCTGAAGTCAAAATTTTAGGCAAATTTGATCCACAATTTTGATACAGTCGGGTGATACCGTCGGTATGATGGAGAGCAGGTGCCGCACAACAAGACGTTGCAGGGCATGATAGGTTGAGCATCACTTATACTTAAGCAACATAAAAAGCTATGTCACAGGGTCAAGGATTTGGCTTCGGCCTCGGCAAAATGAAAGAGTTAGCCGATGCAATCAAAAAAGCTCAAAAGGTACAAGAAGGGGCCAAGCAGCTCCAAGAAGATCTTGAGCAAATGGAGATTGAAGGCGAAGCTGGGGGCGGATTGGTTAAGGTCATCGTGAGCGGAAATCAAGAGCCGCTGCGCGTCGAAATTTCTGAGCAGGCTTACGGAGAAGGTCGTGAAGTTCTCTCGGACTTGGTTGCTGCTGCCATGAAAGACGCCTACACGAAATCCACAGACACCATGCGGGAAAGGATGGAAGGGCTGACGGAAGGGCTTAATATTCCTGGACTGACGAGCTAACGGAAATCGCTCTTGATCTAGATTGTAGTGTCAAGATTGTGATGTCAACATGACGTTTCTCATGCCTGATTGCTTTATTGCAGAAGAAAGTTCTGTGCAGGGTGGGGGCGACGCCAATCAAGCGCTCTGGATCAGTGAGGCAGGAGGGCTGACCCAGTTTGGTGCGTTTATTGAAGTTTTGCAGCCTGGCGCTTGTTCTTCCCTAAAGCATTGGCACAGCGCAGAAGATGAGATGGTCTATGTTCTTGAAGGAGAGATCACGCTTGTTGAGGGAGCGACAGAAAGCTTGATGCACCCTGGAGATGCTGCGACTTTTCGTGCGGGGGTATCGGTCGGGCATTTCTTTGAGAACCGGAGCGCCCAGGCAACGCGATGTCTGGTGGTTGGTACCCGATCACCTGTTGATACAATTACCTATCCGGATCATGATCGGGTTTGCCATCGTGATCGCTCATTACCAGACGACCTCTGGACAAACAGTGCAGGAGAGCCTGCGCTAAATCCTTACGGTTGAGTCCTTGCACCTGAGTCTTTGCGCCTGATGGCTCAGTCCCAATTAACACCATCGGCTCACCCTGCGGAACCTTAGCTACTGGCTGAGCGCTTTTAAGAACTGCTGAAGCTCTTGGAGCAATCCGCCTTTTTTGGTCTGAGCTGGAAAAGCTTGGGCAATAATTTGGTCTAGTTCTTCACCCGTGGGGCGCTCTGGGGTTTCGGATAGGAGCTTGTACTCCTCCTCTACCTCCCACCAAACCTGCCAGGGCTGCGGATAGGCCCGAAACACAGCGCCTTGGTCGAGGGGGCGGAGACAGTAGCATGACTCTAGGGTGCTCAGAAACCGCTCCCGGAGCTGGCGTCCCGCATAGCCAATCCCAATAATCGCCACATCCTGAAATTTCGGGTTTAGGAAAATACAGGGGCGGGTATCGGATTGGGTCGTAATTTTTTCAACGATCGCAATTTCAACGGGGGTGGGCGCGACGATCACAAACGCATCGTCTTCAGGTTGTACTGGCTCTAGTAGCTCATCTAGGCCGTAGATACGGTAGGGCGTTTCACCCCAGTCTCGTCGGGCCAGGGCAGCAGCACCCGCATCCGAGAAAAAAACTTTAACCTGGCTGCCTAAATCCGGTATCTGCTGCTCCAGAAGGTCAAGATACTGTTTTGCCACAGGCATTGGCTTGAGTTCGGGAAACAGGTATTCGATTTGGAGGCGGTTGCGGCCGCTGGCGATCGCGCGTTGGGTGGCTTCCACAGACTGGGCGATCGCGGCTTCGAGGGTATCGGGAAGGGAAACCATCCAAACTCCTGAGTAAAGGTGCGGAAGTGAAAGGCATGGAAGTGAAAGGTACGGAACAGGCGGAGATCAGAAGATCTGTCCTATTCCTATTAAATCAGCATTGTCCCCTTTCCAGAACGGGGTAGAATGAGGGGCGAAAGCTTCGCCCTCTTGCAATTTCATCTTTCGCCCTCTTGCAATTTCATCTTTGCAAACTATGATTATTGCTCTGCTCTACCTCATTTTAAGCGGCACCTATCTTTTGGTGATCCCGATTTTGACCTACTGGTACCTAACCCAGCGCTGGTACGTGGCCAGTTCCTTTGAGCGGGCGTTTATGTATTTCTTGGTGTTTTTCTTCTTTCCGGGGATGCTCTTGCTGAGTCCTTTCCTGAATTTTCGGCCTAAACCCCGTCAGATTTAGCGTTGTTGGAGAGTGGCCAGTGCCGGATGCTCAATCCAGGGCGATCGCGATAGGGAACGGATTAAAAGCATGAGACGCATCGATGTATTGGGGGTTGGGCTGCTCATCTTTTTGACGGGTGGCTCTCTATACCTTCTTCTGCGCACCTTCGGCTTTGATAATTTTGATGCTGGGGTTTGGAGTCAGGCCATTTTTCTGGTGGGCATTTTGGGCTGGGTTGGCACCTACCTCTTTCGCGTGGTGAGTGGCAAGATGACCTACAATCAGCAGCGGGATGACTACGAAACGGCTGTGCTTCAGAAGCAGCTAGATGAAATGTCTCCTGAGGCGTTGGCTCAACTTCAGGCGGAACTTGAGCAGGACAAACAAACCCATGACCCTTAAGTTTTGCTGAACCCCTATGACCTCTGTTTCTGATGTATTCAAGCGCCTCCGAGATCGCGGGGAGTGTGCGTTAATTCCCTTTTTGACGGCGGGAGATCCAAGTTTAGAAGTGACGGCGGCGGCGCTCAAGCGTCTGGATGATAACGGTGCCGACATTATTGAACTGGGCGTTCCCTACTCCGATCCGCTGGCCGATGGCCCAGTCATTCAGGCCGCCGCAACCCGCGCCCTCAAAAATGGCGTGCGTCTTGATGGGGTACTAGAAATGGTAGAAGGGCTTCAGTCCGAGCTACGTGCCCCTATTATTTTGTTTACCTACTACAACCCCATCTACCATCGGGGGGTATCAACCTTTCTAAAGCAGGTAGCCCAGGCAGGGGTGCGGGGGCTGGTGGTGCCGGATTTACCCCTCGAAGAGGCAGACACCCTGCTCCAGCAAACTCAGGAGATGGGGCTTGAGCTGACGCTTTTGGTGGCTCCAACCAGTTCCAAAGAGCGGATTGAAACCATTGCTAAGTCGTCTCAAGGGTTTATTTATCTGGTCAGCACAACTGGAGTCACTGGCATTCGCGCCCAGCTTGAAGATCGGGTGCAGGATCTGATTCTTGAGCTACAGGGCGTGACGGATAAGCCCATTGGGGTTGGGTTTGGCATTTCTCAACCTGACCAGGCACGGCAGGTCAAGGAATGGGGTGCAGATGCGGCGATCGTGGGGAGTGCTTTTGTGAAGCGCCTTGCAGAAGGTTCTCCTAAACAGGGTTTAGAGTCGATTACAGAGTTTTGCCGCGCCCTCAAATCGGCCTTATCGACGGAAATTTAACCCCGTGCGGTTGGCAGCAGATCCACATCTTCGTAGAGCACTTCCAGACTAATGGTGCAGTCTACGGCTTTAGGATCTAGGGGCTGCGCTAGGGTATAGGACTGAAGAACCCAAAGATCCTGTTCGTTTCGGCGAAAGACATCCGCTCTTTGTCGGGTTGTGCTGACCAGGACATATTCTTCAAGGGTTTCAAGCTGCTGATAGTCTACAAACTTATCGCCTCGGTCAAAGGCCTCGGTCGAGTCCGATAACACCTCAACAATGAGGCAGGGATAGCGCTTGTGGGTCGGGGTTTCGCGATCGCGCGGGTCGCAGGTGACCATCACATCGGGGTAGTAGTAGATATTTTTAGACTCAACTCTGGCCTTCATATCGGAAATGTAGACCCGACAGTTTTTGCCCCGTAGATGATTTCTAAGCGCAACAAACAAATTACCTGCGATCGTTACATGGGCATCGGATGCACCAGCCATCGCATAGACTTCTCCGTCTCGATACTCGTGCTTAACGGGGCTTTGAACCTCCCCTTCGAGGTAGTCTTCTGGTGTTACATAGTCTAGTGCAGGGTTTGCAATCATCAATGCACCTCCAAGGCGTCAGCTTAGCAATTCAGGACTGGAGAACAGCGCAATCGATCATTGGAGATTACACATTGAGCATTAGAGTTGTTGCTTTATAAAAAGGTCTAGAACGCCTGTAAAGCATATCCTTTT